>NZ_CP090051.1:3229557-3552513 GCF_021391335.1 Allobranchiibius sp. GilTou73 | reverse complement strand
ATGAGAAGGCCCGGTAACGCAGCTGCGTTACCGGGCCTTCTTTTTCGTTGGGCTCATTCTCCAGCTCTGTTCAGGTGGCTGGGATATCGTCGCGTCACCATGACATGGGGGTACGAATGACCCAGGGCGCGACGGCGCGGCTCTTCAAGGGCTCCTTCAACGCGTACGGCGGGGCGAGCGCGAGCCGCGAGACTCCGCGTCCGCCGTGGCGCGAGCGCGTCGCGAGCTGGGTGGGCCGGCTGCTGCTGATCAGCGCCTTCTTCTCCCTCCTGGCGATCCTGTTCCCCGACGGCCTGTTCATCCGAGCGGTCTCCGATGCCCTCGGCCTGCTCAACATGCCGGTGGAGCCGAGCATCTTCCTCATCTGCCTGCTGTTCGCGCTGGCGGGAGCCGCGCGGCGCCGCCTGCGCGCGGCACACACCGTGGTCGTCGTCGTCATGGTGCTCAATGTCTTCTACAGCGCCGTGGTGGTCATCGCCGGCAAGGTCGACGAAGGGCGGGCAGTCCTTCACGGGCCGCTCTCCGGGCTGGGTCGCCGCCCGGCGTTCGGTGTGAGCGAGCGGGAGTACATCGAATTCACTACCTCCCGCTACGTCACGGTCCCGGCGCTGATCATCGGCATCGCCGTCCTGGTCCTAGTCGTGGCGAGCCGGCGCGGCTTCCCGGCGAAGCTCGCGCCCCGGTCCCGGCGCTCCGCCTTCGCGGTGCTGGCGGTCGGTCTGTTGACCTCGTTCGTCATCACCGCCGCGCTGACCGCGGCCGCACCCGGGTCCCTGGTCGGTATGCGGGAGCGTGGCCGTTGGGCACTGCGCTCGACCTTCGGCGTCAGCAGCCCGGCGGGGACGTTCGGGTTGGACAACCACGTCGGACCGCCCTGGATCTTCGGGCTGGCCGGGTTGATGTCCGGTATCGCCCTGCTGTTGTCGATCCTGGTCTTCTGGCGCTCCGGCCACGGCAAACCGATGCAGTCGGCCGACGAGGAGCTGGCCGTTCGCAGGCTGCTGCTGGAACACGGCGAGGACGACTCGCTCGGCTACTTCGCCACCCGACGCGACAAGAGCGTCATCTTCTCCACGGACGGGCGGGCGGCGCTGACCTACCGCACCGAGGGCACGACCTGTGTCGCGAGCGCGGACCCGGTGGGCGACCGCGCCGCGTGGCCCGATGTGATAACCCGCTGGTTGCAGGAGTGCCGGGAGAACGGGTGGTACGCCGCCGTCCTCTCCAGCAGCGAGACCGGGACCACTCATTACGTCGAGGCCGGCCTGCGCGCGTTCGCGCTCGGCGACGAGGCGATCCTCGACACCGACACCTTCAGCCTGCGGGGCCGGTCGATGCGCCCGGTGCGCCAGGCGGTCACCCGCATCTCCCGGGCCGGGTACACGACACGGGTACGCCGGCACAGCGAGCTGAGCGCGGACGAGCTCGTCGAGATCGAGCGCCTCGCCGAGCGGTGGCGCGGTGATGAGACCGAACGCGGTTTCTCCATGGCGTTGAACCGGCTGGGCGACCCGGCCGACGGGCGGTGCGTGATCATCACCGCGCACGACGCACAGGGGCAGATCCGTGGCTTCCTGTCCTTCGTGCCGTGGGGCGTGCGCGGGGTCTCACTGGACCTGATGCGCCGCGACCGGGACGCCGAGAACGGTTTGAACGAGTTCCTCGTCGCCAAGCTCGTCGAAGAGGGCCCCGAGTACGGGATCCGGCGGATCTCCCTGAACTTCGCGGTGTTCCGCAGCGTCTTCGACAACGCCGACCAGGTCGGCGCGGGCCCGGTCACCAAGGTGACCGACGCCGCCCTGTCGTTCGCGTCGCGCTTCTACCAGCTCGAGACGCTGTACCGTTCCAACGACAAGTACCACCCGACCTGGGTGCCCCGGCTGCTCTGCTACGACCCGGCGCTCACGGTGCCCCGCGCGGGCTTGGCCATGGGGATCGCCGAGGGATTCGTCCCGATGGTGGGCCCCCGACTGCTGACCGGGCCGCGACCCTCCGACGTGCAGCCGCCGCGTCCGGAGCCCGACTTCGTCGAGCGGGTGTGCGAGCAGGAGCGTCGGTTGCTGGTCCCGGCGCCGCCCACCGCGGTGCTGACCCAGCAGCAGCGGGTGCGTCGTACGAAGCTGCAGGCCTTGGAGGACGCGGGGATGCCGGGCTACCCGGTGCAGGTCCCTCGCACCCACCGGGTCCGCGAGATCCGCGACCGGTACGCCGACCTGGCACCGGACACGGTGACCGAGGACGTGGTGTCGGTCTGCGGGCGGATCCGCGCTGTGCGCGACCTCGGCGGTGTGACGTTCGCGGTGCTGGACGACGAGAACGCGCGGGTGCAGGTCATGGTGACCGCCGCGCACACGCCGGACCCGGCGCGGGCGCTGTGGCGAGAGAGCGTCGATCTCGGTGACCTGGTGAGCGTGACGGGACCCGTCGCGACGTCACGCAACGGTGAACTGTCCGTGCTGCTCGACCACTGGCAGATGGCGGCCAAGTGTCTGCGGCCGCTGCCCACCCTGGGGTCGTCGCTCAGTGACGACGTCCGCAGCCGGCAGCGGTCCCTGGAACTGCTCGTGAGCCCCGACTCCCTCGATCTGCTGCGACGCCGTTCGACCGGCGTGCGCGCATTGCGCGAGGCGTTCCAGGCGCGCGACTTCTGCGAGGTCGAGACGCCGATGCTGCAGGCGGTGCACGGCGGCGCCACTGCGCGCCCGTTCAAGACCTACATCAACGCGTACGGGATGGATCTCTATCTGCGGATCGCCCCGGAGCTCTACCTGAAGCGACTCGCCGTCGGCGGGATGCAGCGGGTCTTCGAGCTGAACCGCAACTTCCGCAACGAGGGCGTCGACGCCACCCACAATCCTGAGTTCACCTCGCTGGAGGCCTACGAGGCGTACGGCGACTACAACACCATGCGGGTGCTCACCCGTGAGGTGCTGCTGCGGGTCGCGGTGGCGGTCAACGGCCGACCGGTCGCGCAGCGCACGGACGCCGACGGCACGACGTACGAGGTCGACCTGAGCGGCGAGTGGCCGGTCAAGACCGTCCACGCCGCCGTGTCCGAGGCAGTGGGGGAGCAGCTGACCACGGCCACCTCGCGCGACCAGATCGAAGCGGTCTGCGCCCGGCACGGGGTGGCCGCTCCGGCACAGTCGAGCGTCGGCATGCTGGTCGTCGCGCTCTACGACGCGCTGGTGGAGAAGCAGACGCAGTTCCCGACGTTCTACACCGACTTCCCGCTGGAGACCTCGCCGCTGACCCGCACCCACCGCACCGACCCGGCGCTCTCGGAACGCTGGGATCTGGTGGCGTTCGGTGCCGAGATCGGCACTGCCTACAGCGAGCTGGTCGATCCGGTCGACCAGCGCCAGCGCCTGACCGCGCAGTCCATCGCGGCCGCGGCGGGAGATCTGGAGGCCATGCAGATCGACGAGGCCTTCCTGTCGGCGCTCGAGCTCGCGATGCCCCCGACCGGCGGCCTCGGACTCGGGGTGGACCGTGTCGTGATGATGCTGACGGGCGCGAGCATCCGGGCGACACTGGCGTTCCCGTTCGTGCGACCGCAGGGCTGAGGCGCGCTCCTCTATCGTCGGGCCATGCCCACGACGCCCGGCCCGGTCGACGACGCGGGGATCCCGGCGTACGTGCAGGCGCTCGGCATTCCCGGGCTGGCCGACATCCACGTGCACTTCCTGCCCGAGCCGATGCTGCGCAAGGTGTGGGCCTACTTCGATGTTGCCGAAGAGAACTACGGCCGGCCGTGGCCGATCCGGTACCGCTTCGACGAGGCGACCCGGCTGCGCATCGTGCGGTCCTTCGGGGTGTCGCCGATACCGGCGCTGACCTATCCGCACAGACCGGGCATGGCGCGCTGGTTGAACGACTGGAGCGCGGACCTCGCGCGGCGGGTGCCCGACGTGATCCACTGCGCGACGCTCTACCCCGAGCCTGACGTGGGGGACTACGTGGGGGACGCGCTGACCCAGGGCGCACGACTCTTCAAGGTGCACGTGCAGGTGGGCCGGTTCGCGCCGGACGATCCGCTGCTCGACCCTGCATGGGCGCTGCTGGAGGAGGCCGGCGTCCCGATCGTGATCCATGCCGGGTCGGCGCCGCTGCCCGGCGAATTCACCGGGGTCGAGGGCATCGCCAGGGTACTCAGAAGGTACCCGCGGCTCGCGTTCGTGATCGCCCACCTGGGCATGCCGGAGTACGACGAGTTCGCCGACCTCGCGCTGCAGTACGAGCGGGTGCATCTGGACACGACCATGGCGTTCACCGACTTCACGGAGGAGCAGGCGCCGACGTCACCGTCCTACCGGTCGAGGTTGCCGCAGCTTCAGGACAAGATCGTCCTGGGTTCGGACTTCCCCAACATCCCTTACCCGTACGCGCACCAGCTGACCGCGCTGACACGACTGGATCTGGGGGACGACTGGATGCGGGACGTGCTGTGGCGCAACGGAGCCCGGCTACTCGGCGGCTCCTGACGTCGGCACCGGTCGGCCGAGCGCCTCGCGCAGCGCGTCGACCGTCGTGACGGGCGCGTCGCACACGAAGCGGCGGCAGACATAGGCCGCCGTGCGGCCGTCGACCATGGGCCGGTCGACCAACAGCGGCTGGGCCGGATCGTCGGGCCGGCCGCTGACGGTGACGCGGCCCGGCGCGGTCGAGCGCCAAGAGACTTCGACCAGCCCGGCCGTCCCGTCGCCCCGCTCGCCGCTGACGACCGCGACCTGCACCGGGCCGTGCAACAGCGCGACCCCGACGCCGAGCGCGTGGCCCACCATGACCGGATCGCGGCCGGCCAGGTGCGCGACGGCGCCGACCGCCGCTGCTGCCTCCGCGAACGGCGCGGGGTCGCCGGTGAGTGCGCCGTACGACAACAGCGCCCCCGCGAGTGCGGATCCGCCCGACGGCTCCGCGCCGTCGACCGGGCTGCGGGGCCGGACGATGAGCTGCTCGGCATCGTCGGCCGCATCGTAGAAGCCTCCGATGTCGTCACGGTGGTGGACCCGCGCGGTATCCAACAGGGTGCCGGCCAGGTCGAGCCAGCCGGCGGTCGGCTCGACCTGGTGGAGAGTCAGCAGCCCGTCCGCGAGGTCGCCCAGATCGTCCGCGGCTGCCGGCGTGGTGCCGACCCGGCCGTCGCGCGACGTACGACGCAGCCGACCCTCGACCAGGTGCACGTCGCGCACCGCGCGGGCACACCGCGACGCGGCGTCGATCCAGTCCCGTCGGCCGAAGACCGCACCGGCCTCCGCCAGCGCGCCGATCGCGAGCCCGTTCCACGCCGCGACCACCTTGTCGTCACGGCCCGGCTGCGGACGCTCGCCCCGCGCTTCGAGCAGGAGCGACCGCGTCCGCTCCCACCACGCAGCATCGGCAGTGTCCACGTCAGCGTCCTCGGCGAGCTGCAGCGTGGAGGCGCCGTGCTCGTAGGTGCCCGCCTGGGTCACCGACAACAGTCGAGCGGCGCGGGCGCCGTCGTCCTCGCCGAGTACGTCGGTCAACTGCGCGGGCGTCCAGACGTACGTGAGTCCCTCGACACCCTCCGTGTCGGCGTCCAGAGATGACGCGAAAGCCCCTGTCCGCGTGAGTAACTCACGGAGCATGAAGGTGATGGTCTCGCCGACGACCCGCTCGAAGAGCGGATCGCCGGTGGCGCACCAGGCATGGGCGTAGACGCGGACCAGCTGCGCGTTGTCGTAGAGCATCTTCTCGAAGTGCGGCACCACCCAGCGGGCATCGACGCTGTAGCGCGCGAACCCGCCGCCCAGTTGGTCGTAGATGCCACCGCGCGCCATCCGCTCCAGGGTCTGGGCGGCCATCGCGCGAGGGTGCTCGTCGCCGGTCAGCGCGGCGGCGCGCAGCAGGAACTCCAGGCTGGAGGTCGTGGGGAACTTCGGTGCACCGCCAAAGCCGCCGTTGACCGTGTCGAACCGGCGGGCCATCGCGTCCACGCTGCGGCGCACCAGCGCGTGGTCCA
This sequence comes from Allobranchiibius sp. GilTou73, assembly GCF_021391335.1. Taxonomy (GTDB): domain Bacteria; phylum Actinomycetota; class Actinomycetes; order Actinomycetales; family Dermatophilaceae; genus Allobranchiibius; species Allobranchiibius huperziae. The sequence continues at coordinate 3,546,530 of NZ_CP090051.1, read as the reverse complement.
CCGGCTGCGACTCGGCGGTGACGACCTCGCGCAGCTTGCCGGAGATGGTGGCGCCGGACTGCACGACGTCGTCACGGCGGTCGGTCCAGGCCTGCGTCGCAGCGTCGAGCAGGCGCAGGAACTGCTCACGCGGCAGGTACGTGCCCGCGAAGAACGGATCCCCGGCGGGAGTGAGCAGACACGTCATCGGCCATCCCCCGCTGCCGGTCAGCGCCATCGTGACGTCCATGTAGACCGCGTCGATGTCGGGGCGTTCCTCCCGGTCCACCTTGATCGCCACGAAGCCCGCGTTCACGATCTGCGCGACACCCGCGTCCTCGAACGTCTCGTGCGCCATCACGTGACACCAGTGGCACGCGGCGTACCCGACCGACAGGAGGATCGGCACGTCACGCCGGCGGGCCTCGTCGAGCGCGTCGGTGGACCACTCCTGCCAGTCGATCGGGTTGTCGGCGTGCTGCAGCAGGTAAGGACTGGTCGCGGAGGCGAGCCGGTTCGTCATACCCCCCACGGTAGGTCGCGCAGCCGCCTCGGTCAGACAGGCCGAAAGAGCCCGCCCGACCTCACCCGGGCTGCCTTTCGTGGACAATGGCGCCGGTGTACCTGACGCTGACCTCCTCGGGCGAGGATGCGACCGCGCTGGGCTACCTGCTGCACAAACACCCGGACCGCGCTCAGCAGTTCGCGGTGTCGGCCGGGGTGGCCCACGTGTTCTATCCGGAGGCGAGTGACGAGCGCTGCACCGTGGCCCTGATGCTCGAGATCGACCCGGTCGCGCTGGTGCGCGGCCGGAGGTACGGCGGGGACGCCTTCGCGCTGAGCCAGTACGTCAACGACCGTCCCTACGCCGGCTCATCGATGCTTGCGGTGGCGCTGGGAAAGGTCTTCCGCACAGCGATGGCAGGTCGATGCGATGCCCGGCCGGAGCTGCTCGGCCAGAGCCGTGAACTGGAGATACGCGTGCCGGTGCTGCCCGCGTCAGGCGGCGCCGAGATGGTCCGCGCGCTCTTCGAACCGCTGGGCTGGGAGGTGACGGCGCAGGCCCTGCCGCTCGACGAGGAAATGCCCGCCTGGGGCGATTCGCACTACGTCGACCTTCGCCTGCGCGGCACGCAGGTGTTGGCCGAGGCGCTGTCCCACCTCTACGTGCTGCTACCGGTGCTGGACTCCTCCAAGCACTACTGGGTCTCGCAGGACGAGGTCGAGAAGCTGGTCCGCGCCGCCGGCGACTGGTTGCCGGCCCACCCGGCCCGCGAACTGATCACCCGCCGCTACCTGGCCCACCAGCCGGACCTCGTCGCGACCGCCGTCTCCCGCCTGGCCGAAGTCGATGACCTGCGAACCGAGTCCGTCGAGGAGGCACCGAGCGAGGAGACACCCGTTCGTCGTTCCTTCGTCGCACAACGGAAGGAAGCGGTGCTCTCCTCGCTCCGTGCCGCGGGGGCCGCACGTGTCGTCGACCTCGGCTGCGGCGAAGGAGCCTTGCTCCGCGAACTGATCCGGGACCCCCGTTTCAGCGAGGTCGTCGGCGTCGATGTCTCCGGCCGCGCCCTGGGACTGGCCGAACGGCGCTTGCACCTGGATCGGATGCCCGACAGCCAGCGCGCCCGACTGCGACTGCTCCAGTCCTCGATGACCTACACGGACGACCGGCTGAACGGCTACGACGCGATCGTGCTGATGGAGGTCATCGAGCACCTCGACACCGATCGCCTGCCCGCCCTCGAGAGCACGGTCTTCGGGCACGCCCGGCCGCGCACCGTCATCGTGACGACTCCCAACGTCGAGCACAACGTGCGCTACGAGCGGCTCGCCTCGGGCACGATGCGGCACAGGGATCACCGCTTCGAGTGGACCCGGGCCGAGTTCTCCGACTGGGTCACCGGGGTCGGCCGACGCACCGGGTACGCCCCCACCCTGCTTCCCGTGGGCGAGGACGACCCGACCGTGGGCCCGCCGACCCAGATGGCGGTCTTCACCCGCAGCGATCAGCCCGCTCAGGAGGTGTCATGACGCAGCTCGCGGTCCCCGAGCTCAGCCTCGTGGTCCTCATCGGTGCATCAGGCTCGGGCAAATCCACCTTCGCCCGCGAGCACTTCGGTGCCTTCGAGGTGCTCTCCAGCGACTACTGCCGCGGCCTGGTCGCCGACGACGAGAACGACCAGTCCGCCTCCGGCGACGCCTTCGACGTCCTGCACTTCATCGCCGGCAAGCGCCTGGCCGCCGGTCGTCTCACGGTCGTGGATGCGACCAATGTGCAGCGCGAGGCCAGGCGGCAGTTGATCGAGCTGGCCAAGGCCCACGACGTACTGCCGGTCGCGATCGTGCTCGACCTCCCCGAGCAGGTCTGCGTCGCACGCAACGCGGAGCGACCCGACCGTGACTTCGGCGCGCGGGTCGTACGCCGCCACCGCGACCAGCTGCGCCGGTCCCTGCGGGGGCTGTCGCGGGAGGGGTTCCGCACGGTCCATGTCCTCTCCGGCGTCGAGGAGGTCGCCGCGGCGACGATCACCCGCGAGAAGCTGCTGAACGACCTGCGTGACCAACACGGCCCGTTCGATGTCATCGGCGACGTCCGTGGCTGCCGCTCGGAGCTGGAGACGCTGCTGGAGCAGCTCGGTTACGCGCTCGTCCGCGACGACCAGGCGCGCCCGGTCGACGCCACGCACCCGGCCGGGCGGCGGGCGGTCTTCGTCGGCGACCTCGTCGACCGCGGCCCGGACAGCCCTGGCGTGCTGCGGCTGGTGATGGGCATGGTCGGCAACGGCCATGCGCTGTGCGTACCCGGAAACCACGAGAACAAGTTGGTGCGTGCGCTCGGCGGGCGCGCCGTGCAGGTCAGCCACGGCCTGGAGAAGACCCTCGCCCAGCTCGCCGATGAGACCCCCGAGTTCCGGACGGAGGTGGCCGAGTTCTGCTACGCCCTGGTGTCGCACCTCGTTCTCGACGACGGCAGGCTCGTCGTCGCTCACGCCGGGCTGAAGGAGGCCTATCACGGTCGCGCGTCCGGCCGGGTGCGCAGCTTCGCGCTGTACGGCGACTCCACCGGCGAGACCGACGAGTTCGGCCTGCCCGTCCGCTACCCCTGGGCCGAGGACTACCGCGGCTCCGCGATGGTGCTCTACGGGCACACCCCGACGCCCGAGCTGGAATGGGTCAACAACACCCTCTGCCTCGACACCGGCTGCGTCTTCGGCGGACGGCTGACCGCGCTGCGGTACCCGGAGAAGGAGTCGGTCCAGGTCACGGCCGAGCGGGTCTGGTACGAACCCGCCAAGCCGTTCCCGGTCGCTCTGGAGACGCCGGTGCCCGGTCAGCGGGACCGCGACCAACTCGACATCCGCGACGTCCTCGGCAAGCGCATCGTGCAGACCGCCCATCACGGCCGGGTGACCGTCCGGGAGGAGAACGACGCCGGCGCACTCGAGGTGATGAGCCGGTTCGCGCTGCACCCTCGCTGGTTGCCCTACCTGCCGCCCACGATGGCTCCGCCGCCGACCTCCGCCCGCGACGCACTGCTCGAGCACCCCCGACGAGGTGTTCTCCGCGTATACCTCGGTCGGAGTCACCGAGCTGCTGTGCGAGGAGAAGCACATGGGGTCGCGGGCGGTCGTCCTGATCTGTCGCGACGAGAAGGTCGCGGTGCGCCGGTTCGGCGCGACGGACGGCGAGTCTGGAGCGGCGTACACCCGCACCGGGCGCTCCTTCTTCGACCGCCCCACCACCGAGAACCTCCTCACCGGCGTACGGGATGCCGTCACCTCGGCGGGCCTCTGGGAGGAGCTGGACAGCGACTGGCTGCTGCTCGACACCGAGATCGTGCCCTGGTCGGCCAAGGCGGGCGATCTGCTGCGCGACCAGTACGCCGCGGTCGGCGCGGCGGCGCGGCACGTCCTTCCCGCGGCGGCAGAGGGCCTGCGGGCTGCCCAGGCTCGGGGGGTCGAGGTCGGCGACCTGCTGGATCGCACCTGCGTGCGCGCCGACAACGCCCAGGCGTTCACCGAGGCCTATCGGCGCTACTGCTGGCCCACCGACGGGCTCGACGGTGTCGCCGTGGCGCCGTTCCAGGTCCTCGCCACGCAAGGCCGCACTCACCACGACCGTGACCACCTGTGGCACCTGGACCTCGCCGATCGCCTCGTGGGTGCTGCGCCCGATCTGATGCGCACGACGCGTCGCCAACGCGTCGACACCAATGACGACGCCTCGGTCGCCGCCGGGGTCGAGTGGTGGGAGTCGCTGACCGCCGCAGGCGGCGAGGGCATGGTCGTGAAGCCGTTCGCCAACCTCGCCCGTGCTCGACGTGGCCTCGTGCAGCCGGGCATCAAGGTCCGCGGCAGGGAGTACCTCCGGATCATCTACAACCCCGACTACACCGACCCCGCCAACCTCACCCGCCTGCGCGACCGCAACCTCGGCCACAAGCGCTCCCTGGCGCTGCGCGAATACGCAGTGGGACTCGAGTCGCTTGAGCGCCTGGCTCGGGGTGAGCCGTTATGGCGCGTCCACGAAGCCGTTTTCGCCGTCCTTGCGCTGGAATCGGAGCCGGTGGACCCTCGTCTCTGACGGGCGGGATCGCGCAAGACCTCACGGAGGTGCAGGTCGGGTGGATAGCCTCGAGATCTCGAATCGCGCGGGACGCCGACCCGACGTCCTGCGAAGGATGATCGGAACAGCGGGTGGTGCGATGACGACGGAACAGATCGTCGAAGACCTCGACCGGGCCGTCGGTTCGGCGTTACGGCGTCCGGGCGACGACGAATACGACATCGCGACACAGCCGCGCAACGCGACCGCGGATCAGCATCCGGTCGCGGTCGTCGCCGCCACCTGCGCCGACGACGTACGCAGGGCAGTTCGCGCGGCGGCGGATGCCGGACTCGGGGTGGCCGTGCAGGCGACGGGGCACGGTGCTGCGGGCATCGTCGGCGATGACGTGCTGCTGATCGACACCCGCCGGATGAACGGCGTCTGGGTGGACCCTTCGGCACGCACCACGCGGGTCGAGGCCGGCGCGACCTGGGCAGAGGTGAATGCCGAGGCCGCGACCCACGGGCTGCTCGGTCTGGCCGGGACCGCGCCGGACGTCGGCGTCGTCGGCTACACCCTGTCCGGTGGGATCGGCTGGCTGACCCGCGCGCACGGAATGGCCAGTGCATCGCTGCGACGCGTCGAGTTCGTGGACGGCGACGGCGAGCCGCAGGTCGCCGACGAGCAGGAGAACCCCGAAGCGCTGTGGGCCTTCCGGGGCGCCGGAGGGGTCGGCGTCGTCACAGCGGTCGAGATCGACCTGGTCGCGGTGCCGGATCTGTGGGCCGGATACCGGCTGTGGCCGATCGCCGAGGCTGAATCCGTCGTCGCTGCGTGGACCGATGCGTTGGGGCAGATCGACGAGACGCTGACCAGCGCCATCGGCTTCCTCAAGGCACCGGACGCACCCGTGGTACCGGAGGCGCTGCGAGGCCACCGGGTCGTGCACCTGTCGGCGGCCTCGGTGAGCGGCGAGGCTGGTTTCGAGCCGCTGGAACGCGCGTTGCGCGCGGCACCGGAGCCGGCGATCGACACGACGGGGCCGTGCGACGAGAAGCGCCTGGCGGTCATCCACCTCGATCCGCCCGACACCGAGACGGCGATCGGCGACGGGGGTTGGCTGACCGCGTCGACTCCCGCCCATGCGTTGGCCATCCTCAGCGCGCTGGGCGTGGGCGACGACGCACCGTTGGCCGAGATGGAGATCCGGCACATCGCGACGACGGTCGCCGCGCATGCCGACGGAGCGATGACGAGCCCACCCGGTCCGTTCCTGTTGCACGTGGTCGGACCGGCGCCGACCGCCGACGACCGCCGCACCGTCGAGCAGGCGATCGACGTCGTACGGGCTGCCGTGCAGCCGGTCGACACGGGACGGGCGGCGGCATCCTTCCGTGACGGCCAGACCACCGTGCCCGGCGCGTTCGCGGACGACGAGGAGGAACGACTGCGGAGCGTGCGGCAACGTTACGACCCGCACGGCCGGATCCGCCGGCCCCGATCCGTGTGACCCGGCGGGGCGCCGGCTAGCCCTCGAACGCCTCGGTGACCGCCTCGTCGATGGTGTGCTTCGGGCCGGTGAACCAGTGCCGCGCCGACGCGAACCACCAGATCGCGAGGATCACCAGGCTGCCGATCGTGAGGACGGGCGCGTAGTTGACGTACTTGAACGAGAAGCCCTTGTTGCCGGGGATGGCCGTCGGCGTGAACGGCAGGATGAAGTAGACGCAGATGACGGCGATCTCCGCCACCGCCACGATGTTCATCCACTTGTACTTCGATCCGAGCGTCCAGGACCCGGGCTCGAAGCCGTCACGCATCCGCCAGCGCAGGAAGATCGGGATCGCGAACGCGAGGTAGAGCCCGATGACGGCCACCGAGGTGACCGCGTAGAACGCCACCGGCACGGGGGCGCCGTTCACGTCGACCTCGACCAAGGCCGGCAGGGTGATCAGGATGCCGATCACGGTCACGAAGACCACTGCGTTGGCAGGGATGCGGGTGCGCGGGTTGACCTTGGAGAGCAGTCTCGACCCGGGGATGCCGCGGTCCCGACTGAAGGCGAACGTCATCCGCGACGCGCTCGTGAGGCAGGCGGTGGCGCAGAAGAGCTGGCCGGCCGTGGAGATGACCAGGATCAGCACGTGCCACTTCTGCGGCAGTGCCTGTCCGAAGATGAGGTCGACGGCGCCACCGCCTTTGGTCACCGCCTTCGGGTCCTGCACGGCGAAGACGAACGCCAGCAGGAGCACGTACCCACCGATCGCCGAGTAGAAGATGGAGCGCCAGATCCCCTGGGCGGCCCCCTTCGCGGCGCCCTGCGTCTCCTCCGACAGGTGGGCGGACGCGTCGAACCCGGTGATCGTGTACTGGGTCAGCAGGAGACCCAGCGGCATGACGAGGAACCAGTACTTGTTGTCCGCATAGCCGGAGTTGTTGATGCGGTCGGTGAAGACGAAGCTCGCGCTCTGGTGCTTGTCCGGGATGATGATCAGCACCGCGATGATGATGGCCGCGCCCGCCACGTGCCACCACACGGAGATGTTGTTGAGCACCGCGAGCAGGTGACCGCTGAAGATGTTGGCCAGCGCCGCGAGCACCATGATCACCACGAAGAGCACGAACACCGTCTTCAGGCCGGAGTGCTTGGCCCACGAGGCGCTCATCGTGTCGAGCGTCAGGTCGAGGAAGGTGGCTGCGCCGTACCCGACGGACGCGGTCACGGCGAGCAGCCCGATCAGGTTGAGCCAGCCGGTGAAGAAGCCCGCGCCGGGGCCGCCCATCTTCGAGGCCCACCAGTAGATGCCGCCGGAGGTCGGGTACGCCGAGACGAGTTCGCTCATCGTGAGGCCGATGATGAGGATGAACGCGGAGATGATCGGCCAGCCCCACGAGATCGCGACCGGCCCGCCGTTGTTCCACGCTTGTCCGAAGGTGGTGAAGCAACCGGCCAGGATCGAGATGATCGAGAAGGAGATCGCGAAGTTGGAGAAGCTGGACCAGCTGCGGCTCAACTCCTGTTTGTAGCCGAGCGTGGCGAGGAGCGCGTCGTCGTCGGACAGGGGTGCGGCGTCATCGGCCATGGGGGCTCCTGGTGCGAGAGTCGTTGTGCGCGAGGCTAGTGGCGCCGATCGGCCCCGGTCCATGGATCTGAGGAAAAAAGGTCCATTTCCAAACCATTGACGGCGGGCGCCGCGGTGGTGAGACTGGCCGCGTGTCAGCCGTGCCGCACCTCATGCCCTACCGGGATCTGCAGGAGTTCACCCTGCAGCCGGCGGTCGGGAACGTCTTCGAGGCCGTCGTCGGGCAACTCGCGACGGCGATCCGACTGGGCGTATTCGCCGACGGCGAGCAGTTGCCGCCCGAGCGCGAACTGTCCGAACGGCTCGGTGTCAGCCGGATGACGCTGCGGGACGCGATCGCGGCGCTGCGCGACGCCGGTCTGGTTCGCACCACCCGCGGTCGTGGTGGCGGCACGGTCGTGACCTACGACGGCACGCACGCGCCCGGCGTACGACCGGCAGGGGAGTACGACGTGGCCGACGTACTGCGTTTCCGGCGGCTCGTCGAGCCCGGCGCCGTGGAGGCTGCCGCGGAGCGGACCCTCGACGACGAACAGCGGGCATGGCTGTCACAGTGCCTCGCCGATGCCGCGAACACCGTTGGCACCAGCGAGCATCGGATCGCCGACTCCCGCCTGCACCTGGCCCTCGCGACTGTGTCCGGCAGTGCGTTGCTGGCCGAGTCGGTGACCCGGGCGCAGGCCGCCCTCGGTGATCTGCTCGCCGCGATCCCGGTGCTGCCGCGCAACATCGAGCATTCGCAGTCTCAGCACGCCCGCATCGTCGACGCGGTCCTGCGCGCCGACGCGGTGGAGGCGGGGGACGCCATGCGGCAGCACTGCGACGCGACCGCCGAACTGCTCATCGGGCTGATCGGATGAGCCGTTGACGAGACACCCGAGCCGGAGAGAAGGGCCGCGATGACCGCACCCACACTGACGCTGGAGGAGCTGCGCGCCCAGATCGAGGCGGGCACGATCGACACCGTCATCGTCGCCTTCACCGACATGCAGGGCCGACTGCAGGGCAAACGGCTGCACGCCCACTACTTCCTGGAGCATGCGCTCGCCGATGGCACCGAGGGCTGCAACTATCTGCTCGCCGTTGACGTCGACATGAACACCGTTGCCGGCTATGCGATCTCGTCCTGGGAGAGGGGATACGGAGACTTTCTCTTCGAGTTGGACCTGACGACGTTGCGGCGCACGCCGGGAGAACCGACCAGCGCCACCATCCAGTGCGATCTGGCCTGGCTGGACGACCGTGGACCGGTGCGCGAGGCACCCCGGTCGGTGCTGCGCGCGCAGGTAGAGCGGGCTGCGCGGGCCGGGTGGTCGGCGTACGCCGGCACCGAGCTTGAGTTCATCGTCTTCGAGCAGACCTACGAGCAGGCCTGGGACGCGCAGTACGTCGGGCTCACCTCGGCCAACCGCTACAACATCGACTACTCGATCGTGGGCGGCAGTCGGGTGGAGCCGCTGCTGCGCGACATCCGCAATCAGATGTGGTCCGCGGGCATGGTCGTCGAGAGCGCGAAGGGCGAGTGCAACCCCGGGCAGCACGAGATCGGCTTCCTCTACGACGAGGTGCTGCGCACCTGCGACAACCACGTCGTCTACAAGACCGGCGCCAAGCAGATCGCCGCGCAGCACGGGCGGTCGCTGACCTTCATGGCCAAGTACGACGAGCGTGAGGGGAACAGCTGCCATATCCACCTCTCGCTGCGCGGGGCCGACGGCGCCATCATGTTCGCCGACGACGTGCGCGACGGGGGCCACAGCAGGCTCTTCGACCACTTCCTGGCCGGGTTGCTCGCGACAGCGCGTGAGTTCACCTGCTTCTACGCGCCGAACATCAACTCCTACAAGCGATTCGCCGACGGTTCGTTCGCGCCGACCGCCGTCGCGTGGGGCCGCGACAACCGCACCTGCGCTCTGCGTGTGGTCGGCCACGGCCCGTCGCTGCGGGTGGAGAACAGACTGCCCGGAGGCGACGTCAACCCCTACCTGGCGACGGCAGCGATGCTCGCCGGTGGCCTGTACGGCATCGAGAACGAACTCGAGCTCGAGCCGGCGTTCGAGGGAAACGCGTACACCAGCGATGCGCCGAAGGTGCCGACGACGCTGGACGAGGCACGACGACTGCTATTCGAATCCGACGTGGCACGAGCGGCATTCGGCGATGACGTCGTCGAGCACTACGCCCACGCGGCCGAGGTCGAGATCGCCGCCTTCGGCGCCGCGGTCACCGACTGGGAGCGCAAGCGGGGTTCGAGCGACTGTGAGCACGCCGTACGACGTCATCAACCCCTCGACCGGCCGGACGATCCGGGCGGTGCACCATGCGAGCCTGGAGGAGACGGACGCGGTCATCGCCCGTGCGCACGCCGCGGCACCGGCCTGGGCCCGCGTCGACCCCGCCGACCGTGGCCGCCTGCTGCGGCGGTTCGCGGACGTCATCGACGCCCATCTGGCCGAGCTGGCCGAGATGGAGATCGAGAACTCCGGCCACACCCGCGGCAACGCGATGTGGGAGGCGGGCAACGTGCGCGACGTACTGCACTATTACGCCGCGGCCCCGGAACGACTGTGCGGCAAACAGATTCCGGTTGCCGGTGGGATCGATCTGACCTTCCAGGAGCCACTGGGCGTGGTCGGCGTCATCGTGCCCTGGAACTTCCCGATGCCCATCTTCGGCTGGGGCGTCGGGCCGGCACTGGCCGCGGGCAACACGGTCGTGGTGAAACCGGCCGAACTGACCCCGTTCACCGCGCTGCGGCTGGCCGAGCTGGCCCTCGAAGCCGGGTTGCCGGAGGGGGTGCTCAACGTCGTACCGGGTGAGGGACCGGTCGTGGGTCAGCGGTTCGTCACCCACCCGCACGTGCGCAAGGTCTGCTTCACGGGGTCGACGGCGGTCGGCAAGAGACTGATGGCCCTGGCGGCCGACGATCTGACACGGGTGACGCTCGAGCTCGGCGGCAAGAGCGCCAACATCGTCTTCGCGGACTGCGACGTCGACGCCGCGGCGGCTGCCGCACCCGGTGCGGTCTTCGACAATGCCGGGCAGGACTGCTGCGCGCGGAGCCGGATCTTGGTGCAGCGCAGCGTCTTCGACCGCTTCATGGAATCCATGGAGCCGGCGGTGCATGCGGTCCGGGTGCAGGACCCGTCGTTGAACGGCGATGCCGACATGGGGCCGCTCATCAGCGACACCCAACGGCAGCGGGTGCGCGGCTTCGTCGAGGACGCCGACTCAGCGGTGCAGATCGCATTCCGCGGTGAGGCGCCCGACGGTGCCGGCTGGTGGTACCCGCCGACCGTGGTCGTGCCGACCGGCACCGGTGACCCGCTGTGGCAGGAGGAGATCTTCGGTCCGGTGGTCTCGGTGCTGCCGTTCGAGGACGAGGCGGATGCGATCGCGATGGCCAACGACACGGCGTACGGTCTGGCGGGCTCGATCTGGACCGACAACCTCGGTCGCGGACTGCGCGTCGCGCGGGGCGTGCGCGCGGGCAATCTGTCGGTCAATTCCCATTCGGCGGTGCGCTACTCGACGCCGTTCGGCGGCTTCAAGTCCTCCGGCCTCGGTCGTGAGCTCGGACCGGACGCACTCGACGCGTTCACCGAGACCAAGAACGTCTTCATCTCCACCGCCCACTGACCCCGAAAGAAGGGACATTCGATGCCTGGAAGGCTGCAGGACAAGGTCGCCGTCGTCACCGGAGGGTGCTCCGGCATCGGGCTGGCCACCGTCCGCCGGTTCGCGGAGGAGGGCGCGTCCGTGGTCATCGCCGACATCGACGAACAGACCGGCGAGCGGGTCGCTGACGAGGTGCACGGGCGATTCGTGCGCACGGACGTGACCGATGCCGAGCAGGTCGAGGCGCTGTTCGCGACCGCCAAGTCGGCGTACGGCAGCGTCGATGTCGCGTTCAACAACGCCGGCATCTCACCGCCCGACGACGACTCGATCCTCACCACCGGGATCGAGGCGTGGCAGCGCGTGCAGCACGTGAACCTGACCAGCGTCTACCTGTGCTGCAAGGCCGTGCTGCCGTACATGATCGAGCAGAAGCGCGGATCCATCATCAACACAGCGTCATTCGTCGCGATCATGGGAGCTGCCACCTCGCAGATCTCCTACACGGCGAGCAAGGGCGGGGTCCTCGCGATGTCGCGTGAGCTGGGGGTGCAGTTCGCACGCGACGGGGTGCGGGTCAACGCCCTGTGCCCCGGGCCGGTCAACACTCCGCTGCTCAAGGAGCTCTTCGCCGCCGATCCGGAGCGTGCCGCGCGCCGGCTGGTGCACGTGCCGGTCGGCCGGTTCGGCGAACCGGAGGAGATCGCGAACGCGGTGCTCTTCCTGGCCTCCGACGAGTCCAGTTTCATCACCGCCACCGACTTCCTGGTCGACGGCGGCATCTCGGGCGCGTACGTGACCCCGCTGTGAGCAGGCCGGTCATCGGCATCACGCCGTACCTGGAACCCGTCGACCGGGACGTGTGGCGCGCCCAACTGAGCGTGACGCTGCCGGCGACCTATGCCGAGAAGGTGATCGCGGCCGGCGGCATCCCGTTGGTGGTGCCACCGCTGCCCGACGCCGACGAGGAATGGGCCGCGCGGGTGCTGGGACGGGTCGACGGTCTGATCCTCTCTGGCGGCGCCGACGTCGAGGCGGCCCGGTACGGCGCGCAGCCGCACCCCGCCGCTCAGGAGGCTCGGCCCGATCGCGACGTCAGCGAGCTGCTGCTGGCACAGGTCGGGCGGGATCTCGACGTGCCGACGCTCGGGATCTGCCGGGGGATGCAGGTGATGGCGGTGGCGGCCGGCGGCACACTCAATCAGCATCTGCCGGATGACGTGGGCCACGAGAGGCATTCGCCGTCACCGGGGAAGTGGTCCTCCCACCGGGTGCTGGTGGGGCAGGGGACTCCGCTCGCCGCGCTGCTCGGCGCCGAGGTGACGTGCCCGACGTACCACCATCAGGGCGTCGCGTCCTGTCCCGGGTACGACGTGGTGGCCCGCGCCGAGGACGGAGTGGTCGAGGCCATCCACGACCCGTCGGCACGGTGGCGGCTCGGGGTGCAGTGGCACCCCGAGCAGGGCGACGACCTGCGGCTCTTCGAAGCACTCGTCGCGGCCTGTTCCTGACATCGGGAGCACGTGCGTGCCCGATCGAGCGCGCATCCACTCCCACGTCGTCAGCGGAAGTCGCGGGAGGTCAGCTCCACGGCGATCGGCAGCTTCTCCAACCGGTCGGCGACCACGTTGACGATGTTCTCCGGTGACCGTTCGAGCACGCCGCGGATGATCATGGCGGATGCGGACCGGGCTATGACGCGGTAGCGGTGCCAGACGCCCCGGCTGCAGATGATGTTGATCAGGCCGGTCTCGTCCTCGAGGTTGAGGAACGTGATGCCGCTCGCGGTCGCCGGCCGCTGCCGGTGGGTCACCACCCCGGCCACCTCGATGCGCCGACCGGACTCGACCGTGAGCAGGTCACTCGTGCGCAGGACGCCCCGCTCGCGCATCACCGTGCGGGCGTGCCGCATCGGGTGGTCCGCGGGGCTGATACCGGTGGCCTGCAGATCATGGATCAACAGCTCACCCAGGGTGAGCTCCGGCAGCAGCGGGGGCTGGTAGGGCACGTTGATGTCGAGCTGGCCCTGCTTGATCGCCGTGGCATCGGCTGCCTGCCACAGCGCACCACGTCGCGAGCCGGACAGGTCATCGAGCGCTCCGGACAGCGAAAGCGCCTCCATCTGCTCGGTGTCCAGCTCGGCACGCCTGGCGAGGTCGCTCAGGTCGGCGAATCTGCCGTCCCGTTCCCGGCACGCGACGATCCGCTCGGCGACCTCCTGGCCGAGCGCCGAGACGTCGTCCAGGCCGAGGCGCACGCTGTGCTGCCTGTCGCGGCGGTGCCGCTCGGTGTCCGGAGGTCGTGTCGCGTCGAACTCGCCGATCTCGTCCTGCTGGTAGTCCTGCAGGCAGGACTCCATGCCGCCGCCCATGCCGTGAGTGGCACCGTCCTCAGCCTCCAGGTCGGCATAGACGTTCGAACGATGAATGTCTGGTTGTAGCACGATGACGCCATGTCTTCGGGCGTCACCGACCAAGGTCTGCGGTGAGTAGAAACCCATCGGCTGGGCACGCAGCAACGACGCCAGGAACGCCGCCGGGTAGTGCAGCTTCAGCCACGAGCTCGCATAGACCAGCACCGCGAAGCTGAGGGAATGCGACTCCGCGAAGCCGAAGTTCGCGAATGCCTCGATCTTGTTGTAGATCTCGTCGGCCGTCTCCGGCGCGATCCCGTTGGCGGCCATCCCGTCGTACAACTTGGCCTTGAGCGTCTCGATCTTCTCGACACCCCGCTTGGATCCCATCGCTCGGCGCAGCAGGTCGGCGTCGGCGGTGCTGCAGTTGCCGACGGTGGTGGCCATCTGCATCAGCTGCTCCTGGAAGAGCGGGATGCCGAGCGTGCGCTCCAGGACGTCCTCCAGCAGGGGGTGCGGGTAGGTGACCGCCTCCTCGCCGGTACGACGCCGGATGTACGGGTGCACCGCACCGCCCTGGATGGGACCCGGGCGGATCAGCCCGATCTCGACCGTGAGGTCGTAGAAGCAGCGCGGTTTCAGCCGCGGCAGGGTGCCGATCTGCGCGCGGCTCTCCACCTGGAAGACACCGATCGAGTCGGCGCGGCACAGCATGTCGTAGACACCGGGCTCGTTGCGGGGGATCGTCTCCATCCGCCACACCTGCCCGAAGTGGGTGCCCACCAGGTCGAAGGTGTGCTGGACGGCGGCCAGCATCCCGAGGCCCAGCAGGTCGAACTTGACCAGTCCCATCCACGCGCAGTCGTCCTTGTCCCATTGCAGGACAGTGCGATCGGTCATCCGGGCCGGCTCGATGGGGCAGACGTTGCCGACCGGTTCGTCGGTCAGCACCATGCCGCCGGAGTGGATGCCCAGGTGCCGGGGGAAGGTGAGCACCTGGCTGGCCAGCTCCACGACGGCCGGAGCGATGTCGTGGTCGGTGCTGTCGATCTGCCCGCCCCACCGCTCGACCTGCTTGGACCAGGCGTCCTGCTGGCCCTGACTGTGTCCGAGCGCCTTGGCCATGTCGCGCACGGCGTTCTTGGGGCGGTAGGTGATGACGTTGGCGACCTGGGCGGCGTTGCGGCGGCCGTACTTCGCGTAGACGTGCTGGATGACCTCCTCCCGGCGTCCGGCGTCGAAGTCGACGTCGATGTCGGGCGCCTCCTCGCGCAGCTCGGACAGGAACCGCTCGAAGGGCAGGCCGTAGAAGATCGGGTCGATGACCGTGATGCCGAGGGCGTAGCAGACGGCCGACGCGGCAGCGGATCCCCTTCCCTGACAGAGGATCCCCTTCTCGTGCGCGAAGCTGACGATCTCGTGCACGATGAGGAAGTAGCCCGGGAAGTCCTTGGCCTCGATCACCTGCAGCTCGTGCTCGAGTCGCTCCCGGTGGGCCGGGGTCAGCTCCTTCCACGCCTGCGCGGCGCCCTGCCAGGTGAGCTCGCGCAGCCAGCTCATCGGCGTGTGCCCGTCGGGCACCTCCTGGCGGGGCAGTCGCGGGCTGGCGGAGCGCAGCCGGAAACCCAGGTCGGCGGCGATGTCGGCGGTGCGCTCGACCGCGCCGGGGAACCGGGCGAAGCGTGCCCGCATCTCGACGCCGCTGCGGATGTGCGCCTGGTCGCTGCTCGGCAGCCACCCGTCGAGATCCTCCAGACTGCGACGGGCCCGGACCGCAGACAACGCACTCGCCAGCCGGAACCGGTCGGGAGCGGCGTAGTGCACCGCGTTGGTCGCCACCGTGTCGACGCCGGCGCGGCGGGCGATCTCGGCCAGTCGGTCGATGCGCAGACTGTCTGCAGGGTCGCCGTGATCGGTGAGCTCGACGAGCACGTTGGCGGCACCGAAGAGGTCCTGCAACCGGCGTACCTCAGCGAGGGCCGCGTCGTCACCGGAGCGTTCCAGCGCCTGCCGGACCATCCCCTTGCGGCAGCCGGTGAGCACCGTCCAGTGACCGTCGGCGGTGCCGGCCAGCGACGCCAGGTCGTAGATCGGCCGTCCCTTCTCCGACCCGGGCGCCAGATGCCCGTCGGTGAGCGCCCCGGCCAGCCGGTGGTAGCCCTCCTGGCCGCGTGCCAGCACCAGCAGGTGGCTGCCCTCGGGGTCGGGCATGCCGTTCTGAGGCGCGGTCAGGTCGAGCGACAGCTCGGCGCCGAAGACGGTGTCGATGTCGCCGAACGCCTCGGCCGCCTCGGCCATCCGCACCACGCCGTAGAGGCCGTCGTGATCGGTCAGCGCGATGCCCCGCAGCCGTCGCCGGACCGCCTCGGTGACCAGTTCCTCCGGCGAAGAGGCGCCGTCCAGGAAGCTGTAGTGGGAGTGCGCGTGCAGCTCGGCGTAGGGCACCACCGGCCCGTCGTCGACATCGTCGTCCGGTGGCAGCGTCGGTGCTTCGAACGCGGTGCGCTTGCGGGAGAACGCCGGTCCGTCACCGCCGTCGGCGGGGTACGCCGGTCGCTGGGCGGGCCTGGTGCCCTCCGACAGCAGCCGCTCCAGGTCCGACCACGGGATCGGCGGGTTACTGAATCCCACGGTCGCGGGTCTCCTCAGTCATAGCGCGCCTCGGTCCACCAGTGCTCGCCGCCGGCCAGCAGCAGCCACGCTTCGTTGTGGTCGTCGATCATCTGGAATCTGTTGACGTTCAACGGGTTGCGCCACCATCTCTGCTGGATCGGCCACGGGCCGGCCCAGGCGGTGACCCGGCGCGCCGGGCCGTCGCCGAGGCGCAGGGTGGCCGGTGGCATCGACAGGCCGCCGCGCCGGTCGACGCGTACGACGGCCCCCTCGGCATCGAGCACCACCGCGGGGCGGGCCTGCGCGAAGACCGTCGACGGCGCCGGGCCGGGCAGCGACCCCGGCCACGGCTGGTCGGTACGACGCTGCGCGGACGTCGGGATCGCCTCACCCCACGGCCGCAGCACCCGGCGTTCGTCGAGCAACCGGCCGCCGCCGACGCTGACCGACAGCACCGCGTCGTGACCGAGGCGCGCCTGTAGTTGGGTCACGGTGCGCACCACGTGCTCGTCCGGCCGGTCGCCCCACAGCCCCTCGGCGTGGTGGGAGGCGCTCTCCAGCGATTCCGGCGCCATCGTCACCAGGGTGACGGCGTCGTACCGTTCGCTGGTCTCGGCGGAGAACTCATCGAGCTGCCACCGCACCCGGTCCAGCAGCTCCGCCCCGGTGAACTGCCACGGGTGACGCCAGAGTCGTTCGTGCACCAGGCCGGCCTCGGTGTGCAGGGTGAGCCGGATCTGGTTGCAGACCAGGGCATGCTCCATCAGTGCGGTGATGAGCCGGTCGACGGCCGGGGTGCACAGCGCGACCAGCTGCTCGACGTCGCCCACCGGCGGATCGCAGATGACCCGCAGGTCGAGGTCGAGCGGCACCGACCGGGGTGAGATGGCCGGCGCGTCCTCACCGCAGGCCAGCTGGTGGGCGCGCAGACCGGTGGCCCCGAAGCGCGCGTGCACGTCACCTCGGGGAAGGGCGGCAAATTCTCCGAGATGGCGGATCCCCATGCGGCGCAACATGTTCGGCATACGGGCGTCGTCCACCGCTGCGCTGAGCACGGTCACCGGCAGACCGGCCAGGAAGGAGGTGGACCCGCCGGGCGGCACCTGCAGCCAGGGCACCTCGCCGGTGGTGGCGTAGGCGGACTGCTCGGCGGTGAAGAGCCCGTCGGCCACGGCAAGCCGTACGTCGTGGTCGAACTCCTCCTGCACGGCGGCGGCGAGCGCATCGGCCGCTGCCGCCTCGCTGCCGTAGAACCGGGCGATCCCGACGGCACGCACCGCGGCCAGTCCCGGCCGGATCACCTGCACCAGGGGAGCGCGCTGCTCGATGACGCGCAGGACGGGCTCGAAGGCGCGCTGCTCGACCTCCGGGTCGTGGAGCAGGACCTGCAGATCCGGGCACCTGGCCTGGGCGTGCCGGATGCGCAGGCCCTCGGTGACGCCCTCGGCGGCGGCCGCCGCCGAACAGGCCAGCACGATCCCCTTGGCCACGACCGCCAACGGCGCGTCGGCCGGCGCGCCGGCCGCCTCCTGCGCGGCGATCAGCGACCAGCCCGGCCACCAGAGGGCCAGCACCCGCACCGGCGTCGAGGTCGCCGGGAGCATCCTGCTCATGCCGGCCATGCCTGTACTGCCTGTGCTGCCTGTGCTGCCTGTACTGGCCAGCCGAGGTCGGCGGTGCGCTCCCGATGCCGCTCGGTGACGGTGATCCTCAGCCGCTGACGCATCAGCGCGCCGTACCCCTGGCCGAGGCCGTCCCAGCCGGTCGTCACGGCCTCGATGTGCGCGGCCGCCCGGGGCCAGGCGCCGGCCACGATCATCGTCGTACGCCGGATGCGCAGCCGGGCGTGCAACCGCTCGACCTCACCCGGGGTCACGTGCGGCGGACGGGAGGTGAGGATCAGATCGGCGATCTCGGTCAGGGCGGCGACCACGCTCACCCAGTCCTGCGACGGGGGGTGCGGCACCAGGACCATTCGGGTCAGGTCGGCGCCCCAGGCGGCGGCCGACTCGACCCCGAAGTGCGGCAGTCCTACTGCGGCACACCAGGATCCGGTCCTGGTCGGCTCGGCCAGCAGACCCATGGCCACGGTGGTCGAGCCGGAGAGGGTGTAGACGCTGCCGAGCCGCAGCCCGGTGGGGAAGCTGTCGCGCAGGTCGGGATGCACCGGTACGCCGGGCAGAGCGGGCACAGCTGAGCTCTGCCGGACCTGTCCCGCCTGCCTCTTCTGCCCGCCGGTCTCGCGACGCAGCAGGTCGTGCAGGTGGGCGACCGTCTCGTCACGCGAGGTCACCGGTGGGGGAGGCAGCATCCCTCCATGATCGAACACGCGTTCGAAAGACGCAAGTGCCCCGTCCGACTAGCGTGACGCCATGCTGCTCTACTCCATCGGCGCCTCGATGGATGGTTTCATCGCCGACCGACAGGGCGCCTTCGACTGGTCGGCGCCGAGCGATGAGCTGTTCGCCTTCCACCTGGAGCGCGTGCGGGAACTCGGCGCCCACCTGTGCGGGCGCAAGCTCTACCAGACCATGCTGGTGTGGGAGACCGACCCGTCGCTGCGCGAGACCGACCTCTATGCGGCGTTCGCCGACGTGTGGAGCGCCCTGCCGAAGGTCGTCTTCAGCCGCACGCTCGAGCGCGTCCAGGGGAATGCCCGGCTCGCCGAGGGGTCGGTCGCCGAGGAGATCGCCGCGCTCGCCGCCACCGGCCGGGACGTCGAGATCGGTGGTGCCGACCTGGCCGCCCAGGCGATCGAGCTCGACCTCGTCGATGAGTTCCGGATCTTCCGCTACCCGATCGTCGTCGGCGGAGGCGCACCGTTGCTGCCGCCGGTCACCACGGATCTGCGGCTCGATCTGATCGAGACCAGGACGTTCGGGCCGGTGGTCTACGAGCGCTACGCGCGGGTCCGCGGCTGACGCCGGTCAGGCTCCCGCGGACACGTTGCCGCGCCGCGACAGTTCCTCGTCCAGATGCAGCAGGCCCGGCCCGTCGTCGTCGATCCGCCTCAGACGGTCGATGATCGCGGCGACGGTCGATTCCTCCTCGATCTGCTCCGCCAGGAACCAGTCGAGCAGCGGCCGGGAGTCCAGATCGCCCTCGGACTCCGCGGTCCGGTAGAGCTCGCGGATGGAGGCGGAGACCTTCTGCTCGTGCTGCAGGGCGAGCTCGAAGCAGCGCAGCACGGAGGAGACGGGCTCGGCGTCCGGGCCGTCGATGGTCCCGATGACCGGGCGGTTGTCGCGGTCGCTCGCGTGGTCGATGAACTTGTTGGCGTGCACGATCTCCTCGTCCGCCTGATGGCGCAACCACGCGGAGACCCCCGGCAGATCCAGCTTGCCCATGTCGATCGCCAGCTGTCGGTAGACGATCGACGCGCGCAGCTCCAGGGTGATCTGTGCGCTGAATGCCGTCTCGAGGGCGTCGCTCATCTTCATCTCATCGACCTTAGGCACCCGACGCACCCCTGACCAGGCAGCGGAGGCGGGCCGCAAGCCCCGGCGGCGTCTACCTGACGGCCGCGACCTCGGCCACCCGCTCGTTGACGTCCTCCAGGCTGCGTCCGGTGGTGCGCGGTCCGAAGAGCCCGATGTCCACGCAGAGCACGGCCATGATGACCGCCGACCCCGCGAAGACGCCGCCCGCGTGGAAGTGGTCGAGCGCGCTGACCGCGATGAACGGCAGCACCGCCGAGGTCAGCCGGGAGAGCGAGTAGCAGCTGCCGACCGCGCTCGATCGCACGGTCGTGGGGAAGATCTCCGCCTGGTAGACGTGGTAGGCGTTGGAGAAGACGTTGCTCGACACGGTCAGCAGGAAGCCCGCGGACACGATCACCGCGGTGTTCGTGGCGACCCCGAAGGTGATGCCGAACAGCGCCATCAGCACGGCCGCCACGATGATCAGGAACTTGCGCTCGACACGCTCCACGATCGGCACCGCGACCAGTGCGCCGATCGGATACCCCAGGAACGACAACGCTGCGAAGCCGAGCGAGTCGGTGACGTTGTAGCCCTTGCTCTTCAGCACCAGGGGAGCAAGGGTCCCGAATCCGTAATAGCCCACGGTCTGCAGGACGTTGAACACCGCGAGCATCACCGTGCGCCGGCGGTACTCCACGCCGAGGAGCACACGCAGAGGGACACGGCGCGCCTCGACCGGCGCATCGGCGGGCTGGGTGTGCGGCTGCTCGGTGCGGGCGGCGCGGACCGCGCCGCTGCGGCGTTCGATGTCGGACACGATGGCGTCCGCCTCGGCGTAGCGCCCACGCGACTCCAGCCAGCGCGGCGACTCCGGCAGCAGGGTGCGCGCGGCGAAGACGAAGACCGCCCCGAGTCCGCCGGCGATCAGCAGCCAGCGCCAGCCGTCGAGACCGAGGATCTGGTGCTTCGCCACGACCCGCGCGCCGATCAGCGCCGCGAGTGGCACCCCGAGGAAGCCCACGACGTACGCCCACGAGATGTACCGACCGCGCACCCGGCCCGGCAGGAACTCGGCGAGGTAGGTGTCGACCAGCACGAGTTCGGAGCCGATCCCGACTCCGCACAGGAAGCGCAGGATCACGAACACGGTCAGGTTCGGGGAGAAGCCGGCCGCGATCGACAGCACCGAGTACGACGCGAGGTTGAGCATGAACACCTTGCGGCGCCCGATCCGGTCGGCGAGGCTCGACATCGCGAGTGCACCGACGAACATCCCGGCGAACGCCGCCGCGATGACCATGGCCTTGCCCGTGGTGCCGAGACCCCACTGCTCCGCGAGCACCGTCGCCAGCACGCCGCCGAGGAACACCTCGTAGAGGTCGAAGAACGACCCGATCCCCACGATCGCGGTCATCCGTCGATGCCAGCCGGAGACCGGCAGCGCATCGAGCCGTTCGGCAGAGTCGGAGTACGTCGTGGTCGCCGTCATCGCATTCCTTCGCGTCGTCGCCTGCCCATGCTAGGTGCATTCATCACCTATGCAGAGGAGGCGCGGAAAAGCGCTCGCGGCGCCGCGGACCGGCACGACAGGATGGCGCGCGTGATGCACGAAGGGGAGACGCGCATCGATCCGGCGCTCGTCGCCGACCTGGTGGCCCGCCAGTTCCCGGCGTACGCCGAGCTGCCGATCCGGCAGGTCCACTCCGGCGGCACCGAGAACGCCGTGTTCCGACTGGGCGAGCGGCACGCCGCTCGGTTCCCTCTGCACGAGGGGTCGGTGCCGAGCCTGGTGAAGGAGATCCGCTGGGGTCCGGCCTTCTCGGCGAGGGCCACGCTGCGGACGCCGATGGTCGAGGCGGTCGGTGCGGCGGGACCGGGCTACCCCTCCCCGTGGGCGATCGTGCGCTGGCTGGACGGGCGTGACGCGCAGGAGGTCGCCGTCGGAGACAGCGAGCAGGCAGCCACCGCCCTGGGCGGCTGCGTGCGCTCACTGTGGTCGCAGTCGCAGGACGCGCCGCCGGTGGGCGTGCTCGGGGGATCGCGCGGCGGCCCGATCGGCATACGCGACAGCGACTTTCGCGAGGCACTGTCCCGCTGCGCCGGGCTGATCGACACCGTACGCGTGGGCGAGATCTGGGAGGCCGCGCTCGCGGCACCGACGTGGGACCGACGCCCGGTGTGGCTGCACGCCGACCTGATTCCGGGCAACCTGCTCGTCCGTGAGGGGCGTCTCGTCGGGCTGCTCGACCTCGGCGCGATCGCGACGGGCGATCCCGCGTACGACGTCACGGCCGCGTGGTTCGTCTTCGACGGCCCGCGCAGAGCGACCTACCTACGCGCGCTCGGCGTCGCTGTCGGGGGGCCGGTCTGGCTGCGCGCCCGCGGCCTGGCCGTGTCGCAGGCCGTGATCGCCCTGCCGTACTACCTGCACACCAACCCCACGATGGTCGCCATGGCGCGGCGCTGCCTGACGGAAGTGCTCGCCGAGCCCTAGAGCGGTGTCCAGATGTCGGTTCGGGAGGGTCGCAGCGACGCGCAACCCTCCCGAAGTGACTTCTCGACCGCTGGATCAGGTGGTCGGCGGCAGCACCGACTGCTGGCCGGGCACCTCGTCCTGACGCAGCAGACCGATCGGGCAGGTCAGCCCGTTGGGGCCGTGGTTGCAGTAGCCGCCGGGGTTCTTGTGCAGGTACTGCTGGTGGTGGGCCTCGGCGTAGTAGAACTCACCGGCCGGGGCGAGCTCGGTGCTGATCTCGCCGTGGCCGTGCTCGGTCAGGACCTGCTGGAACTCCGCGCGGGTGGCCTTGGCGGCCGCCTCCTGCTCGGGCGTGGTCCAGTAGATCGCCGAGCGGTACTGGGTGCCGACATCGTTGCCCTGGCGGTACTTGGTCGTGGAGTCGTGGTTCTCCCAGAAGACCTTGAGCAGGTGCTCCGCGTCCGTCTGCTTCGGGTCGTACGCGATGAGCACCGCCTCGGTGTGCCCCGTCCGCCCGGTGCAGGTCTCCTCGTACGTCGGGTTGGGGGTGATGCCGCCGATGTACCCGACAGCAGTGGTCACCACGCCCGGCGCCTGCCAGAAGAACCGTTCGGCCCCCCAGAAGCAGCCCATCCCGACGTACAGCACCTGGGTGCCGTCGGGCCACGGGCCCTTCAGCGGCGTGCCGAGGACCGCGTGCGTCGCGGGCACGTGCTCCATGGGCGTCGAGCGCCCGGGCAGTGCCTCGTCGGGGGAGACCATGGTGCCAACTCGTCCGAAACCGAAGATCATGTCTGTGCAACGACCGGGGCCGCGTAAACCTTCCGCACCCGCCAGGGCGCGACGTGGCCGGTTTGCGTCCGTGGCCAGGGCGGCAGCACTGGCCACGGACGTAGAACCCCCACGTCGCCGCAAACCGATTCGGTGGCGTCGCCGCCCGTCGATAGCCTTGCCCACGTGCTGACCGTGCAAGACGCCCTGCTCACCCTGCAGAAGTTCTGGACCGACCGTGGCTGCATGGTGGTCCAGCCCTTCAACACCGAGGTGGGTGCGGGCACCATGAACCCCGCCACGCTGCTGCGAGTGCTCGGACCGGAGCCGTGGCGGGTCGGGTACGTCGAGCCGAGCGTGCGCCCGGACGACAGCCGGTACGGCGAGAACCCCAACCGCCTGCAGCAGCACACCCAGTTCCAGGTGATCCTCAAGCCCGACCCGGGCAACCCGCAGGAGCTCTACCTGGAGTCATTGGCGGCCCTCGGCATCGACCTGCACGCGCACGACGTGCGGTTCGTGGAGGACAACTGGGCCCAGCCTGCGATCGGCGCGTGGGGCCTGGGCTGGGAGGTGTGGCTGGACGGCATGGAGGTCACCCAGTTCACCTACTTCCAGCAGGTCGGCGGCCAGAACCTCGACCCGGTGAGCGTGGAGCTGACCTACGGCATCGAGCGGATCATGATGGCCCAGCAGGGCGTCAGCCACTTCAAGGACATGCTCTATGCGCCGGGCATCACCTACGGCGAGGCATTCGGCCAGCAGGAGTACGAGATGTCGAGGTACTACCTCGACGACGCCGACGTGCCGACGAATCGCGAGCTCTTCGAGAGCTACACGGCCGAGGCGCGCCGCCTGGTCGAGACACGGCTCCCGGTGCCGGCGCACACCTACGTGCTGAAAAGCAGCCACGCGTTCAACGTGCTGGACTCCCGCGGCGCCATCTCCACGACCGAGCGCGCACAGGCGTTCTCGACGATGCGGGCGCTCGCACGCGACGTCGCGGCCCTGTGGATCGAGCGCCGCGCCGAGCTGGACTACCCGCTGCTGAAGTCCGACGCCGCCCCGGTCCTGACCGGTGCCGCGGTCATGCCGCCCCACCAGGGCGAGCATGAGAAGGACTCCGTGAGCGCCGACGCACCGGCCGAGGACTTCGCGTTCGAGATCGGCGTCGAGGAGCTCCCTCCGCATGTCGTCGGGCAGGCGGTGGAGCAGGTACGCAGCCTGCTCACCGACGGTCTCGCCGCCGGCCGGCTCACCCACGGCGAGGTGTCGGTGCTCGGCACCCCGCGCCGGATCGTCGCCCACGTGCAGGCCGTCTCCGCGCACGAGCCGGACGCACAGACGATGCGCAAGGGCCCCAAGGTCGGCGCCGCGTACGACGACGAGGGCAACCCCACCAAGGCCGCCCAGGGCTTCGCCCGCGGTCAGAAGGTCGATGTCGCCGACCTGGTCCGCGCCGAGTTCGACGGCGCCGAGCACGTGGCGGTGCGCATCGACCAGCCGGGCCGCGACGCTCTGAGCGTCCTCGGCGACCTCGTCGCGACCACGGTCGGCGAGCTGCGCGCCGACCGCAACATGCGCTGGTCCGATCCCGAGCTGACCTACAGCCGTCCCATCCGGTGGGTCGTCGCGCTGTGGGGCGCGCTGGTCGTGCCGGCTCAGGTGTCGCAGCTGCGCACCGGCCGCACCACCTACACCCAGCGCGGTGACGCCGACCCCCTCGTGCGGGTCGACAACGCACAGACCCTGGCGCCGGTCCTGGCCGAGCGCGGCATCGTGCTCGACGCCGCGGAGCGCCGCAGCTCGGTCGTGGCGCAGGCCACCGCACTCGCCGCGACCGTCGGCGGCGTCGTGGACTTCGAGGACGAGGCCGCCCTGGTCGACGAGATCACCAACCTGGTCGAACAGCCCCGTGGCATCCTCGGCAGCTTCGAGGAGCGCTACCTGAAGCTGCCCGAGCAGATCCTCACCACCGTGATGCGCAAGCACCAGCGCTACCTGCCGGTGCGGGACGCCGACGGATCGCTGCGCCCCTACTTCGTCACCATGGCGAACGGCGTGTGCGACGACGACGTGGTGCGCGAGGGCAACGAAAAGGTGCTGCGCGCGCGGTACGAGGACGCGGCGTTCTTCTACGACGCGGATCTGCAGACACCGCTCGCCGACCTGCGGTCCGGCATCGGCAAGCTCACCTTCGAGAACCGGCTGGGTTCGGTGGCGCAGCGCGCCGACCGGATCGCCGACCTGGCGTCCGCGCTGGCCGGGGACCTTCAGCTGGGCTCCGATGACCGGGCGACGCTCACTCGCGCGGGCGAGCTGGCCAAATTCGACCTGGCCTCGCAGATGGTCATCGAGCTGTCGTCGCTGGCCGGCACCATGGCGCGCGAGTACGCGCTGCGCGCGGGTGAGAGCCGGGCCGTCGCCGACGCGCTGGCCGAGATGGAGCAGCCGCGCAGCGCCGGTGGAGCGATCCCGCGCACCGTGCCCGGTGCGGTGCTCGCGCTCGCCGACCGTTTCGACCTGCTGGCCGCCATGTTCGCCCTCGGCGCCAAGCCCACCGGCTCGTCCGACCCGTTCGCCCTGCGCCGGGCAGCCCTCGGAGTCATCAGCATCCTGCGCGAGCACGAGGCGCTCTCCCTGGTCACGGTCGATTCCGGACTTGCCGCGGCTGCGAAGCGGTTGCGAGGGCAGGGGATCGAGGTCGGTGACGAAGCCGTCTCCGCCGCCCGGGAGTTCACCGTCGGCCGCCTGATCCAGCAGCTGCGCGACGAGGGCGTGGATGCCAGACTCGCCGACGCCGTGGCTCCCCTCTCCGCATCGCCGGGCAAGGCCCAGGCGGCCCTGGGAGACATCGAGAGGACCCGCACCGACCCGAGGCTGGCCACGCTGGTCGAGGCGGTCCAGCGGATCACCCGCATCGTGCCCGCGGGCACGGCAGCGGCGTACGACGCGAGCGTCCTGGTCGACCCGGCCGAGGTCGACCTGGAGCGCCTCGTCGCCGCCCTGCCCGACCACCGCGCCGACGCCATCCCCGGATGGCTGCCCGACGCGTCCGTGCTCGTGGGGCCGCTGACCCGGTTCTTCGACGAGGTCCTAGTGATGGCGCCGGACGAGCGACTGCGCGCGGCCCGCCTGGGCCTGCTGCAGACCATCGTCGACCGTGCACCGGACGGCATCGACTGGCAGGCGCTGAACTCGGCCCTGTGAGGGCGGCGAAGTAACCCGTTGTCCTGACGGCCCTCGGCTGGCAGCCTGCTCGGATGGCATCCCGCGCATCCAACTTCTGCATCGACGCCGCCGACCCCTACACCCAGACCCGGTGGTGGGCGCAGGTGCTGGACGACTTCGTCATCGACCCCGAGTACGACGCCGATCCGGGTGCCGAGGAGGACGGGCTACGCGGTCCGGACGACCGTTTCCTGCTCTTCCTGAAGGTCCCCGAGCCCAAGACGGTCAAGAACCGGATGCACCTGTGCCTGCGTCCGACCGACCGCAGCCGTGACGAGGAGGTCGACCGGATCCTCGCGCTGGGGGCGACGATCGTCGACGACCGCCGCAACGGTGACAAGGGCTGGGCCGTGCTCGCCGACCCCGAGGGCAACGAGTTCTGTGTGCTCGGTCCCTACCGGCCGGGCAGCTGACACCGGGCCGACAGGGACGGCCGTAGCCTTGCCGGCATGAGCTCTTCGAATCACGGTTTCTCGACCCGCGCCATCCATGCCGGCCAGGAACCCGATCCCCGCACCGGCGCCGTCGTACCGGCCATCTACCAGACGTCGACCTACAAGCAGGACGGTGTCGGTGGGCTGCGAGAGGGTTACGAGTACTCCCGCTCGGCGAACCCGACGCGCACCGCGCTGGAGCAGTGCATCGCCGAGCTGGAAGGCGGGGCGCGAGGATTCGCCTTCGCCTCGGGTCTGGCCGCCGAGGACGCGATCCTGCGGGGGCTGCTGCGCCCGGGCGATCACATGATCATCCCGACCGACGCGTACGGCGGCACGTTCCGGCTCGTCGACAAGATCGTCAAGCCGTGGGGCGTCGACTACAGCCTCGCCAAGGTCGCCCACGCGGACGCCATCCGCGGCGAGATCCGCCAGGGCGTCACCAAGCTCGTGTGGGTCGAGACGCCCACCAATCCGCTGCTCGGCATCGCCGACATCGCCGCCATCGCCGCCATCGCCCACGAGGCCGGTGCGCTGCTGGTCGTCGACAACACGTTCGCCTCCTCCTACCTGCAGCAGCCGCTCAGCCTCGGCGCGGACATCGTGATCCACTCGACCACCAAGTACGCCGGAGGTCACAGTGACGTCGTCGGTGGCGCCGTCGTGGTGGCGGAGCACGTCGCGGTCCCGGCGTTCGAGGACGCCGCCGAGCGGATCGCTTTCCACCAGAACGGTCTCGGTGCAGTCTCCGGCCCGATGGATTCGTGGCTCGTGCTCCGGGGATTGAAGACCCTGTCGTTGCGGATGGAACGACATTGTGACAACGCCGAGCGCATCGTCCAGGTGCTGCAGTCGCGCCGGGACGTCACCAACATCTACTACCCCGGCCTCGACTCCCACCCTGGGCACGACATCGCGGCCCGTCAGATGAAGCGCTTCGGCGGGATGGTCAGCTTCCAGCTGGCCGGCGGCGAACAGCACGCGGTCGACGCGATCGGGCGCACCGAGCTGTGGACCCTCGGGGAGTCCCTCGGCGGGGTCGAGTCGCTCATCGAGCACCCCGGGCGGATGACCCACGCGAGCGTCGCCGGCACCGAGCTGGAGGTGCCGGGCGACCTGATCCGGTTGTCCGTCGGGATCGAGGATGCCGAGGACCTGGTGGCGGATCTGGAGCAGGCGCTCGGGTGAGTCCGGATACTGCGAAGGATCGATCGGCGGGCGATCCGCTGGGTTGTCACCGCGACCTGGCACCATGGCCGGACGTGACGGTCCCCCGAGGGTTCGTGGGCAGTCTCCGGCCGCGCCGGACGTCACGCCAAGAGGAGGTCTGAGCATGGGGGACGCCGTCTTCGCCGAAGGTCTGGTGAAGCACTACAAGGCGGTCAAGGCTGTCGACGGGGTGTCGTTGAACGTGCCGGAGGGGACGGTGCTGGGGGTGCTGGGGCCGAACGGCGCCGGCAAGACCACGACGGTGCGGATGCTGACCACCTTGATCCGGCCGGACGCGGGGCACGCGACCGTCGCCGGGCAGGACGTGATCAAGGATCCGGCGGCCGTGCGCCGCTGCATCGGGGTCTCCGGTCAGTCGGCCGCGGTCGACGAGTACCTCACGGGCTACGAGAACCTGGAGATGATCGGCCGGCTCTACCACCTGTCCAAGAGGGATGCCCGCGCACGCTCCCGGGAGCTGCTGCAGGACTTCCGGCTGGACGAGGCGGCCGACCGCCCGGCCAAGACCTACTCGGGGGGCATGCGCCGGCGGCTCGACCTCGCGGGGGCCCTGGTGGCGCGGCCGCCGGTGATCTTCCTGGACGAGCCCACCACCGGGCTGGACCCGCGCAGCCGCGGTGACATGTGGGACGTCATCACCACGCTGGTCCGCGCGGGCACGTCGGTGCTGCTGACCACGCAGTACCTGGAGGAGGCCGACCGCCTCGCCGACAACATCGTGGTGGTCGACCGCGGTGTGGTCATCGCCGAAGGCACGTCCGATGAGCTGAAGGTGCAGGCCGGCGGCGAGCGCCTCGAGGTGACCGTCCTCGACCCCGCACGGGTGGGCGAGACCGCCGGGCTGCTCGCGGCGATCGCCGGGGGAGATGCCACCTCCGATGATCACAGCCGCCGCGTCACCGTGGGGGTGTCCGGCGGCACGCGCGACCTGCTGGTCGCCGTGCGCCGGCTCGACGATGCGGGCATCGAGGTGCAGGACATCGGCATCCGGCGTCCCACGCTCGACGACGCCTTCCTGGCGATGACCGGCCACGCGGCCGAGGAGGCCGCGGACGACGACGGGTCGGTCGCCAGCAGCAAGGACGCCCAGGGGGCATCGCGATGACCACGTTCTTCAGCGACGGGCTGACCGTCGCCCGGCGCAATCTGATCAAGATCAAGCGGGTCCCCGACCTGCTGGTCTTCACCACGCTGCAGCCGATCATGTTCGTGCTGCTCTTCGGCTACATCTTCGGCAGCCTCGCCGGTCCGGGCAACGCCGGCGGCTACCGGGAGTTCCTCATCGCGGGGATCTTCACCCAGACGCTGGTCTTCGGCGCGACCATCACCGGCTTCGGGATGGCCGAGGACATGCAGAAGGGCGTCATCGACCGGTTCCGCACGCTGCCCATGCACCCCGGCGCGGTCCTGTTCGGGCGCACCCTGTCCGACGTGCTCAACAACGTCATCGTGCTGATCGTGATGTCGGTGACGGGGTTGATCATCGGCTGGCGGATCCGCACCGGGGTCCTGGACGCCGTCTGGGGCTTCGCGCTCCTGCTGCTGTTCGCCTACGCGGTCAGCTGGCTGTTCGCCTACGTCGGGCTGAAGGTGCGCACGCCGGAGATCGTCAACAACGCCTCGTTCATGGTGATCTTCCCGTTGACCTTCATCGCCAACACGTTCACCAGCGCGCAGGCGCTGCCGGGACCGCTGAAGTCGATCGCCGGGTGGAACCCGGTCTCGACCATCACCTACTCGGCCCGGGACCACTTCGGCAACCTCTTCGCGCTGAAGGTGGCCGGCACCCATCAGCAGCAGCTGGACGCGATCCGCTACACCTGGGCGCTGCGGCACGCCGACCTCTACACCGTGATCTGGGTGGCCGCGATCCTGGCGATCTTCGTGCCGCTGGCCACGACGACGTACAAGAAGGCCGTCGCCAAGTAGCCCGGCCGCCACAGCGACAGGCCCGCTCTCCCGTCACCGGGGGAGCGGGCCTGTCGTTGTCGGGTCAGGCGCGGGCGCTCACTTGTAGGGCGTGGCCTGCGTGATCTTGACCTCGATGCTCTTGCCGTTGGGCGCCTCGTACGACGTGGTCTCACCGACCGACTTGCCGTTGATCGCCGAACCGAGCGGGGACTTCTCGCTGTACACGTCGAGGTCGGTGGAGTCGCCGACGATCTCGCGGCTGCCGAGCAGGAAGTGCTCGGTCTCGCCGAACATCTCCACGGTCACCACCATGCCGGGGGCCACCGTGCCCTCCTTGACGGAGGGGCCACCCACCACGGCGTCGCGCAGCAGGGCGTCGAGCTGGCGGATGCGCAGCTCCATCTTGCCCTGCTCCTCGCGCGCGGCGTGGTAGCCGCCGTTCTCCTTGAGGTCACCCTCTTCGCGGGCCTCCTCGATCTGGCGGGAGATCTCGGTGCGTCCTGCGCCGGTGAGGTGGTCGTACTCAGCCTTGAGCCGGTCGTAGGCCTCCTGGGTCAGGAAGCTGGCGTCAGTGGTGCTCGTCACGGACCTTCTCCTTGCTGTGCGACAGATGATGTGGTGCGGGTGCCTGGGCCGGGGCGCGGCCCGCGGGCAGGCCGTTTTCGTCACGTGCCCTGTCCGCCCAGGTAATGAAGCGGTCCGGACCCGGATCGCCCGAGATGTCTCGTGGCGCGCCGGGGGCCGGACCCAGATGCGATCTACCAGTTTAGCTCGCATATGCCGGATGTCACGTTCGTTCCGGGTTGCGACCTGGTGTCGAGATCAGCGGTAGTGACAGCTGTCCACGGTGCCGGTGACCGCCCGCGTGACGGTGCGGACGGTCCGGATGTAGCGCACGACGTCCTTGCGGGTGGCGGGCAGATCGACCGTGGTCACCCCGACCTGGGAGTGCTCGTTGTCCTGCGCCTCGATGGTGCAGCTGACCGGTTTGCCGTTCTGGTTGATCACGTCGAAGGTGACCTGCACCCTGGTGTCGCTCACGATGTCGTGGCCGGCGTCGGACCACTGCACGCCACGAGTGGCGGCGATCCCGAACCAGATGGCGAAGGCGCTCATGACCAGCACCCCCAGGGTGCCGATGAGCCACCACTTGCCTTGTCCGGGCGCGGGTCGAGGGATCGGCATGGGATGCAAGACTAGGCGCTGTTCTTAAGTGTTCATGAACGTGTGTCGATGAGGTGACGATGACCGGCAGCCTGCGCCTGATGGCAGTGCATGCGCATCCCGACGACGAGTCCAGCAAGGGCTCGGCGACCATGGCCCGTTACGTCGCCGAGGGGCATGACGTGATGGTCGTGTCCTGCACCGGCGGCGAGCGTGGCGACATCCTCAATCCCCGGCTGAAGGACGATGCCGAGATCCTGCGGGACATGCCGGAGGTGCGCCGCCGCGAGATGGCGGCGGCCCAGGAGATCCTCGGGGTGCAGCACACCTGGCTCGGCTTCGTCGACTCCGGTCTGCCGGAGGGCGACCCGTTGCCCGACCTGCCCGCGGGCTGCTTCGCCCTGGAGCCTCTCGAGGTGACCACGGAGGCGCTGGTGCGGGTGGTGCGCGCGTTCCGCCCGCACGTCATGACGACGTACGACGAGAACGGCGGCTATCCCCACCCCGACCACATCATGTGCCACAACGTCTCCGTGGCCGCCTTCCGCGCGGCCGGCGACCCGTCGGCGTACCCGGGCACCGGGCCGGCCTGGCAGCCGCTGAAGCTCTACTACGACCGGGGCTTCTCCCGGGGCAAGATGCTCGCGATGCACGAGGCGTTGCTCGCCGCGGGCAAGGAATCGCCGTTCGGTGAGTGGATGAAGCGTTGGGAGGACCGGCCGGAGGGTCGCGTCACCACCCGGATCCAGTGCGCTGACTACTTCCCCGTCCGCGAGCGCGCGCTGCTCGCCCATGCCACGCAGATCGATCCGGACGGGTCGTTCTTCGCGATCCCGGCCAAGGAGCAGGGCGCCATCTGGCCCACCGAGGAATGGGATCTGGCGATGTCCTACGTGCCTGTGCCGGACGACGAGGACGACCTGTTCGCCGGGCTCGGCACCGAGGCGAACGCCGACGCGCTCGCGTCGGGCGGCCCCCACGATCTCGTGATCGACGACGTCGCCGCACGCGTCGTCCCGGAGCCCGCCCGTGGGTGAGGAAGAGGCCACCAACGTCACGGCGGGAATCTGGGGTTTCCTGATCCTCTTCGCGCTGGCGATGGCCTGCTGGTTCCTCTACCGCAGCATGAACCGGCATCTGCGCAACGTGCGGATGCAGCACGAGGCGGACCTCAAGGCAGAGCAGGACCGGGCACCTGCCGGCGGGCAGGCGTCGGCCGAGGCCGGCGGGAAACGTCCGGAGGATCTGCCCGGCTGAACGCCTCAGGCGACCCCGGGGTGGGTGTAGATCGCCAGTGATGCCGCGGTGTAGTGCGCCGCGAACGCCAGCACGGTGAAGGCGTGGAAGACCTCGTGGAACCCGAACCAGCGAGGTGAGGGATTCGGGCGCTTGATGCCGTAGACGAGCGCTCCGACGGTGTAGAGCAGGCCGCCGGCCGCGATCAGCGTCACCACCACCACGCCGCCCGAGTGCATCATCGGGACGAAGTAGAAGACGGCCACCCAGCCGAGCGCGACGTAGATCGGGGTGTAGAGCCATCGGGGGGCGCCCACCCACAGGGTGCGGAACAGCACTCCGCCGATGGCGCCGGACCAGACGATCACGAGCAACGTGGTGGCCTGCGCACGGGGCAGGAGCATCAGCGCGAACGGCGTGTAGGTGCCCGCGATGATCAGGAAGATGTTCGAGTGGTCCATCCGCTTGAGCATGCCTCCGGCGCGCGGACCCCACGTGCCGCGGTGGTAGATCGCGGAGGTGGTGAACAGCAGCAGGGCCGTGACCCCGAAGACGATGGCGCCGATGCGCGGTTTGCCGCTCGGCGCGAGCACGATCATCACGATGGCCGCCGCCAGGGTGAGCGGGACCATCCCGAGGTGCAGCCAGCCCCGCAACCGGGGCTTGACCAGGCGCACCAGTCCGGCGGCCTCCTGCTGCACCGTCTCGACGGCGTTGCTGATGGGTTGAATCACCTTCGTCATGCTAGGGCGTGCGCCTGTGCATTCGCGGTGACGACAGCTACACCATCCGGCGACGGATTGGTGAACTCCACCCACGACCGGCCCGCACCGAGCACCGTACGCCCGCTGACCCCCTCGCCACGAAGAGGCGGACTACCCTGGGCACGCGACGGGCCGAACGCCCGGACCGGGCAGCGACGAGGGAGAGCTAGCGATGCGGGGTGTCCGCGATCTGGCGTACGGGCTCTACGAACGTCGACTCGCCCGGTCGCTGCCGACGGCCAATCTGCCGCGGCACGTCGGGGTGATCCTGGACGGCAACCGGCGGTGGGCGAAGCTCCGCGGTGGCGACGCGGCGCACGGGACCCAGGCGGGCGCGGACAACATCGAGCCCCTGCTCACGTGGTGCGAGGAGGTCGGGGTCGAGGTCGTGACGCTGTGGCTGCTGTCCACCGACAACCTGACGGCGCGCGGATCCGAACTGGACTCCTTGCTGGCCATCATCGAGGGAGTGGTCGCCGACCTCGCCGATCGCGGGCGGTGGCGACTCAACCCCGTGGGTGCCCTCGATCTGCTGCCGGATCACACCCGGAAGGTGCTGAAGGAAGCGGGGGAACTGACCAGGGATACCTCCGGCCTCATCGTCAACATCGCCGTCGGCTACGGCGGGCGCCAGGAGATCGCGGACGCCGTCCGGTCGATGCTGCACGAGCACGCGGCCCAGGGCGTCTCGATCGAGGAGCTCGCCCAGATCCTGGACGTCGAGCACATCTCGGCTCACCTCTACACCAAAGGCCAGCCCGACCCGGACCTGGTGATCCGCACGTCCGGCGAGCAACGGCTGGGCGGTTTCCTGCTCTGGCAGAGCGCGCACTCGGAGTTCTACTTCTGCGAGGCCTACTGGCCCGACTTCCGGCGGGTGGACTTCCTGCGGGCACTGCGCTCCTACGCCGAGCGCGAGCGCCGCTTCGGCGCCTGAGCACCGTCGTACGAACCCGGCACCGAGCGGTCGGCCCGTGCGCCGAAACGTCATGGAATATGACGGGTGGGGCGGGTGTGACGACGGCGTGTTAACGCCGGATGAATCCGGGTCACGACACGGCACCGGTTGCATCGTTCTCACGGTTCGGCGGCTTAGCGTCGTACTCGACACGAGGGCACGACGCCCCCGCGTTCGGGAGGCCCACCAGATGCAGCGAACCCGCTGCGGATCGGGGGCCGGCACCGGCACCCGCAAGGGCCCGGTCCCGGCCACGTTCCGCGAGTTGCCGGTCACGGACACCGTGCCGCGCCGGCGAAGGAGTCGGTCATGACGTCTGCAGCTGTGCCCTCCCGCCGCACCTATGTCCTGGACACCTCGGTGCTGCTCTCCGATCCACGGGCGATGAACCGCTTCCACGAGCACGAGGTCGTGCTCCCCGTCGTCGTCGTGACCGAGCTGGAGGGCAAACGTCACCACCCGGAACTGGGCTACTTCGCGCGCAGCGCGCTGCGGATGCTGGACGACCTGCGGGTCGAGCACGGGCGCCTGGACGCCCCGGTGCCGATCGGGGAGGGCGGCAGCCTGCGGGTGGAGCTCAACCACACGGACCCGCAGTCGCTGCCCGCCGGCTTCCGCCTCGGTGACAACGACACCCGGATCCTCGCGGTCGCGCGCAACCTCGCCAACGAGGGCGCGGACGTCACGGTCGTCAGCAAGGACCTGCCGATGCGGGTCAAGGCATCCGCCGTCGGACTGCCCGCGGAGGAGTACCGCGCCGAGCTGGCCGTGGAGAGCGGCTGGACCGGCATCGCCGAGGTCGAGCTGGCCGCCGAGCAGATGGACGCGCTCTACGACGCGGGCCAGGTCGAGTCGGCGCAGGCCGCCGAACTTCCCACGAATACCGGTGTGGTGCTGCTCGGCCCGCGCGGCAGCGCGCTCGGCCGGGTCATGTCGGACAAGAGCGTGCGCCTCGTGCGGGGCGACCGTGACGCGTTCGGTCTGCACGGCCGGTCGGCGGAGCAGCGGATCGCGCTGGACCTGCTGATGGATCCCGACATCGGCATCATGAGCATGGGTGGCCGCGCAGGCACCGGTAAGTCCGCGCTCGCCCTCTGCGCGGGCCTCGAGGCCGTGATGGAACGCCGCCAGCACCGCAAGGTGATCGTGTTCCGCCCGTTGTACGCCGTCGGCGGCCAGGATCTGGGCTACCTGCCCGGCAGTGAGAACGAGAAGATGGGCCCGTGGGCCCAGGCGGTCTTCGACACGCTGAGTGCCGTCGTCTCCCGCGAGGTGGTCGAGGAGGTGCTCGACCGCGAACTGCTCGAGGTGCTCCCGCTGACCCACATCCGGGGCCGGTCGCTGCACGACGCGTTCGTGATCGTGGACGAGGCGCAGTCCCTGGAGCGCAACGTGCTGCTCACGGTGCTGTCCCGGATCGGGCAGAACTCCCGGGTCGTGCTCACCCACGACGTCGCCCAGCGGGACAACCTGCGCGTCGGGCGTCACGACGGGGTCGCGGCGATCATCGAGAAGCTGAAGGGCAACCCCCTCTTCGGTCACGTCACGCTGCACCGGTCCGAGCGCAGCCCGATCGCGGCACTGGTCACCGACCTGCTGGAAGGCCCCGACGCCTGAGAATTGTCCATTCCTGAGCGACGTAGCCCGGGTGCGGCGGATGGCCGCACCCGGGCTCTTCCATGCCGTGAGTGTGCGTGCTTCCGTGGTGCCGATGAGGGCCGTGGGGTGGGTGGGGTGATCCCGCTCACGAGGGGTGGGGCTCGATTGGACAAGCGTGAAGTAGTCAGGCAGGGTGATCGTTGGTCTCGATTCGATAACGCCGTTGAAGCGGCAAGAATCGGTTCCCATGAGCGGCTGCGACCCGGCCGCTTTTCTATGCCGAGTGTCGCCCATCGAAAGGCTGTTCCACCTCCATGTCACGCAACGTAGGCCGTCACCGCACATCCCGGCGGGGCGGCGCTCAGCTGCTGCGTCGTCCTGCGGTCCTCACCTCCGCCGCGATCGCGACCGTTTCGATGAGTGCCACCGCGTACGCCTCGACCAGCGGCACGATCGGCGCGTCGAACACCGACGCGCTGACGCGCTCCGAGCAGGCGACGGTGCCCGCCACCGCGAACTCCGCGGCTGACACGGCCGCGAAGGCCGCATTGATGAAGCGCGCCGCCGCAGCACGCGGCAGCGTCACGTCCCGGTCGCTGGCTCGGCAGGCCACTCTCGCCGCCGCTGCTCGCGTTAACCAGGCTGCCGCGCAGAAGTCGAGCACCGCCGCCAAGAAGGCTGCCGCCGCCAAGAAGGCTGCCGCCGCCAAGAAGGGTGCTGCAGCCAAGGCTGCCGCAGCCGCGAAGGCCGCCGCCACGCAGCGCGCCGCCATCGCGAAGAAGGCAGCCATGCCGCCTGCCACCGCCGCGCCCGTCGTCCAGAGTGGCAACCCGCAGGCGATCGCCGCGAGCATGCTGTCCAGCTACGGCTGGAACTCAGGCCAGATGAGCTGCCTCGTCAGCCTGTGGAACAAGGAGTCCGGCTGGAACCCCAGCGCGGACAACGCCTCCTCCGGCGCGTACGGCATCCCGCAGTCGCTGCCCGGCAGCAAGATGGCGAGCGCCGGTGCCGATTGGCGCACCAACCCGGCCACCCAGATCAAGTGGGGCCTTGGCTACATCAAGAGCTCCTACGGTTCGCCCTGCGGCGCGTGGGCGCACTCGCAGGTCACCAACTGGTACTGATCCACACCGATCGGGGCGCACCGCTGCCCCGACGTACGTCGAAGGCCGCACTCCCGACCGCGGGGGTGCGGCCTTCGTCATCGATAGCGTGGCGTCCATGCCAGCCGCCGTCCTCGCCGCCGACGCCCCCATCTCCTCCGCGGGCCACCTGCAGCTGATCCTGGCCGCCCTCGCGGGCATCGCCACGGTCGTGCTGCTCGTGGCGGCCGTGCGGCTGCATCCGTTCCTGGCACTGCTCTGCGGGTCGGCGGTGCTGGCCCTGGTGGCCTGGATCCCCGGCGCGGACGCCATCACGAGTTTCACCGACGGCTTCGGCACGACCTCCGGCGCGGTCGGTCTGCTGATCGCGCTCGGCGCGATGCTCGGCCGGCTGCTCTCGGTCTCCGGCGGCGCCGATCGGGTGGTGGAATCGGTCGTCGGACGGATGTCGGCCCGGGCGCTGCCGTGGGGCATGGCGCTCATCGCCGCGCTGGTCGGGTTGCCGATGTTCTTCGAGATCGGGGTCGTGATCCTGGTGCCGATCGTCGTACTGGTCGCCCAGCGCACCAAGACGCCGCTGATGCTGGTGGGGATCCCCGCCCTCGCCGGGCTGTCCATCCTGCACGGGCTGGTGCCTCCGCACCCCGGGCCGGAGACGGCCATCAGCGCCCTGCACGCGGATCAGGGATACACCCTGCTCTTCGGTCTGCTCGTCGCCGTGCCGACGCTGGTCATCTCCGGCCCGCTGCTCGCTCGCGTGATCAACGAGATGGTGCCGGTGGACGCCGCCGGGTTGGCGGCGCGCGGCACGGGCGGTGCACGTGCCACGGATGACGCCGAGAACTCCACCGCGCGTACGCCGCGGACGGGCGCGGCGCTCGCCGTCGTGCTCACCCCCGTGGTGCTGATGCTGCCTGCGGCGGTCGGCAATCTGGTGCTGGCGGACGGCAACACCCTCCGCTCGGTGCTCGACGTCATCGGCACGCCGAGCGTGGCGTTGTTCGTGGCGGTCGCGTTCGCGTACGTCGTCCTCGGCCGGGGCAGCGGCATGACCCGGCAGCGCACCAGCGACACGCTCGGCGACGGTCTGGCCGGCGTCGCCGGGATCATGCTGATCGTCGCCGCGGGAGGCGGTTTCAAGCAGCTGCTGGTCGACTCCGGCATCGCCAAGGTCATCGCCGACTGGGCGACCGACGCGCACTTGTCGGTGCTGGTGCTCGGCTGGCTGGTCGCGGTCGCCATCCGGCTGGCGACCGGCTCGGCGACCGTGGCGACGGTCACCGCGGCCGGCATCGTCGGCGGCCTGGCCGCCACGCTCAGCACCACCCACGTGTCCCTGCTGGTGCTCGCGATCGGCTGCGGCTCGCTCTTCTTCAGTCACGTGAACGACGCCGGCTTCTGGCTGGTCAAGGAGTACTTCGGCCTCAGTGTGGGTCAGACGCTGCGTTCCTGGTCGCTCATGGAGACGGTGATCTCGGTGGTCGGCTTCGCCTTCGTCCTGCTGCTCAGTGTGTTCGTGTGAGTGAGCGGTCGACCGCTGCCGTAGCGTGGACCAGGTGATTCTGGGAAGACGCTGGGCCGCTGGTGCCTACTGGGCCGTCGCCGTGGTCCTCGCAGTGCTCGCAGCCGTCGGGGGAGCGCAGTGGGGGCTGTCGCAGGCGCCGAGCTTCCACGGTGACGACAACAACGGCGCCCCCGCGACGTCCGCGTCGCACGTCATCTACAGCGTCTTCGGGGCGCTCATCTGCGGGCTCGCCGTGCTGGCACTGGCGTCGGGCGTGTTCTTCGTCCTGTGGGCTCGAGAGCGTCGCCGTCGTACCGACGACGAGCACGACGACGACGTCCGCGAGGACGACATGGACATCGACGAGGTCGAGGGCATGTTCGCCGCCGACGACGAGGCCACCGACGATGCGCCCGAACCGCGCAGCGACCCTGCTGCCGACGGTGACCGCGACGCAGAGGGTCACGCGACAGCTCGACGCGACTGAGTTCTTCGCCGGTACATCGCCACTCGCCGCGTGTCGCTCGCCGCTTGTCGAAGGAGCGGGGTGCGCTGTCTGGTCTCGTCTTCAGGCGCCTGGACAGGATCCGCGCGGGCCGGCGCGCGCTCCCGGCTCACCTCCAGAGTCGGAAAGTGACCGCCCCGCCGACAACCCATGTGGCCACGCCGCGCGGGCGCAGGAAAGTGACCGTGATGCCGAAAACGCACGTGGCCACGCCGCGCGGGCGCAGGAAAGTGACCGTGATGCCGAAAACCCACGTGGCCACGCCGGGCGGGCGTAGGAAAGTGACCGTGATGCCGAAAACCTGCACCCGGGCGCGCGAGCCCGGCGTTGCGCTCGTCGTTCAGGACGCCTGAGAACCCACATCCCACGGAACGGCACCGCGTGGGCCCTTGTGGGCGCTGCACCGCCGTACGTGCTGCCGGGAGGGCGCGGCGTGGACCCCTGTGGGGTGCCGGCCGGCTAGAGCTTGCGCAGCCGGACGCGGCGTACGCCGTGATCCGCGCCCTTGGTGAGCACGAGGGAGGCCCGGCTGCGGGTCGGCAGGACGTTCTCGGCCAGGTTGGGGCCGTTGATGTCGGCCCAGATCTGCCGCGCCCGCGCCGTGGCCTCCTCGTCACTGAGCGCGGCGTACCGGTGGAAGTACGACGCGGGGTCGGCGAACGCCGTGGCGCGCAGCGCGAGGAAGCGATCGACGTACCAGGTGCGGATGTCCTCCTCGCGCGCGTCGACGTAGACCGAGAAATCGAAGAAATCCGACAGGGCCAGGCTGTTGCCGCGGCCGGCCTGCGGGTCCGGTGCGGCGAGGACGTTGAGGCCCTCGATGATCAGCACGTCGGGCCGGTGCACCGTGATGTGCTCGCCGGGGACGATGTCGTAGGTGAGGTGGGAGTAGACCGGCGCGGTGACCTCACCCGCACCCGACTTCACGTCCGCGACGAAGCGCACCAGTGACCGGCGGTCGTACGACTCGGGAAAACCCTTGCGCGCCAGCAGTCCTCGCCGTTCGAGCTCGGCGTTGGGGAAGAGGAACCCGTCGGTGGTGACCAGGTCCACGCGGGGCGTGCCGGGCCATCGGGCGAGCAGCTCTCGCAGCACGCGTGCGGTGGTCGATTTGCCCACCGCGACCGATCCGCCGACCCCGATCACGAACGGCACCTTCGCCTGCTGCTCGCCGAGGAAGCGACCGGTCACCCGGTGCAGGCCCTTGGTGGCGTCCACATAGAAGTTGAGCAGCCGCGAGAGGGGCAGATAGACCTCCTCGACCTCCTGCAGGTCGATCCGGTCGCCGGTGCCGCGCAGCCGGCGCAGGTCCGAGGCGTCCAGGCTCATGGGGGAAGCGTCCCGCAGGTGGGACCACGCGGCGCGGTCCAGCTCGACGTACGGGGTGAAGACCTCAGAGCTGCGCGGCACGGCGTCATTCTTACCGGTCTGCGGGGCGGGCGACGTAGGCGGCCGCACGGGGGACACGCCGGAGCGCATCCCGAGGAGGCCTCTACCGGGGCCGCGGGGGCACGGGCCATAGGCTGGCGGCCATGTGTGGAATCGTCGGATATGTCGGCAGGTCCGACGACGCAAGGGCCCTCGACGTGGTCATGGAGGGCCTCGGGCGCCTGGAGTACCGCGGTTACGACTCGGCCGGTGTGGCGCTCGTCGACGGTGACGGCGCGGGTGCCCGCGTCGACGTCCGCAAGAAGTCGGGCAAGCTCGCCAACCTCACCGAGCTGATCGCGCGGGAGCCGCTTCCGCCGTCGCGGACCGCCATCGGCCACACCCGCTGGGCCACCCACGGCGGGCCCACCGACGAGAACGCCCACCCGCACCGCGGCGGGTCCGCCGGCAAGCTCGCATTGATCCACAACGGCATCATCGAGAACTTCCACCCGCTCAAGACGCGGCTGCAGGACCAGGGCGTGCAGTTCGGCAGCGAGACCGACACAGAGGTCGTCGCGCAGCTGATGGACGCGTCGTACGACGGCGACCTCACCTCGACGATGCGCCACGTGGTGCAGAAGCTCGAGGGCGCGTTCACCCTCCTGGCGGTGCACGCCGACCACCCCGGCGTCGTCGTCGGAGCACGGCGCAACAGCCCGCTCGTCGTGGGCATCGGCGAGGGCGAGAACTTCCTCGGGTCCGACGTCGCGGCGTTCATCGGGCACACCCGCGAGGCACTGGAGCTGGAGCAGGACCAGATCGTCACGATCACCCCCGACTCGGTGTCGGTCGTCGGCTTCGACGGGAAGCCCGCGGAGGGCAAGGCCTTCCACGTCTCCTGGGACGCCGCGGCCGCCGAGAAGGGCGGGTACGACACCTTCATGGAGAAGGAGATCCACGACCAGCCGCACGCCGTCGCCGACACGCTGCTCGGCCGCACCGACGAGTCCGGACGACTGGTGCTCGACGAGCTGCGGATCCCGGAGGAGAAGCTGCGCGACATCGATCGCGTCACGATCGTGGCCTGCGGCACGGCGGCGTACGCGGGGATGGTCGCCAAGTACGCCATCGAGCACTGGTCCCGGATCCCCGTCGAGGTGGCTCTCGCGCACGAGTTCCGCTACTGCGACCCGATCGTCAGCGAGCGCACGCTGGTCGTCTCGATCAGCCAGTCGGGCGAGACGATGGACACCGCGATGGCGGTCAAGCACGCCCGCGACCTCGGCGCCCTCACCATCTCCATCTGCAACACGCACGGCTCGACGATCCCGCGGGAGTCCGACGCGGTCCTCTACACGCACGCGGGTCCGGAGATCGCGGTCGCCTCGACCAAGGCGTTCCTCGCGCAGATCACCGCCTGCTACGTGCTGGGGCTCTACCTGGCGCAGCTGAAGGGCGACACCTACGCCGACAGCGCGCGCGACGTGCTCGCGGAGCTGCAGGAGGTGCCCGCCAAGATCGAGGAGCTGCTCGGGCGGCTCGGTCGGGTGCGCGAGATCGCCTACTTCATGGCCGACACCCGCTCGGTGCTCTTCCTCGGCCGGCAGGTCGGCTTCCCGGTGGCCATGGAGGGCGCGCTGAAGCTGAAGGAGCTGGCCTATATCCACGCCGAAGGGTTCGCGGCCGGAGAGCTCAAGCACGGGCCGATCGCGCTCATCGAGCCGGGCCAGCCCGTCTTCGTGATCGTGCCCGGCCCGGACACGCCGTACGGCCTGCACGGCAAGGTCGTCTCCAACATCCAAGAGATCCGCGCCCGTGGCGCTCGCACGCTGGTCATCGCCCAGGACGGCGACGAGGCGGTCGTGCCGTTCGCCGACGAGGTCATCCGGGTGCCGCGCACCAGCCCGATGCTGCAGCCGCTGCTGACGGTCGTGCCGCTGCAGGTCTTCGCGCTGGAGCTGTCGACCGCGAAGGGGCTGGACGTCGACCAGCCGCGCAACCTCGCGAAGTCCGTCACCGTCGAGTGAGCGCGACCGCGTGATCGTCGGCGTCGGGGTGGACGTGGTGGAGATCGCCCGGTTCGCCCGCGCAGTGGAGTCGACGCCCGCGCTGCTGACCCGGCTGTTCGCACCGTCGGAGCGCGACCTGCCGATGCACTCCCTGGCCGGCCGGTTCGCCGCGAAGGAGGCGCTGGCCAAGGCATTCGGTGCGCCCGGGTGGTTGCGCTGGCTCGACGCGGTGGTCATCGTGGACGACGCCGGCGCACCGTCGTGGGTGCTCACCGGCACCCTGCAGCAGCGGGCCGACGAGCTCGGCGTGCGCGCCACGCACCTGTCCATCTCCCACGACGGCGGCCTCGCCACCGCCATGGTCGTCGCCGAGAAGTAAGGAAGGGCACCATGATCCGCGCCTACTCCGTGCATGACGTACGCGCCGCCGAGGACGCCGTCCGGCAGCGTCTCTCCGACGGTGCGCTGATGGCCCGAGCCGCCGAGGGTCTGGCGCAGGTGGCCGAGATCCGGCTCGGCGACGGAGTGCGGGTCGTCGTGCTCGCGGGCGCGGGCGACAACGGCGGCGACGCGCTCTACGCCGCCGCCTATCTGGCGGGGCTCGGCCACAACGTGGCGCTCGTGCAGACCGCGGACAAGGTGCACGCAGGCGGCTCGCGGGCAGCTGTCGCGGCGGGCGCTATCGCGCTGGAGTGGCGTGAGGGCGAGATCCCCGATCCGGTCCGGGACGCACTCGCCGACGCCGACCTGGTCATCGACGGGATCCTCGGGATCGGCGGCCGACCCGGCCTGCCCGATCATCTGACCCGGCTGCAGGAGCGCATCGGGGACGGCTCGTACGTGCTGGCCGTCGATCTGCCCTCCGGGTGCGACCCCGCGGGACTGGTCGGCTCCGATCGGCTCACCGCCGACGAGACCGTCACCTTCAGCCTCCTCAAACCGGTGCACCTGCTGCCCGCGACGCAGGCCGCGTGCGGGCTGCTCACCGTGATCGACATCGGCGTCACCGAGCCGGACGCACCGACCGCCGAGCGACTCACCTACCAGGACGCCGGGCTGCTGTGGCCCGTGCCCGGCCCGGACGACGACAAGTACTCCCGCGGCGTGCTCGGCAGCATCGCGGGAGGCGAGCACTACACCGGCGCCGCAGTGATGTCGGTGACAGCCGCGGTCACTGCGGGTGCCGGAATGGTGCGGTACGTCGGACCGGACGCGCCCACGGCGCTGTTGCGTCAGGTGGTGCCCGAGACCGTCTTCGGCGTCGGGCGCGTGCAGGCGTGGGCGATCGGGTCGGGCATGGACCTCTCCGACGCCTCGGCGGAGCAGCTGTCGGCGGCCCGTGAGGCGCTCGACTCCGACCTGCCCCTGCTGCTGGACGCAGGCGGCC
Source organism: Allobranchiibius sp. GilTou73 (assembly GCF_021391335.1). Taxonomy (GTDB): domain Bacteria; phylum Actinomycetota; class Actinomycetes; order Actinomycetales; family Dermatophilaceae; genus Allobranchiibius; species Allobranchiibius huperziae. The sequence goes on along the minus strand of NZ_CP090051.1, from coordinate 3,503,258 downwards.
TGGATCTGCTGGAGGCTCCCCGGGATGCGCCGACATTGCTCACCCCGCACGCCGGAGAACTGCTGCGCCTGGCCCGGCGGCTGCACCTGACCGTCGAGGGGCACACCGGCGACGACGGCGAATTGGCCGACGACGCCGTACGCCGGGCACCGGTGCAGGTCGCGCGGGCCGTCGCGGACCACCTGCACGTCACCGTGCTGCTCAAGGGCAGCGTCACGGTGGTCGTGCCGCCGAGCGCCTCCGGGCTGCCGATCCGCAGCCAGGCCGACGGTCCGAACTGGCTCGCCACCGCCGGGTCCGGCGATGTGCTCGGCGGCCTCGCCGGCGCTCTGCTCGCTGCCGGTCTGTCGCCGCTGGACGCCGGAAGCCTGGCCGCGTTGGTGCACGGTGTCGCGGCCGACCGGGCCAACCCCGGCGGCCCGGTGCGTGCCCTCGACGTCGCCCACGAGCTGGGCCGCACGGTCGCCTACCTGCTGCGCACCGCCGCCACCGACGACGACGAGGACGAGCGATGAGCGACGGGACGGGGATCCTCCTTCCCGAGGTCGACGGCACGCGCAGCACCTCCGCCTTCGGGCGGGCGGTCGTCGGTGACGCGCTGCGCGGCGCCGACCCGGTCGGCGCGACCGCCGTGGCCCGCGAGACCAACTGGCGCCGCGGTTACCTGACCCACTTCCACCGCCTCGTCGAAGCCGGCATCCCCGACGCCGACGCAGCCGTCGGCATGGCCCGTGACGGCCTGGTGTCGGTGCAACGCCGGATGCGGGCGACCACGGACGACGGCGAGGTGGCGCTCGTCGATCTGTTGGGCAGCGTCCGCCCGGCCCTGCCGCTGCGCTCGCAGACCGTCGAGGGAGGCGCGCAGGCGGAGACCGAACTCACGCTGCCGTACGACGGTCGCCGGCTGCGGGGCGAGGAACTGCGCGACCGGTTGCGCACGTGGACCGCCGCAGGGGTCCTCGAGCCGGGCGCCGAGCACGCCGTGGTCCAGGTCATGGACCACCCGGAGTGGCTGTCGATGCCGGGCCGGACCCTGGTCACCCTGGGCGCTGGCTCCGAGATGGGACCGCTGCACTCGATCCTGCGCTGGGGCGGGCACGTGGCCGCTCTCGACCTGCCGCGTCCCGAGTTGTGGCGTGAGGTGCTCACGCTGGCGTCGGACTCCGCCGGGACGCTCACCTACCCGGTCGCCGATACTGCCGCCGGTGAGGTCGCGGGCGCCGATCTCCTGCACGACCTGCCGCAGGTGACCGACTGGATCGCCCGTCAGCCCGGTCATCTCGTACTCGGCAACTACCTCTACGCCGACGGTGCGGTCAACCTGCGGCTGGCTACCGCGGCCGACGCACTCACCTCGCATCTGCAACGCACCCGGGGTGACCTGTCGATGGCGTGGCTCGCGACCCCGACCGACATCTTCGTGGTGCCGAGGGACGCGGTCGAGGCCTCCACGGCGGCGTACGAACGACGCACGCCGCTGCGTCGGCTGCGACCGGTCGGCCGCGCCGTGTCCGGCGGGCGGGTGCTGCAGCGCAACTACGCACCCGACGAGGACCCTGGCATCAACGACAGCGTCGTGCCCCAGCAGGGTCCGAACTACCTTCTCGCCAAACGCATCCACCGTTGGCGGGCGATCGCCGCGCGGGCCGAGGGGGTGCAGGTCTCGATGAACGTCGCGCCGCCCACCCGCACCCGCTCGGTGCTGAAGAACAGACTGCTCGCCTCGGCGTACGCCGGGTCGCACCGCTTCGGCGTGACCGTCTTCGCGCCCGCGACAAGCGCGACGCTGATGGCCGCGCTGCTCGTGCACGACCTCTACGCCGACCCGGCGCCGCAGCCGTCCCCCTGGCAGGAGGAGGCGGTGCGGGCCGTTCACGGCGGGCTGTGGCGCACCGGTTACGACCCGCGCAGTGCCCTCGGGATCGCGGTCGTGCTGGGCCTCGGGAGCGGCCGGGGCTGACCCTTCCCGACCAGTGCGTGGCTTGTCGGTCGTGCGGTCACTTTCCTGCGGCGTCGCGGGGTACGCGGGTGGGGAGTGGGCCGAACGGTCACTTTCCTGCACCCGCGCACCCAGGCCCGCCCCGCCTCGGCCACTTCCGAAGGCGGCAATGCGAGACTGTGCGCGTCATGACCGATCCGTTGCCTGCCTGCGAGCCCGCAAGACTCACGATCGATCTGGGCGCGATCCGCGACAACGTCGCCCGCCTCAAGGAGCTGTCCGGCGACGCGCAGGTGATGGCCGTGGTCAAGGGCGACGCCTACGGACACGGACTGGTGCCGAGCGCCCGCGCCGCCCTGCGCGGGGGCGCCACCTGGCTCGGCGTGGCCCAACTGGCCGAGGCCGTCACTCTGCGCGACGCGGGGATCGAGGCCCCCGTCCTGTCCTGGCTGCACGTGCCCGGCCTCGACTTCGACCCGGCGGTGCAGCGCGGCATCGACGTCGGCGTCTCCGCGCCGTGGGCGCTGCAGGCGCTCGCCGACGCCGCACGCCGGCTCGGCCGCCCCGCACGGGTCCAGCTCAAGGTCGACACGGGGCTGGCGCGCAACGGTGCCTACGGCGCCGACTGGACCGAGCTCGTACGCGCCGCGGGGCCGCTCGCCGCCGAGGGAGCGCTCGACGTGGTCGGCGTCTTCACCCATTTCGCGTTCGCCGACGCCCCCGAGCACCCCACCGTGCGCGCCCAGCAGCAGAAGTTCGCCGACGCCGTGCGCGACGTGGAGCGGGCCGGGTTCGCCATCGAGGTGCGGCACATGTCCAACTCGGCCGCGACCCTCACCCAGCCGTCCGCGGCCTGGGACATGGTCCGCCCCGGCCTCGCCGTCTACGGGCTGAGCCCCGTGCCGCACCTGGGTGACCCGGCCTCGTTCGGCCTGCGTCCGGCCATGTCGGCGACAGCGAATGCAGCACTGGTCAAGAGGATTCCGGCAGGCCAGGGCGTCAGCTACGGCCACACCTACGCACCGGAGCGGGAGACGACGGTCGTCGACGTGCCGATGGGGTACGCCGACGGCGTGCCGCGCGCCGGGTCGAACATCGGACCGGTGCAGGTCGCCGGCGAGCGCTACACGATTGCCGGCCGCGTATGCATGGACCAGTTCGTCGTGGACGTCGGCGACGCCGCGGTCCGGGCAGGTGACCCCGTCGTGCTCTTCGGCGCTGGCGAGGACGGCGCGCCGACCGCGCAGGACTGGGCGGAGGCCACCGGCACCATCTCCTACGAGATCGTGACGCGGATGAGCAACCGGTTGCCGCGGGTCCACCTGGGGGAGCAGCAGTGAGCCCCAGCCGTTCGGTCCTCGGCATCGGCGCAGGACTCGCCGGTGCGGCGGTGGCGGCAGCCGCCGGGGTCGCCGCCGACCGCCTCTGGCGCGCGCGGCGTACGGCGATCTCGCTCGGCGTCGCCGGCGACTACGTCGAGGTGCCCGACGAGGAGCGCGTCGTCATCGCCGAGGACGGCGTGCCGCTGCACGTCGAGATCGACGAGCCGGAGGGACACGAGAGTCGCCCGACGGTGATCCTGTCGCACGGCTACACTCACAACCTCACGGTCTGGGTGTTCCAGCGCCGGATGCTGCGGGCCGCCGGCTACCGCGTGGTGCTCTGGGACGTGCGAGGTCACGGCCGCAGCGAGGAGGCCGAGGACTCGACGTACACCGTGCGGCAGCTCGGGCGCGACCTCGGCGCGGTCATCGCGCAGACCACGCCGACCGGGCCGATCGTGCTCGTCGGTCACTCGATGGGCGGCATGACGATGATGTCGTTCGCCTCGGCCTACCCGGATGTGTTGCGGGAGAGGGTGATCGGCGCGGCCTTCATCTCCAGCAGTGCCGGCGACCTGGCGAGCGTCAACTACGGCCTGGGCCGACAGCTGGGCACGATCGTGCACCGGCTCGGACCGGCCGCGATGCTGCGGCTGTCGGACCAGGAGGCGCTGGTCACCAGCACCCGGCACGCCGGCAAGGACCTCGAGGGCTACCTGGTGCACCGGTGGTCCTTCGCCTCGCCGGTGCCGATGTCGATCGTGCGGCTGGTGGCGGACATGATCTTCGCGACGAAGATGTCCACCACCTCGGCCTACCTGTCGTCCCTGATGCTGCACGACGAGCGCGACGCCCTGCGCGAGTTCATCGGCATCGAGACCCTGGTCATGCACGGCGACCACGACCGGATCACCCCGGACGCGCACTCCGAGGCGATCGTCGACGCGATCCCCGGCGCCGAGTACGTGCTGGTGCGCAACGCCGGGCACGTGCTGCCGCTGGAGTACCCCGAGATCGTCGACGAGCACCTGATCGACATGATCGACCGCGCCTGCCGCGCCCTGGCCGGACAGGCGCGCCCGAAGAAGCGCCCGCGCCGCGTCGTCCAACGGGTGCCGTCGGCGCCCGGCCGGCCCGGTCCGGCCACGAAGGCCCGGGGCAACTCGGCGTCATGAGCACGTGGACCTTCGCCACGGCCGACGCGCTGCAGGAGTGGGGGGCCGGTCTCGGCACGTTGCTGCGCGCCGGCGACCTGGTGATCCTCACCGGCGGGCTCGGAGCGGGGAAGACGACGCTCACCCAGGGGATCGCCCGCGGGATGGGGGTACGCGGCCCGATCACCTCGCCGACGTTCGTCATCTCACGCACCCACCCCTCGTTGGTGGGCGGACCGCCTCTGGTGCACGTGGACGCCTACCGTCTGAGCGGCCCGGCCGAGCTGGACGACGTCGACCTGGACACCGAGCTCGAGGACGCCGTGACCGTCGTGGAGTGGGGCGGCGGCATCGCCGAGAGCCTGTCGTCGCAGCGGCTCGAGCTGGAGTTGACCGGGGACCTCGACCGCCGCGTGGGCGCCTGCGCGGTCGGTCCCCGGTTCGAGCAGCTTCTCGCCGCGTTACCGTGAGCCACGTGCTGCTGGCCATCGACACCGCGACGTCCGCCGTCACCGCCGCCGTCCACGACGGGACACGGACGCTCGCGAGCGAATCGGTACCGGACGCTCGTCGTCACGCCGAAACCCTTACTCCCACCATCGATTCGGTGATGGCGCATGCGGGTCTGACTCCCCAGGACCTGGACGCGGTGGCCGTGGGCGTCGGTCCCGGACCGTTCACCGGCCTGCGGGTCGGAATCGTCACGGCCACGACCCTCGGGCTGGCGCTCGGCATCCCGGTGCACGCGGTCTGCAGCCTGGATGCGATCGCCCACCAGATTGCCACGCAAGCCGGGTACGGCGAACATGGCGAGTTTCTGGTGGCCACCGACGCCCGGCGCAAGGAGGTCTACTGGGCGCGCTACACGGTCCGGTCGGGTGCCGTCAAGCGCCACGGCGAGCCCGCGGTCAGCGTGCCGGCCGAGCTGGACCCCGCCGTACGCGCCCTGCCCGCCGCCGGACGCGGACCTCTGCTCTATCCGGCCGAGTTCGGCCCCGTCGTCCCGGTGGCCGACGTCGACGCCGGTGCGCTCGCCGGCCTCGTGGTGCACCGGCTCGAGCACGGCGGCGAACTGCTGCCCCCCACACCGCTCTATCTGCGGCAGCCGGATGCTCAGCCGTCGGCCAGGCAGAAGTCGGTGCTGCCGTGACACCGCGGCTGCGCCCGATGAGCTGGACCGACATCGACACCCTCGTCGAGCTGGAGCAACGCCTCTTCGTCGACGACGCATGGTCCGCACGCACCTGGTGGAGCGAGCTCGCCGGGCGCCCCCAACGCGTCTACCTGGTGGCGCAGGACGACGACCGCGTCGTCGGGTACGCCGGGCTGTCGGTGGTCGGCGACGTCGCTGACGTGATGACCATCGCCGTGGCTCCCGACGCGCAGGGCACCGGCGTCGGGCGGCTGCTGCTGGAGGAGCTGGTCGCGCAGGCGAGCGCCGCAGCGGTGTCGGCAGTGCTGCTGGAGGTGCGGTCCGACAACGACCCTGCCCGGAAACTATACGAGCGCAACGGTTTCGAGCAGATCGGCGTACGCCGGCGCTACTACCAGCCGGGCGACATCGACGCGCTGGTCATGCGGCGCCATCTGCGCGAGGAGGAGACACGTGTCGACTGAGGGACCCCTGGTGCTCGGCATCGAGAGCTCGTGCGACGAGACCGGCGTCGCGTTCGTACGCGGCACCACGCTGCTCGCCGACGCCGTCGCGAGCAGCGTGCAGGAGCACGCCCGCTTCGGTGGCGTGGTGCCCGAAGTGGCGAGCCGGGCGCACCTGGAGGCGATGATCCCGACCATCGAGCGCGCGTGCGCCGAGGCCGGGTCGCGCCTCGCGGACGTCGACGCGGTGGCGGTCACCTCGGGTCCGGGTCTCGCCGGTGCCCTCATGGTGGGCGTCGCGGCCGCGAAGGCCGTGGCGTGGGCCCTCGGCAAGCCGCTCTACGGTGTGAACCACCTGTGCGCTCACGTCTGCGCCGACGTGCTCGACCACGGCCCGCTTCCGGAGCCCACGGTCGCGCTGCTGGTCTCCGGAGGACACACGAATCTGCTGCTGGTGCGCGACATCGCCGACGACGTGCAGTCGCTGGGCGCGACCGTCGACGACGCGGCAGGGGAGGCGTTCGACAAGGTCGCGCGGCTCCTCGGGCTGCCCTACCCCGGCGGGCCGAGCATCGATCAGGCTGCGGCGCAAGGAGATCCGCGGGCTATCGCGTTCCCCCGCGGGTTGACCGCGCGTAAGGACCTGGAGCGGCACCGATTCGACTTCTCCTTCTCGGGGCTGAAGACGGCGGTCGTGCGGTGGGTGCAGGAGCGCGAGCGGGCGGGGGAGCCGATCCCGGTCGCCGACGTGGCCGCCAGCTTCAACGAGGCGGTGGCCGACGTGCTGACCCGCAAGGCCATCGACGCCTGCCTGGAGTACGGCATCCACGACCTGCAGATCGGCGGCGGAGTGACGGCCAACAGCCGGCTGCGCGCGCTCGCCGAGCAGCGGTGCGCCGATGCCGGGATCAGCCTGCGGGTGCCGCGGGTGCGGTTGTGCACCGACAACGGCGCGATGGTCGCGGCACTCGGCGCGCAGGTCGTCTCTCGCGGACACGCGCCCAGTTCGTTCGCGCTGCCCGCCGACTCCTCGATGCCGGTGGAGATGGTTCAGGCGCTCTAGACCCACCGTCCGGAGATCTCCTCAGCGGCAGCGGAGCAGGCCCAGGCCGGCTTTCGTGGCGAGCACCCGTCGTACGGCGGTCTCCACGACGCCCGAGAACGCCCGGTCCGCCGTCATCCGCGTCAGCAGTCCGTGCGTGAGCCCGGGGGCGAGGTCGGGCGCCGCGGTCAACAACACGTCGCCGCCGGCCTGCACGAACCGCACGGCCCGCTCGCCCACCGGGGTGGCCGCCAGAGCAGGCGTGTTGACGTCGTCGGTGATGACCAGCCCGGCGAAACCCAGCCTGCCGCGTAGCAGCCCGGTCACCACCGCGCGCGAGAACACGGCCGGCTGTTGGGCGTCCAGGCGCGGGTAGCGCGCCGAGGAGACCATCACGGCCTGGGCGCCCGCGCTGATGCCCGCGGCGAACGGCCCGAGGTAGGGGTCGGTGGTGCTCGCGACCGGGTCGGTGATGCCGGTCGAGCTGGTGTCGGTGTTGTCGGTGATCCGGCCGAGGCCCGGGAAGTGCTTGAGCGTGGCGGCCACGTGCGAGGACCGCATTCCGCGCACCACGTCACCGACGGCCCCCGCGACGACCCTGGGGTCGCTGCCGTACTCACGGTGGAACGCGCCGATCGGTGCGTTCCGGGTACCGATCGCCGCAGGCACGGTGTCGGCCACGGGTGCCAGGTCGAAATTGAGACCCGCGGCATGCAGGGACCGGGCGAACGACGCGGCGTACGCCGTACGCGCAGCCGGGGACATCCGGGCCTGGGCCGTGGCCGACTCGATGGCCGGGAATCCGCTGCCGCGCAGCTCCTGCACCTGCCCGCCCTCCTGATCGGCGGCGATGAGCAGGCCGGGGGAGCCGGTGCTGCTCGCCTGCGCCTGCACGGCCGCCGACGCGGCGCTCACCGCCGCGGACCCCTGCCAGCCGCCGGCGTAATAGACCGAACCGACGTGCGATACGGCGATCGCGCGCCGCACGGCGCCGGCACCGCCGGTCGTCATCCCCACCATCACCAGTTGACCGGCACGTTGCGCGGGAGTCATCCGGTCCACGATCGAGTCGATGCAGCTGGCCGGTTTCGACGGCGCGCCCGCGCGCGTCGACGGTGTCGAGGTGCGGGTGGGTGTGCGCGTCGGGGTGCCGGACGACGACCCGTGGGCGCGGGACATCGAAGGTGCCGCCGAGGTCGTGGAGGTCGACGGTGTGGCCCGAGCCGACGGGGTTGCGCTCGTCGTGCGGACCTGGGCGGCCGAGCCGCGCGCCGACGATGCCGAGTCGCCGCCACCGGAACACGCGGCGAGCGCGAGCACCACGGGCAGTGCGAGCGGCGCGAGACGGCGGCGGCCGGTCACAGCGGCGTCACGACCAGCACGACCTGCGCGCCGCCGACCCGGGTGATGACGATGGTGGTCGTCCGATCGCCCTGCAGGCGCAGTTGTCGGCGCAGCTGGTCGGCGTCCAAGGAGACCCCGCGCTTCTTGATGGTGAGGGTGCCGGTGTCCCGGTCGCGCAACAGCGCGCGAAGCCCCTTGAGGTTGTAGGGCATGGCGTCGGTGATGGCGTAGCGGCGCGCCCAGGGCAGCTGGACGTCGGCCAGCCCGGTGACGTACCCGACGCCCGGTGACAGCTCCCGGCCGTCGGCCGCGTTGACGAGGGCTCCCACGAGACCCGCCCGGATCACGGCGCGGTCCGGCTCGTAGAGGTAGGGTCCGAGTCGGGCGAGCTCCGCGGGCAGCGGCTGGGCGCCCAGTGCGTCGCGTTCGGTGACGAGCGCAGTGACATGCTCGCGCACGACGCAGGCGGTGCGCCCGGGCGTCCGCACGGTGGCGCCGGCCCAGAGCGCGCACTCCAGCACCTCCCCGTCGTACGACGTCCACTGCGCCTCGACCCCGGCCGGCACGGCTGCGTGCGGGAAGGACGGGCTGAGCTTGGCCCCCGGCGGCGGGGGTGCGGGTGAGGTAGCCGCGGACGTCGTCCCACGACGGACTGATGTCCTCCAGCCGGAAGAGCCGGCGGGTGCGGCCCTGAGCGTCGGCCACCCCGGGCGTCCGTCGCGCAGGGTCGAGCCAGACGCCACAGCCGCGGGCGTCCTCACCGCTCGGGATCGCGACGTCGTGCGCGGCCGTGTGCTGCACCTGGGCCCGCGGCCAGTGGCGCAGGTTGACGGCGGCGATGGCCGCGGTCGCCTCGTCGGTGTCGACGGCGGTGAGGGCGATCCCGGCCTTCGCGAGCGCGATGGCGTCGGCCCCGATGCCGCAGCCCAGGTCGTAGACGTGGCGTACCCCGGCCTCGACGAACCGGGTCGCGTGGTGGGCGGCGATCCGTGCCCGGGTGGCCTGCTCCAGGCCGTCGCGGGTGAAGAGCATCTCGCGGGCCGCCGCACCGAACTTGGGCACGGCTCGGGCGCGCAGGTCGGACTGGGTGAGCGCCGCGGAGACCAGTTCGGCGTCGAAACCCTCGCCGCGCAGCCTGGTGGCCAGGGACATTGCCTCGGACGCGTCGTACGGTGGCAGCGACTGCAGCAGACCCCACCCCTCGCCCGACGCGAGCCGGTGCACCAGGGCGGGATCCATGGCGGACATTCTGACGTACGACGGGCCTGTGACGACCGCTGCCGCGGCCCTTCGTGCGGGTTTGGCACTCGAGTTGCACGAGTGCTAACGCCCGGCATAGATTCAGGGCTGGCACTCCCCCTGGGACAGTGCCAGTGCAGGCACCGAGGCCGACCCCGCGACGGCGTCCTCGATCGGCCTTCACCGGCGAGGGCCCAGGGACCACCAACTCCCTGCCATCGGCAGGCCACCAAGGAAGGTCCCCACCGTGTCGGTCAACATCACGCCGCTCGAAGACCGCGTCGTCGTCAAGTCCGTCGAGGCCGAGCAGACCACCGCCTCCGGCCTGGTCATCCCGGACACCGCCAAGGAGAAGCCCCAGGAGGGCGAGGTCCTGGCCGTCGGCCCGGGTCGCATCGACGACCACGGCAACCGCGTCCCCCTGGACGTCGCCGTCGGCGACAAGGTCATCTACAGCAAGTACGGCGGCACCGAGGTGAAGTACTCCGGCGAGGAGCTGCTCATCCTCTCCGCCCGCGACATCCTCGCGGTCGTCAAGTAACTCCCGTCGTCACGTAGCTGACGACATCTCGTACGTCGCACGCCCCGGCTGTGGGCCCGTCATCAACACTGCCGGGCCCGCCGCTGGGGCGTCGTCGTACCAGCTGCCTGCCTCCCCGCACGCACCCACGAAACACTTAAGGACCACACATGGCTAAGACGCTGGAGTTCAACGACTCCGCCCGCAAGTCCCTCGAGCGCGGTGTCGACGCACTCGCGAACGCCGTCAAGGTGACGCTCGGCCCCAAGGGCCGCAACGTCGTCATCGACAAGAAGTGGGGCGCCCCCACGATCACCAACGACGGGGTGACCATCGCCCGCGAGGTCGAGCTGGACGACCCGTACGAGAACCTCGGCGCGCAGCTCGCCAAGGAGGTCGCCACCAAGACCAACGACGTCGCCGGTGACGGCACCACCACCGCCACGGTGCTCGCCCAGGCCATGGTCAAGGAAGGCCTGCGCAACGTCGCGGCCGGCGCCGCCCCGTCCGCGCTGAAGCGCGGCATCGACAAGGCCGTCGAGGCCATCAACGACCGCCTCCTCGCGACCGCTCGCGAGCTGGAGGGCAAGGACGAGATCGCCCAGGTCGCCACCCTGTCCGCGCAGGACAGCACGGTCGGCTCGCTCATCGCCGAGGCGTTCGACAAGGTCGGCAAGGACGGCGTCATCACGGTCGAGGAGTCCTCCACCGCGATCACCGAGCTGGACTTCACCGAGGGCATGCAGTTCGACAAGGGCTACATCAGCCCGTATTTCGTCTCCGACCCCGAGCGGATGGAGGCCGTCCTGGAAGACGCCTACATCCTGATCAACCAGGGCAAGATCTCCGCCGTCGCCGACGTCCTTCCGCTGCTGGAGAAGGTCGTGCAGGCCGGCAAGCCGCTGCTGATCATCGCCGAGGACATCGACGGTGAAGCCCTGTCGACCCTGGTGGTCAACAAGATCCGCGGCACGTTCAACGTCGTCGCGGTCAAGGCGCCCGGGTTCGGCGACCGCCGCAAGGCCATGCTGCAGGACATCGCCATCCTCACCGGCGGCCAGGTCGTCGCCGAGGAGATCGGTCTGAAGCTGGACCAGGTCGGCCTCGAGGTGCTGGGTCAGGCCCGTCGCACCGTCGTGACCAAGGACAACACCACGGTCATCGAGGGCCAGGGCGACTCCGCGGACGTCGACGGCCGCGTCAAGGAGCTCAAGGCCGAGATCGAGCGCACCGACTCCGACTGGGACCGCGAGAAGCTGCAGGAGCGGCTCGCGAAGCTGGCCGGCGGCGTCTGCGTCATCAAGGTCGGCGCGCACACCGAGGTGGAGCTGAAGGAGAAGAAGCACCGCATCGAGGACGCCATCTCCGCGACCCGGGCGGCCATCGAAGAGGGCATCGTCGCCGGTGGCGGCTCCGCTCTGGTGCACGCCTCGGCCGCGCTGCAGAACCTCGCGCTCGAGGGCGACGAGGCCACCGGTGCCGCACTGATCGGCAAGGCCGTGGTCGAGCCGCTGCGGTGGATCGCCGAGAATGCCGGCCTCGAGGGCTACGTCGCGGTCTCCAAGGTCCGCGACCTGGAGTCGGGCAACGGCCTGAACGCCGCCACCGGCGAGTACGGCGACCTGATCAAGTCCGGTGTCATCGACCCGGTCAAGGTCACCCGGTCGGCGCTGCGCAACGCCGCCTCGATCGCGTCGATGGTGCTCACCACCGACACGCTCGTGGTGGAGAAGAAGGAAGAGGACGACTCAGACGCCGGGCACAACCACAGCCACGGCCACTCGCACTGAGCCGAGCTGAACCGAGCTGAATTGCACGAACGACGGGCTCCCAGCCATCCGGCTGGGAGCCCGTCGTCCCGTGCGAGGGGGTCTCATCCGGCGACGACGTGCACCTCGACGTCGCCCAGACGTACGACGGCGCCCACCGGCACCGCCCGCGCGCGCCGGGTCTCGACCTGCCCGTCCACGAGCACCTCGCCGCGCTGGATCAGCGCGCGCGCCTGCGCACCGTCCTGCACGACCCCGGCCAGTTTGAGCAGCTGGCCGAGGCGGATCGATGCGTCGCGGATGGGCACCTGCAGAGGAGCTGTCGTCATGCTCGACATGGTGTCAGGCGCCGGACACGCCACCCCCGCAATTGACGGCGCGTATGCGGGGCTGGTTACGGTGGACTGCTATCGCGCGTCGACCAAGGACCCGGTGGGTCCGAAGGAGCCAGATGAGTCTCGGCGGTTCGCAGCCGACGCCCCACGAGACGTGGGGCCCTGCGGCGACCCTCGGCGACGACGTAACGAAATCGATTCGACCCACGATGGAACCGGCGGACGCGCAGATTCCGCTGTGCGACCTGGTGGCAGAAGCCTGCGATGGGGATGCGGCGGCCACCGACCAGCTGATGGCAGCTGTGCACCAGATCGCCCTCCGGTACGCACGCGGGCGACTCGGACGGCACTCGGCTGCCACGCATGCGGCCGCGGATGCCGCGCAGGAGGTGTGTGTGGCCGTCTTGACCGCACTTCCGCGCTATGTCGACCGCGGGCTGCCCTTCGAGGCGTTCGTCTACCGGATCGCCGCCAACAAGGTGGCCGATGTGCAGCGCTCCGTGATGCGCGGCCCGCAGCCCACCGACGAGGTGCCCGAATCGGTCGACACCGCACCCGGACCCGAGGCCGCCGCCGTCGCCGGCGAGCAGGCGGACCGCATCTGGAAGTTGCTGCACAAGCTCTCGCCGCAGCACCGCGAGATCCTCACCCTGCGGGTCGCCGTCGGCATGAGCGCCGACGAGACGGCCGCCGCGCTGGGGATGACGGCCGGTGCCGTCAGGGTCGCTCAGCACCGTGCTCTGACCCGGTTGCGCTCGCTGCTCCCCACCGGGGGTGAGGCGCTGTGACACCCCCCTCCATCCACCGCATCCAGAGCGACGACGAGCTGCTGGACCGGATCGGCTCGCGCGCCGCGGCCCGCGACGGCGTACCCGACGACGATCTGACCGACCTGCTCATCGGCTGGGTCGCCCACGTGGACGACGCGCCCGCGGCAGCGTCGGACAAGACGCCCGGACGCTATGCCCGCACCCGGCGCGGCGGCGTGCGCGCCGGCGTCGCCGCCGCGGTGCTCGTCGGCACGCTGTCGGTGAGCGGTATGGCCGCCGCGGTGACCAGCACCACCGTGCCGGTGCTGCAACAGCTGGGTCAGGTGACCAGGGGACTGGTCTTCGTGCCGCCCGATGCCGCCACCCAGCACCAGACGCCGTCGCCGGGCGCGCCGATCGCCGACGGCACGGCCACCACGTTCCTCACCGCGCCCCCCGCCGCCCGGCACGCCGCAGGATCGCTACACGAGCTCGGCGTCGGCGTTGTCGCCGTCCTCGATCTTCCGCCGCCCGGCTCCTGGGTCGACGTCCTCCCGGCGACCGACGTCCTCCCGGGCCGCGCCCACCTCGACACGGCCGCTCACGTCGAAGCCCACGACGACCGCGCCCACGACGCCTCCGAGGACCACGGCGCCCACCACCGCGCCGACGTTCACCGTGACCCCGACCACGCCTCCGACGTCGACCGGTTCGCCCACCGGCACCTCGGGGCCGACCCGCACCGTGCGGCCGACCATGCCGACGAGCCCGGGCGCGAGTTCGTCGACCACGACGGTCCCGACGAGCCCGACGCCGCGGCTGTCCACGTCGACGTCCTCCTCGCCGCCGGCGCCGTCCTCGACCCCCGCGGGCAGCGCCGGCTGACGCGGGCCACCGGAAATCGGCCGCGCCGCAGCCGCCTATAATCGGGTGATGGCGCAGGACAGCTCCAACGACATTTCTCTTCCCGCGATGTTCGGACCGCTCGGGCTCACCTACGACGATGTGCTGCTCCTCCCGAACGAGACCGACGTCATCCCGAGCGAGGTCGACACCACCAGCGCGCTCACCCGTGAGATCAGCCTGAAGGTGCCGTTGATCTCGGCCGCGATGGACACCGTCACCGAGTCGCGGATGGCCATCGCGATGGCCCGCCAGGGCGGCATCGGCGTCCTGCACCGCAACCTGTCCATCACCGACCAGGCCGACCAGGTCGACATGGTCAAGCGCACCCAGACCGGCATCATCGACCGTCCGGTCACGATCGGGCCGGACGCGACCCTGGAGCAGCTGGACGAGATCTGCGGTCGCTACCGCGTGTCCGGCCTGCCGGTCGTGGACCCCGACGACCGGCTGATCGGCATCATCACCAACCGCGATCTGCGCTTCACGCCCGTCGCGGAGTGGGCCACCACCAAGGTCGACGAGGTGATGACCCACCCGCCGCTGGTCACCGGCCCGGCCGACATCAGCCGCGAGGCCGCCACCACCCTGCTGCGCCAGCACAAGCGCGAACGGCTGCCGCTGGTGGATGCGGACGGGCGCCTCGCCGGTCTGATCACCGTGAAGGACTTCGTGAAGTCCGAGCAGTTCCCGCTGGCGTCCAACGACGAGCACGGTCGGCTGCTGGTGGCGGCCGCGATCGGCTACTTCGGCGACGCGTGGGAGCGGGCCACGACGCTCGTCGAGGCGGGCGTGGACGTGCTGGTGCCCGACGTCGCCAACGGGCACGCCCGGCTGATGCTCGACATGATCCGCAAGCTCAAGTCCGACCCCGCGACCCGCCACGTGCAGATCATCGGCGGCAACGTCGCGACCTACGACGGTGCCAAGGCGCTCGTCGAGGCCGGTGTCGACGCGGTCAAGGTCGGGGTGGGACCGGGCTCCATCTGCACCACGCGCGTGGTCGCCGGCGTGGGTGTGCCGCAGGTGACCGCGGTGTACGACGCGGCACGGGCCGCCCGCCCGGCCGGCGTACCCGTGATCGCCGACGGTGGGCTGCAGTACTCCGGCGACATCGCCAAAGCCCTGGTGGCAGGGGCGAGTTCGGTGATGGTCGGGTCGCTGCTGGCGGGGTGCGAGGAGTCGCCCGGTGAGCTGATCCTGATCAACGGCAAGCAGTTCAAGGCCTACCGCGGGATGGGCTCGCTCGGGGCCATGGCCTCGCGCGGCAAGAAGTCGTTCTCCAAGGACCGCTACTTCCAGGCCGACGTCGCCAGTGACGACGAGATCGTGCCGGAGGGCATCGAGGGCCGGGTCGCCTACCGCGGTCCGCTCGGCGCGGTCACCCGGCAGCTGGTCGGCGGGCTGCACCAGTCGATGTTCTACGTCGGGGCGCGCACCGTGCCGCAGCTGCAGGAGCGCGGCCGCTTCGTGCGGATCACCTCCGCGGGGCTCAAGGAGTCCCACCCGCACGACGTGCAGGGCATCGTCGAGGCGCCCAACTACTCCGGTCGCTGACCCGCGCCCCAGCGGCGCGTTTCGGGCCGCAGCGGGTGCGACCGCTAACCTGACGCGGTGAGTGAGATCGAGATCGGCCGCGGCAAACGAGGACGTCGGGCGTATTCGTTCGACGACGTGGCGGTCGTGCCGTCGCGACGCACCCGGGATCCCGAGGAGGTGTCGGTCTCCTGGCAGATCGACGCCTACCACTTCGAGCTGCCGGTGATGGCCGCGCCGATGGACTCGGTGATGTCGCCGGCCTCCGCGATCGCGCTCGGCCAGCTCGGCGGACTGCCGGTGCTCGACCTCGAGGGCCTCTGGACCCGCTACGAGTCGCCCGAGCCGCTGCTGGCCGAGATCGCCTCCCTGGATCCGGCCAACGCGACCGCGCGGATGCGCGAGCTCTACGACGAGCCGATCCGGCCCGACCTGATCGAGTTGCGGCTGAAGGAGATTCGCGGATCCGGGTGCACGGTCGCCGGCGCGTTGTCGCCGCAGCGCACCCAGGAGCACTGGCGCACGGTGGTCGACGCCGGTGTCGACCTCTTCGTCATCCGGGGCACCACGGTGTCGGCGGAGCACGTCTCGGGCCGCGCCGAGCCGCTGAACCTCAAGCGCTTCATCTACGAGCTCGACGTGCCGGTCATCGTCGGCGGCGTGGCGACGTACACCGCCGCGCTGCACCTGATGCGCACCGGTGCAGCCGGCGTCCTGGTCGGGTTCGGCGGGGGAGCGGCGCACACCACGCGGCGCACCCTCGGCATCCACGCGCCCCTCGCGTCGGCGGTCGCCGACATCGCGGCCGCGCGCCGTGACTACATGGACGAGACCGGCGGGCGCTACGTGCACGTCATCGCCGACGGCGGCCTGGGCACCAGCGGCGACGTGGTCAAGGCCGTCGCCTGCGGCGCCGACGCGGTGATGCTCGGTGCGGCACTGGCCCGCTCGACCGAGGCACCGGGGCGTGGCTTCCACTGGGGCTCCGAGGCGCACCACCACGACCTGCCGCGCGGCGAACGGGTCGAGGTCGGCACCGTCGGCACCCTGGAGCAGATCCTGACCGGCCCCGGGCAGTCCGCCGACGGCTCCACCAACATGGTCGGGGCGCTGCGCCGTGCCATGGCCACCACCGGATACTCCGATCTGAAGGAGTTCCAGCGGGTCGAGGTCGTCGTCGCCCCGTACCAGCGCAGCTGACAATTCGGCGCGCCGATCGGCTTCCCTCCGTGACCGCGGTCACCTACTGTGCAGTAACTACTGCTGAGTAGCCGGCCGCGACGAGGGAAGCGATGGATGGCGATGACGACGTACGACCATGACGTAGTGGTGATCGGCTCCGGGTTCGGTGGCTCCGTGGCGGCGCTGCGGGCGGCGGAGAAGGGCTACGACGTCCTGGTCTACGAAGCCGGACGCCGTTTCGAGGACTCCGACTTCGCGAAGACCTCCTGGGACGTGCGCAAGTACCTGTGGGCGCCGGCGTTCAAGTGCTTCGGCGTGCAGCGCTACCACCGGCTTCCCGACGTGATGGTCCTGGCAGGCGCCGGTGTGGGCGGGGGATCGCTCAACTACGCGAACACGCTCTACAAGCCGCCGACCCCGTTCTTCCAGGACCCGCAGTGGGCGGGCATCACCGATTGGGAGGACGAGCTCACCCCGCACTACGACGTGGCGCGCAGGATGCTCGGCGTGGTCGAGGACAACCCGTGCTGGGGCGCCGCCGAGGAGATCATGCAGAACGCGGCCGCACAGCTCGGCGCGTCCGACACCTTCCGCAAGACGCCCGTCGGGGTGTTCTTCGGTGCGGCCGGTGAGACCGTGCCGGACCCGTATTTCGGCGGCGAGGGCCCGGAGCGCACCGGTTGCACCGAGTGCGGCAACTGCATGGTCGGCTGCCGGGTCGGGGCGAAGAACACGCTGATGAAGAACTACCTGGCGCTCGCCGAGCGCAAGGGCGTGCGGATCGAGCCGATGCGCACGGTGGTGCGTCTGGAGTCGCTGGGCGGCGACGAGGGGTTCCGCGTCACCACCCGGTCCACGGGAGCGTGGGTGCGCGCCGATCGTCGTACCGTCACCGCCCGGCGTGTGGTGCTCGCGGCAGGTACCTGGGGTACCCAGCAGTTGCTGCACCGGATGAAGGCCGACGGGTCGCTGCCGCGGCTGTCCGACCGGCTCGGTGTGCTCACCCGCACCAACTCCGAAGAGCTGGGCGGGGCCGCCGCCGTACGAGTCCCCGCCGACCCGGCTGTCGACCTCACCAAGGGCGTTGCGATCACCACCTCGTTCCACCTCGACGGCGACACCCACGTGGAGAACTGCCGCTACGCCAAGGGCTCGAACCTGATGGGGCTGCTGTCGACCCTGCTGATCAACGGCGACAAGTCGCTGCCCGGCAGGACCGGGGAGCTGCTCACCGCGTTCGCGAAACAGCCGATCCGGCTCAGCCGTGCCCTCGGCCCGAAATGGAGCGAGCGCACCATCATCGCGCTGGTCATGCAGTCGCTGGACAACTCGATCACGGTCGGCGCGAAGCGACGGCTGGGCCGGGTCCGCCTGACCAGCACGCAGGGTCACGGTGAACCCAACCCGAGCTGGATCCCGACCGGGCACAAGGCGATCCGCGCGATCAGCGATCAGCTGAGCAAGCTGGGAGACGTCGACGTGGTGCCCGGCGCGTGCTGGCCGGAGTTCCTGGGGATGCCGATGACCGCGCACTTCCTCGGCGGCGTCACCATCTCCGACTCGCCGCGGACCGGTGTCATCGACCCGTATCAGCGGGTGTGGGGCTACCCGGCCCTGTCGGTGGTCGACGGCGCGGCGGTCTCGGCCAACCTGGGCGTCAACCCCTCGCTCACCATCACCGCTCAGGCTGAGCGTGCCCTCGCGATGTGGCCCGCCAAGGGCGCGGACGACGTACGACCCACTCAGGGCGCGGTGTACGAACGAGTGCCCGCTCCGGCGGCGCGGGTGCCGGGCACGCCGCTCGGCATCCCGCAGGTGCCGGCGAAGGTGCCGACCGCGGTCTGACAGCGTCCAGCGGTCACTCGTCGCGCCAGGAGTGCCACAGCGCGGCGTACGCGCCGTCGGCGGCGACCAGCTCGGCGTGCGGGCCGATCTCGGTGATCCGGCCGTCCTCGACCACGGCCACCCGGTCGGCGTCGTGCGCGGTGTGCAGGCGGTGGGCGATCGCGACCACGGTGCGGCCCTCGACGACGGCGTTGAGGGAGCGCTCCAGGTGGCGCGCGGCGCGCGGGTCCAGCAGCGACGTCGCCTCGTCCAGCACCAGGGTGTGCGGATCGGTGAGCACCAGCCGCGCCAGCGAGAGCTGCTGCGCGGCAGCATCGGTCAGCGTCCGGCCGCCCTGCCCGATGCGGGTGTCGAGGCCGTCCGGCAACGCGGACGCCCACGGCAGGGCGTCCACCGAGCGAAGCGCCGCCCAGAGCGTCTCGTCGTCGGACGCGGGCCGGGCGAGGAGCAGGTTGTCGCGCAGCGTCCCGACGAAGACGTGGTGCTCCTGGGTGACCAGGGCGACCTCGCCGCGCAGGTCGTCCAGCGGGAGTTCGACCAACGGCACTCCGCCGACGGCGACCGAGCCGCTGCCGGGGCCGTCGATGCCGGCCAGCAGCCGGCCGAGGGTGGACTTGCCCGCGCCGGAGGGCCCGACGATCGCCAGCCGTTCGCCGGGTGCCAGATCGAGGTCGATGCCGTGCAGCACCTCGCGTCCGGCGCGGTAGGAGTAGCGCACGTCGCGTGCGGCCAGCCGGGAGTCGCTCGGGCGCGCGTCACCCGCCTGGCGGTCGGGCGGCAGGTCCTCGATGCCGATGATCCGGGCAAGGGCGCTGGCACCGACCTGGATCTCGTCGAGCCAGGACAGCAGCTCGTCGATCGGGTCGCCGATGGCCAACGCGTAGAGCACGATCGTCACGACCTGACCGAGGTTCGCGTGGCCGTGCGCAACCAGGAAACCGCCCCACAGCAGCGCCACGCCGACGGGCAGCATGGCGCCGAGGTCCACGGTCGGGAACCACCACATCCGCAGTCGCAACGTGTAGAGCTCGGCGTCCCACATCCCGCGGATCGCGCTGTGCAGCCGGGAGCGCCGCACATCCTGCAACGACAGTGCGTCGATCGTGCGGGCGCCCTCGATGCTCTCGCTCACCACGCCGTTCGTGACGGCGTACGACGCCCGCTCCCGTGCGTAGCCGGGCCCGGCGAAGCGCAGGTAGCGCTTGGTCGACAGGGACAGCAGCGGCAGGGTGATGAGCAGCGACAGGGCGACCAGCGGGTTGACCAGGAAGGCGGCCCCCAGGGTCAGCAGCGAGGTGACTGCCGCGACCAGGGTGGCCGGCACCCCGAACCGCACCGCGTAGGACAGCGCATCGACGTCGTTGGTGGTCCTCGAGACCAGCTCGCCGGTGCCCGCGCGCTCGACGGTCGAGAGCGGCAGCGCCAGCACCCGGTCGATGAATCGCTCGCGCAGTCCGGCGAAGACGGTCTCGCCCAGCACGTACGCCGAGCGGCGGGCCGTCCAGGTCAGGGCGGTCTGCGCGAGCACCACCACGAGCAGCGCGACGCCGAACCGGTCGATGGTCGCGTTGTCGATGCCGTGCGAGAGCCGCTCGATGAGCTCACCGAACAGCCGCGGTGCGCACAGGGCGGCGACGGCCGCGAGCGCGTGCAACCCCACCGTCACGATCAGCGCGCGGCGATGTCGACGCATCAGCATCCGGGCGTGCCGGCGCACGGCAGCACCGTCGGCGACCGGCAGGACGGTGGGCTTCGCGACCTCAGGCGTGAGCGGGCTCATCGATGTCCTCCTCTCCGCGCAGGACGACGCGTCGGTAGGCCGGCGAGGTCCTCGACAGGTCCGCGTGGGTGCCCTCGGCGACGATGCCGCCGTCCTGCAGCAGCAGCACCCGGTCGGCCTGGTCGAGCAGCAAGGGGCTGGCGGCCATCACGACGGTCGTGCGACCGCGGCGCGCGGCGGCCAGCCGGGCCGCGATCCGCGCCTCGGTGTGCGCGTCGACGGCGCTCGTCGGCTCCACGAGCACCAGGGTCTCGGCGCGGGTGAGCAGGGCGCGTACGAGGGCGAGCCGCTGACGCTGCCCGCCCGAGAAGGACCGGCCGCGCTCCTCGACCTGCGACTGCAGCCCGTCCTCCAGTGCCAGCAGCACGTCGTGCGCGTCGGCGGCGTCCAAGGCGGCGGCGATCTGGTCGGGGGTGCTCCGGCCCGCGGGGTCGAGCTGATCGAGCAGCGTCCCGGCGAAGAGCCGCGGGTCGACCTCGGACACGACGACTCGCGAGCGGGCCTCTCGCACAGCGACATCCGCAAGACGTACGCCGCCGAACGTCACATCGGTGCCCCCCTGCCCGAACCGGCCCAGCCGGTCCGCCAACGCGGACGCCTGCGCGGGTACGTCGCAGACCACGGCCGTCAGCAGGCCGGGCGCGAAGACCGCGCCGGTGGAGGGGTCGACCAGTTCCTGCGGACCGTCGGGCAGGTGCGCGGTCGGGACCTCACCGGTGTGGTCGCCGGGGATCTGCAGGACCTTGATGATGCGGCCTGCCGCGACGCGGGTCGCGAGGAACTTGCCGGTCATCTCCGTCGCGGTCGACAGCGGCATCACCAGGAAGGTGGAGTACCCGTAGAACGCCACCAGCTCGCCGGGCGTGATCGCGCCGGAGTGCACCGACCGGGCGCCGAGCCAGGTGACCACCAGCATGAAGATGCCGGGCAGCAGCACCTGCGCGGAGTCCAGCGTGGACTGCGGGATCGCGACCCGCACCCCTTCGAGGCGTACGCGTTCGGACTGCTCGGCATAGCGGTGACGGAAGGTGTGCTCGCCGCCGACGCCGCGCAGCACGCGCAGTCCGGTGACGGTGTCGGCGCCCAGCTCCGAGAGCCGGCCGGACTGTTCACGCTGCGCCTGTTGGCGTCGTTGCAGGGGCTTGATCACCGCGGCCAGGGCGGTCAGCAGGACCGGCACCCCCAGCAGCACCACCAGACCGAGCGGGAGTGAGCTGCGCAGCAGGATGATCGCGACCACCAGGTAGGCGACGATCGCTCCGACGAACCGGGCGAACGCGTCGTAGGACTCCGCGAAGCGGGTGGCGTCGGTGGCCGCGCTGGCCACGACCTGGCCGGTCGGCATCGCCCGGGGAAGCGCCTCACCGGAGTCGGTGGCGTGCTCGCCGACCAGTTGCATGCAGC
This sequence comes from Allobranchiibius sp. GilTou73, assembly GCF_021391335.1. GTDB lineage: Bacteria > Actinomycetota > Actinomycetes > Actinomycetales > Dermatophilaceae > Allobranchiibius > Allobranchiibius huperziae. The sequence continues at coordinate 3,481,599 of NZ_CP090051.1, read as the reverse complement.
GGAACGCCGCCTGCAGCCAGTTCAGGACCGCGAAGCGGTGCCGCAGCACCCCGGCGCCGGCGGCTATCGCGGCGAGCACGATCAGCGTGATCGACCACAGCACCAGCGCGCCCATGTCGTGCCCGCGGATGCCGTCGTCGGTGCCCCGGCTGATCGCGGCAGGCATCATCGCGAGACACAGCATCCAGACGATCGCGCAGCAGACCCCGCCCAGCACCGTGCGCCACTGCAGGCGTGCGGTCCATGCCATGAACCGCACCGGCGACCGCAGATCGGGTGTCCCGGGGTCGTCGTACGGTAGGGGTCTCATGGCGTGCTTCAGCCTAGGTCGGGCGGGGACGCGGACGCGATCGGTTTTCCGCGGGGGAGGGCTGGGCGTCGGCGCACAGCCGCCGGACGCACAATGGAGACCATGCTCCGGGCCGCTCTCACACCGCGCCTCATGGGCCTGTTCGTGCTCATGGTCGTGCTGGTCGTGGCGTTCGTACTGCTCGGCATCTGGCAGCTGGACGTGGCCCGCAGTGCCGGGCACGCCACCGCGAACCACCAGATGCAGGACCGGCCGGTCACCGCGATCACCTCCGTGATGCAGCCCGCCGAGAGCTTCCCCTCCAACGGGTCGCTGCGGCCGGTGCGGGCGACCGGGCACTACGACGGCGCCCTGCAGGAGCTGGTCGCCGGGCGGACACTGGACGGACACAACGGTTTCTGGGTGCTGACCCCGCTGGTGGTGGACGGCAACGGGGCACGACTGCCGGTCGTCCGCGGCTTCGTCGCCGACCCGACGCACGTGCCGGCGCCCCTGACCGGAAGCCGCCAGGTCACCGTGACCGGTGCGCTCGCGCCGGGGGAGTCGCCCGCGACCGGCAGCTACCCGAGCGGCCAGATCGGCGCGATCAACCTGGCGGTGCTCGCGAACACCTGGGGCGGCACGGTCTACAACGCGTTCGTCTTCGCCACGGACGAGTCGCCCAGCGCGACCGCCGCACCCGTGGCGACGTTCCCGCCGCCGCAGCCGGGAGGCGGCGGCTTCCACCTGCTCAACGCCGGATACGCCGTGCAGTGGTGGGCATTCTCGTGTTTCGCGGTCTACGTGTGGGTGCGGATGGTGCGTGACGAGTACGCCGCGGAGGAGGCCGGGCGGGCCGCCGAGCTCCCGTCCGGGCCGGTCGCGGACAATGGCGAAGGCACGGACGGCGAGCAGACCGCCGCGGCATCAGTCGAGACGAAGGACCGGCAGTGAGCGAGCAGACCCAGAAGGCGGCGCGACCCTCCGGGCGCACCCTGATCGACCCGGTCAAGGCGCGTAAGGGGCTGACCTTCTTCAAGGTGATGGCGGTCATCGTCGGGATCGGCCTGCTGCTGCTGACCGCCCAGGTGATCCTCAAGTACGCCTTCGACAACGGTGCGCTCGACTGGTGGCCGCAGCCGCACGGCCTGGTCTACATCGTCTACATCGCCGCCACCGTCAACCTCGCGTTCAGGATGCGCTGGGGGCTGCTCAAGATGGTGGGCGTCATCCTGGCCGGCTGCGTGCCCTTCCTGTCGTTCTACATCGAGCGCAAGGTGAGCGCCAACGTCGAGGGCGACCTCGCGGCGCTGCAGGCGGACACCCCACGCGGCTGAGCGGCGTCCTCGGGGCCCGCCGCTGCTGGATAGAATCCAGCAGGTGACCGCCCCCTGCAGGAGCACCCCGTCCTCGTCGTCGACTTCGGCGCGCAGTACGCCCAACTCATCGCCCGCCGCGTGCGCGAGGCCTCGCTCTACAGCGAGGTGGTTCCGCACACCACCCCGGTGCAGGAGATCCTCGACCGCGAGCCCGCCGCCATCGTGCTCTCCGGCGGCCCGTCCTCGGTCTACGCCGACGACGCCCCCGGCCTGGACCCGGCCCTGCTCGAGGCGGGCGTGCCGGTCTTCGGCATCTGCTACGGCTTCCAGGCGATGGTCAAGAGCCTCGGTGGCAACGTCGAGCACACCGGCCTGCGCGAGTACGGCGCCACGATGGCGCAGATCGTGGACACCGACTCCACCCTCTTCAACGGTCAGCCCGACGAGCAGTCCGTCTGGATGAGCCACGGCGACGCGGCCTCCGAGGCGCCCCCCGGTCTGCGGGTCACCGCCACGACGCCGGGTGCGTCGGTCGCGGCGATCGAGGACGACGAGCGTCAGTTGTACGGCGTGCAGTGGCACCCCGAGGTCATGCACTCCACCTTCGGCCAGCGGGTGCTGGAGAACTTCCTGGTCCGCGGGGCGAGGCTGTCGCCGGACTGGACGCCCGAGGCGATGGCCGACCAGCTGGTCGAGCAGGTGCGCGAGCAGGTCGGCTCCGCACGGGCCATCTGCGGGCTGTCCGGCGGCGTCGACTCCTCGGTGGCGGCAGCACTCGTCCAGCGAGCCATCGGCGATCAGCTCACCTGTGTTTTCGTCGACCACGGGCTGTTGCGCGAGGGCGAGGCCGAGCAGGTCGAGAAGGACTTCGTCGACGCGACCGGCGTCGACCTGGTCGTCGTCGACGCGACCGACCAGTTCCTGAACGCCCTTGCGGGAGTGACCGACCCGGAGGAGAAGCGCAAGATCATCGGCCGGGAGTTCATCCGCTCGTTCGAGAAGGCCGCCCGCGACATCGTCGGCTCCCAGCAGGACGACGAGCACCCGGTGAAGTTCCTGGTGCAGGGCACGCTCTACCCGGACGTGGTGGAGTCCGGCGGCGGCACCGGAGCGGCCAACATCAAGTCCCACCACAACGTCGGCGGTCTGCCCGACGACCTGCAGTTCTCCCTCATCGAGCCGCTGCGCACCCTGTTCAAGGACGAGGTGCGCCAAGTCGGGCTGGAGCTCGGGGTGCCCGAGGGCATCGTGTGGCGCCAGCCGTTCCCCGGCCCCGGCCTCGGCATCCGGATCATCGGCGAGGTGACCCGCGACAACCTGGCGATCCTGCGCCGCGCCGACGCCATCGTCCGTGAGGAACTCACCGCTGCGGGCCTGGACCGGGACATCTGGCAGTGCCCGGTGGTGCTGCTCGCGAATGTCCGCTCGGTCGGCGTTCAGGGTGACGGCCGCACGTACGGTCACCCGATCGTGCTGCGTCCGGTGTCCTCGGAGGACGCCATGACCGCGGACTGGACCCGCCTGCCGTACGACGTGCTGGCCAGGATCTCCGGCCGCATCACCAATGAGGTGAGCGAGGTCAACCGGGTCACCCTCGACGTGACCAGCAAGCCGCCGGGCACCATCGAGTGGGAGTGATCCGCCCGGTCCGACCTGCGGTGACCGGCCGCTAGAGTCGGTCGGTCGCATAGATCGTCTATCGAGGAGACGGTGGTGGACCTGCACGATCGCGTCGCCCTGGTGACCGGCAGTTCGTCGGGCCTCGGCACCGCGCTCGCGCACCGTCTCGCCGCACGGGGCGCCGTCCCGATCGTCCACGGACGCGACGGCGGGCGGACCGCAGCCGTCGCAGGCGATCTCGGTGCGGTATCCGTCGTGGGCGACCTCGCGGAGCGCGCCCCCCGCGAACGGGTCGTCGCCGAGGCGCTCGCCGCGCACGGCCGGATCGACCTGCTCGTGGCGAACGCGGGCATCGGGTGGGCCGGGGCCCTGGCCGCGATGCCGGAAGAGACGGTCGATGCCCTCGTCGCCACCAATCTGACCGGCACAATGCAGCTGGCCCGGTCGGTGCTGCCGGGCATGCTCGAGCGCGGCACGGGCGGCTTGTGCTTCGTCACCAGCATCGCCGGTCGGGTCGGCGTGGCCGGTGAGTCCGTCTACGCCGCGACGAAATCCGGCGTGGACGCGTTCGCCGAATCCCTGCGTCTGGAGATACGCGGCACCGGGATCGGCGTCACCGTGGCGGTGCCGGGCGTCGTCGAGACGCCCTTCTTCGAGCGTCGCGGCGCCGCGTACGACCGCAGCAGCCCGCGTCCGCTGCCGGCCGACGTCGTCGCGGCCCGCATCGTGCGCGCCATCGAACGCGACGCCGGTGAGGTCTGGACGCCCCGCTGGCTGCGGTCCGCCGCGGTCGTACGCGCGGTGGCGCCCTCGGCGTACGGCGGCCTGGCCGCGCGATTCGGTCGCCCGGTCCGACCCGGGCGGGCGACGGAGCGCACGCCATGATGCTGCTGGTGATCGCGCTCGCCCTCGCGGCCGCGTTCACGTTCGCCCTGTCGGCCATGATCGAGCAGCAGGAGGCCCACGCCCAGCGGGCCACCGGGCAGCACGAGATCGCGACGGTCCGGGGTTTCGCCGGGTTCATCCGTCATCTGCTCACCCGTCGGCGCTGGCTCTTCGGGTGGCTCATCAACATGTCCGGTTTCGGGATCCAGGCGGCCGCCCTGCAGCTGGGCACCGTCGCCATCGTGCAGCCCATCATGACGATGCAGATCTTCTTCGCGCTGCTCCTGTCCACCGGGGGCTCGCGCGACCAGCCGAGGCGGCGCGATTTCGCGTTCGGGCTCTCGATCTGCGCCGGTCTGGTCGTGCTGCTCACCGTCGGGCGCGCCGCGCCGCTGCGCGGATCGCCCGACCGCGACCGTGTCGCGCTGATCCTGGTCCTCATCGCGGCCACGGTCGTCCTCCTGGTGGTGGTGGCCCGTCGCACCGGCGGGATGCTCGCGAGCTTCCTGCTCGCGACCGGCGCGGGGATGTGTTTCGCGGCATCGGCCGTGCTGATGAAGCTCACCAGCGCGTCCCTGTTCGGTCCCGGTGTCCTCGCGACGGCGAAGGACTGGCCGGGCTACACCCTCGCGCTGTCGACGCTCGGCGGCCTGCTGCTGGAGCAGGCGGCGTTCTCGCAGGGTTCGCTGCCCTGGCCGTTCGCGGCGATGAGCATCACCAACCCGATCGTCAGTTATTGCGCCGGAATCTTCGGATTCCACGTCGAAGTGCCGCATTCACCCCCGGATCTTCTCGCGGTGGCGCTCACCGGTGCGCTTCTCATCATCGGCATCACCGGGCTGTCGCACTCTCCGCTGGTACGACACGCCGACTCCTCAGCCCATCCCAAGGAATCGATGTCACCATCATGAGATGACGGATGCGCCGAGCGCGATTCCAGCCGCCCCCGAGAGCGGCCGCCTGGTGATCGACCGAGCACTCGTGCGCTCGTCGGTACGCCGCGGCGCTCGTCTCATCACCGAGACCGTCCTGGTCCCGTCACTGCTGCTCTACGTCAGCATCTTCACGATCGGCCAGGTGGGAGGCCTGATCGCCGTCCTCGTGTGGTGCGCGCTCACCCTCGCCATCCGGTGGCGCCAGGGGCACCACGTCCCACGCACCCTGCTGCTCGCCGTCGCGATGCTGGTGGGCCGCACGAGCATCGCGCTCGCCCTGTCCAGCGTCTACGTCTTCCTGTTGCAGCCGATCGCCGGATCCGCCCTGATGGCGACGATCTTCCTGGTCAGCGCCGCCGTCGGCCGACCGATCACCCTGCACCTCGCGCGCGATTTCATCACCCTGCCTCAGTTCTTCCTCGACGACCGCCGGGCCCGCCGGATGTTCACCCAGGTCTGCGTCATCTGGGGCGTCTCGCGCCTGATCGACGTCGCGATGAGCGTCGGCGCGCTGCACCTCGGCATGAGCACCGGGGTGCTCTCGCGCGGCCTGCTCAGCACCTCGCTGACCGTGCTGTCGGTCGTGATCTGCACCGCCTGGGGCTGGAGCCGGATCGCCCGGATGCCGAATTTCAGCATCGCCACCGCCTGAGCGATCCGGGTGGCCGGCACGCGGCGATGTGCTAGGACGAATCCGTGAGCGTCCGCACCACGTCGCACTCGCCGAGACCGCCCGCCTGGCGTGAACTGGTCATCGGTCTGGCTCTTTTCGCCGTCTATCTGGGCGTGGATCATCTCGGTGGCGTCGGCCGTCGCGCTGCGGCGGAGCGTCACGCGCGTGGCCTCATCGACCTCGAGCGGTGGCTGCACCTGGACGTCGAGCGGAGCTGGAACGCCTGGCTCGCCTCGCGGCACACGTTGATGGTCGCGGCGAACTACGAGTACGCGACGACCTACATCCTGAGCGCCGCCCTGTTGCTGCTGCTGACCTATTGGCGGATGCCCGGCGTCTACCGCATGGCACGCGACTCCTTCGTCGTACTCAACCTGCTCGCCTTCACCTGCTTCGCCCTCCTTCCGGTCATGCCGCCGCGTCTCCTGTCGGGCACCGGGTACGTCGACACCGTCACGACCGGGTCGACGATCGGCTCCTGGGGGTCGCCCCTGGTCGCCGACGCCAACCAGCTGGCCGCCGTGCCGTCACTGCACATCGCGTGGGCCCTGTGGGTGAGCGTCATGCTCGCCCGGATCTCCCAACGGCGCTGGCTGCAGGCGTTGAGCGCCGTGCACGTGGCGCTCACCTTCGTCGTGGTGGTGGCGACGGCCAACCACTTCGTCCTCGATGCCGTCCCCGCGGCGATCTTCGTGCTGGCGTCGGTCTTCGTCGTCGAGCGCTGGCAGACCCGCTCCGAGCGTGGCCTGCTCGCGACCTCGGACGAGTTCTTCCTGGACGTCGAGCACGACGGGAATGCCCAGAACGTCGGCGGCTACGTGCTGCTCGGCGGTCCCGGCGCGACACCCCCGACCGTGGAGCAGGTTCGTGAGCTCATCCGCTCCGAGCTGGGTTCGTTCCCGCGCTTCACCTCCCGGCTCGCACCAGGTCGCGGGGCGGCCCGCTGGGAGCCGGCCGGCGAGCCGGACTGGTCCAGCCACGTGACCGGACAGTCACTGCCCCCGGGCACCGGGCTCGACGGGATGGATCAGGTGGTGGCGCGGTTCTGCGCGCAGGAGCTGCCACGTGACCGCCCGCTCTGGCGGGCGGTGCTCGTCGACGGGCTGCCGGGGGACCGGTCCGCCTTCGTGATCGTCATGCACCACTGCATGGCCGACGGCATCGGCGCGGTGGTGCAGCTGCTCGGGCTGCTGCGCCCGCGGTTCGAACTGCCCATCCCCGCGGCGAACGCGCCGTCCGCGACCCGCCGCGCCGGCGGCGTGGTCGTGGGCCTGGGGCAGCTGGCCACCGACGGACGACCGTCCGCACTGCTGTCGACCGGCTCGAGCCGCCGCAGCTACAGCTCGATGCAGCTGCCGCTGGAGCAGATCCGCTCGATGGCCCGCGCCCACGACGCCCGGGTCACCGAAGTGCTGCTCGCACTGGTCGGTGCGGTGACGGCCGCGGCGTACCCCGATCTGGCCCGGACCTGCGAGGGGCGGCTGCGCGTGTCGGTGCCGATGATGCTGCGGGCGCCGGGCAGCGGTGCCGACGGGAATGTCACGGCCGCCGTCATCGTGGACGTGCCGCTGCGGGATCAGCCCCTGGCCGATCAGTTGCGCACCCTGCGGACCTCGGCCGCCGCCCTGCGCTCGCCGGCCAGGGCTTTGGCGTCGCGGTGGGTCATGGCGACGGCCCTGCGCTGCGTGCCACGACCGGTGCGGCGCAGCTTCGCCCGGTCGGTCTACGGGCGGCGCTACTTCCACGCGATCGTCTCCAACATGCCGGGGCCGGACCGCGATTTCACGCTCAGGGGAGCGCCTGTGACACGGGTGATGCCACTGCTGCCGCCCGCACCGGGGGCACCCCTGGCGGTGGGTGCACTGAGCTGGGGCGGTCTGCTCGACGTCAGCATCGTGACCGACGCCGCGACGTTGGACGCCGTCCTCCTGCGCGAGGCGCTCGATGAGCGATTCGCCGCTGCCGCCTCAGTCGACGTCGAGGACGGGTTCGCCCCAGATGAGCGCCAGATAGAGCCGGGCCCGCTCGGCCGGTGAGTCCAGCGCGGGGCCGAACGCCTCGCGCAGCTGCTCGACGCGGTAGCGCACCGTCTGGGGGTGGATGTGCAGCTCCTCGGCGATCTCCACACGGGAGCCCATGTGCCGGAGCCACGAGGTGAGTGTCTCGATCAACCTCTCGCGCGTCGCCTGCGGCAGGTCGTCCAGCGGTGCCAGCACCTGCGACCGGAGCGCTGCCACGCGCTGCGGCCGTTGGTGCACGATGAGGGTGTCGAGATGATCGCCGACGAATGCGACCGACTCGGTGATGAGCCCGGATCGCTGCAGTGACAACGCACTTCGTGCGAGGTTGAGGCTGGTGCGGGCCTGGTCGATCGGCATCGGCGGGCCGACCATCGCTCCCTCGGACGCCAGCGCGCGGATCAGGCGCTCGCGGGTGCCCCGTGCCCATGGCGCGATCAGGCCGACGACCCCGTCGACCCGGACGAAGAGCCACTCCGGGTCGGTCTGCACCGACTGCAGCGGAGTCTCGTCCTTGTCGAGGCGCAGGATGACGAAGACCACCTCGTCCGGCAGACGCCAGAGCGCCCGGTCCGCGGCACGCCGCAGCGCGATGAGGTCGGTGAAGGGCGACATGATCTGACCGGTCAGCTCGGCGCGCGCCCGCTGGGCCGCCATCCCCGAGTCGGACTGTTCGCTGACGAAGCCCTGCGACGTGCAGGCCGACAGATCGTGCACGATCGTGAAGAGTGTCTGGGCCAGGCGGGCGATGTCGGTCGGGCCGATACCGGCCGTGATCGCCGCCTGCGAGATGAACTCCCAGGACACCCTGGCGCCGCTCTGGTACGCCGTGAGCAGGCTCGTCAGGTCCTGCCCATGCAGGTAGTGCACGCGGCCGATCTGCTCGAACACGTTCGCGATCGCGGGGTCGAGGGTGTCGCCGTGACCGGGTCTCCCGCTCCGGTCGCTGACCGTGGCGAGCAGTTGCGGGATCACGACGTCGGACGCCAAGGCGAGCTGATCGCGATGCTCGTCCATGTACGCCGTGTAGGAGGGCCACATGGTGGCGAGCTCGTCGCCGACCACGCGCAGCAGGTCAGGGAAGGTCTGCGTCAGTGACTCCCGCAGCACCTCGACGGGTGAATCCGGTTGCGATGGAAGTACTTCCGCATTCGATTGTTGCGCCATCCCGCAGATCCCCGCTTCCTGATCGATTTGTCATTGAATGACAAACGTCGGCCCAGAAACTCACTCATTCGGGTCGAGACCGACGGTGACGAGTGGACCCAGACTACGAGTCATGACGGTCGCGCAGCCCTCGAACGACACGACGTCGCGCCTGCCGATGTACGACGCACGGGACCGCAGCGAGAACTTTCCGGTGGCTCTGCGCGTGCTTCCGGCGGCGATCCGGGACCATCTGCGCCGGGTCTACTCCGTGGCACGGCACATCGACGAGCTGGGCGACTCGGGCACCGGCGACCGCACGGCCGCCCTCAGGGCCTACCGCTCCCAGGTGCACGCGCTCTGGGCCGGTGAGCGGCTGAGTGAGCCGACCCTGATGCGATTGGCGCCCACGGTGACGGCATGCGGACTGTCCGAGAAGCCCTTCCAGGACCTGGTGGCGGCCAATCTGCAGGACCAGTCCGTGACCGAGTACGCAGATTTTGCCGCCCTTCTCGAATACTGCGCGCTGTCGGCCGACCCCGTCGGCCGCCTGGTGCTGGAGATCTTCGCCAGGTCCTCGCCGGAGCGGATCGCCCTGTCGGACCGGATCTGCTCCGCATTGCAGCTGTTGGAGCACTGCCAGGACGTCGTCGAGGACTCGCGGGCCGGGCGGGTCTATCTGCCGCAGGACGACCTGGGTCGTGCCGGGTTGTCGACCGCGACGTTGCTCGACCCCGGTCGTCGAGAGGACCTCTGCGCCGTGGTCTCGCTGCAGGTGCTGCGGGCGCGGCAGCTGCTGGATGCGGGACCACCGCTGCTGCGCCGCCTGGACGGCTGGGCGAAGGTCTCGGTCGCAGGCTTCGTCGCCGGTGGCCTGGCCACCGCGGACGCGATCGAGCGCGCGCGGGGTGACGTCGTCACCGCCGTCCCGCGACCACGACGGGTCGACGTGCTCCGTCACATCGCCGCACTGCTGCTGCGCTCCGGAGGTGCTCGATGACGACGGCCACCCTTCCCGATGCCTTCGCCGCGTGCGAGACCATCACCCGGGACGAGGCACGCAACTTTTACTACGGCATCCGTCTGCTTCCCCCACAGAAGCGCGCCGCGCTGTGCTCCCTCTACGCCCTGGCCCGCCGCATCGACGACATCGGCGACGAGGATCGGCCGCGCGAGGACAAGATCCGCGCCCTGGCCGCCCTACGGCAGGACCTGCAACGGATCGACGCTTCCACCGACCCCGTCCTGCTCGCCGTGGCCGCGACCGCACGCGACTTCCCGGTGCCGCTGGAGGCGTTCCTGGAGCTGATCGACGGCGTCGAGATGGACCTGGCCGACGTGACGTACGAGACCTTCGAGGACCTCACCGTCTACTGCCGTCGGGTGGCCGGGTCCATCGGCCGGTTGTGCCTGTCCGTCTTCGGCGCCGGCACCGACCCGAGAGCGCCGATGTACGCCGACCAGCTGGGTATTGCCCTGCAGCAGACCAACATCCTGCGCGACATCCGCGAGGACCTGCTCATCGGCCGCGTCTACCTGCCCCAGCAGGAGCTCAAGGAGCACGGCATTACCCTCGAACTCGATGCACAGGGCTCGCTCTGCGATCCCGAGGCGAGGCTCGCCGCCTACATCGGTTTCGCGGCTGCCCGGGCCGAGAACTGGTACGCGCTGGGTGGCCGGCTGCTGCCCGAGCTGGACTCCCGCAGCAGCGCCTGCTGTGCCGCCATGTCGGGCATCTACCACCGGCTGCTGACCCGGATCCGTAAGAACCCCAGTGATGTCTATGGCTCGCGCCTGTCCCTTCCCGGGTGGGAGAAGGGTGCCGTCGCGGTCTCCGCCCTCGCTCGCGGAGGGCTGAGATGACGCGGGCGGCCGTGATCGGAGGCGGCCTCGCCGGAATCACTGCCGCGATCGGACTCGCCGACGCCGGGTGCGACGTGACACTCCTGGAGCGGCAGGCGCACCTGGGCGGCCTGACCCACAGCTTCGAGCGCGACGGCATGTGGGTGGACAACGGGCAGCACGTCTTCCTGCGCTGCTGCACCGCCTATCGCAGTCTGTTGCAGCGCCTCGGTGTCGCACACCTGGTAACGATGCAGGACCGCCTGGACATCCCGATGCGCAGCGGGCGGCGCGCCACGACGGGCCATCTGCGCCGCAGCGGCCTGCCCGCCCCGATGCACCTGGCCGGGTCACTCGCCCGCCATCCGTGGTTGCCGGTGCCGGACCGGGTCCGCGCCGGCCGGATCGCTCTGGCGCTGGCCGCGGTCGACACCGCGTCGGCTGCCAGCGATGAGACCACCTTCGGCGACTGGCTGGACGCACACCACTGTTCGAGGCGGCTGCGCGAGAACCTGTGGGACGTCGTCGGACTCGCGACTCTCAACGTGCATGCCGACGAGTGCTCGCTCGCTCTCGCCGCGACCGTCTTCCAGCTCGGCCTGCTCACCGACCGAACGGCAGGTGACATCGGCTGGTCAGACGTCCCATTGTCACAGCTGCACGGCGACGCTGCCGTGCGCGCGTTGGGTGCGGCGGGCGCCGAGGTGCGGGTGCGTGCCAAGGTCGAACGCGTGACGCCCGCGTCGGGCCGGTGGGTCGTGCGCGCCGACGGCGTCGACACGGAGTACGACCAGGCCGTGCTGGCCGTGCCCCCGGACGTCACCGAGCGGCTCGCGCCCTGGGCCGACCTGGGCGTCGGCCCGGGGTACGCCGCACGTCTCGGCAGCTCTCCGATCGTCAACCTGCACGTGCTGCTCGACCGGGTCGTCCTCGACACGCCGTTCGTGGTCGCGCTCGACAGCCCGCTGCAGTGGGTCTTCGATCGCACCGGCCAGTCCGGTGTGCGACGCGGGCAGTACCTCGCGGTCTCGCTGTCCGGCGCCGACGAGGACCTGCCTCGCACCGCCGCGCAGCTCCGCGAGATCTACCTGCCGGAGCTGCGGAGGCTTCTCCCCATGATGGATTCGGCGCAGGTGCTGGACTTCTTCGTCACCCGTGAGCCGCGGGCGACGTTCCGCGCGACGCCCGGCACCGCGGCGTACCGGCCGACGCAACGGACCGGACATGTCGGGCTCGCCGTCGCCGGTGCGTGGACCGCGACCGGCTGGCCCGCGACGATGGAGGGCGCGGTACGCAGCGGTAGGGACGCTGCGGCCGCGCTGCTGCAGGAGACCCGGAAATCCCCACGGGACGAGGTGGCGGCGTGATGAACGACATCGGGCGCGCACCCGCGCAGACCCTGGACGAGACCCGTTCGTTGGTGCTGCCCGCGCTGCACAAGGCGGTCGACCGGCTCGACGATCTGGAGCGCCTCACGACCTCCTACCACCTGGGCTGGGTGGACGCCGGCGGCGACCCGGTCTCCGGAGCGGGAGGCAAGGCGGTCCGCCCCGCCCTGGCGGTCCTCGGCGCCCGCGCCGTCGGCGCGGAGCCGGCCGTCGCCGTCCCGGGCGCCGTCGCGGTCGAGCTGGTGCACAACTTCTCGCTCGTGCACGACGACATCATGGATCGCGACCGTACGCGCCGGCACCGACCGACCGTGTGGTCCGTGTGGGACGAGGCGACCGCGATCCTCACCGGGGACGCGATGCTGTCCCTCGCACACGAGGTGCTGCTGGAGGAGGGTGGCCTCCAGGCCGCCGCGGCCTCGTGGCACCTGGCACGGTGCACCCGTGCACTGATCAACGGTCAGGTGCTCGACATGACCTTCGAGCAGCGTGCCGAGGTGAGCCTGCACGAATGCCGCCGGATGGCGCAGGGCAAGACCGCCGCGCTCATCGCCACCAGCACGGTCATCGGTGCGGTGCTCGCCGGTGGCGACGCCGACGCGCTGGACGCGCTCACCACGTACGGCCTGCGGATCGGCCTGGCCTTCCAGCTGGTCGACGACCTGCTCGGCGTGTGGGGTGATCCGCAGGTCACGGGCAAGTCCAACTTCTCGGACCTGCAGGCCAAGAAGAAGACCCTCCCGGTCTGCTGGGCGCTCGGCCAGGACGGCGCCCGGGCCGCCCGGTTGAGGACCTGGTTCACCGACGGGCCCACCGATCCGGCCGCCCTCGCACGGGCCGCCGGACTGCTGGAGGAGGCCGGCGCACGCGACTGGGCGGAAGGTGAGGCGCGCCGCCTGGTGGCGAGTGCGCAGGCAGCCCTGCGCGGCGCGGCGCTGACACCGTCCGCCACGGCCGACCTGCACGCCATGGCCGACTTCATCGCCGGCAGGAAGGCCTGAACCGATGACCCCCGTGCTCGCGTCCGGCTCCGTGGCAGGTGACGTCGACGCCACCTCGGACCCGCGGTCGGCCGCGCGCGCCGCTCTGGACGCGGCGATCGCCCATCTGAGCAGCCTTCAGCACGAACAGGGTTGGTGGAAGGGCGATCTGGCGACCAACGTCACCATGGACGCCGAGGACATGATGTTGCGCGAATTCCTCGGGATCGCGACGGCCGAGACCCGCGACCAGAGCGCACGGTGGATCCGGTCCCAGCAGCGCGAGGACGGCACCTGGGCGACCTTCTTCGGAGGGCCCGGTGATCTCGACACCACCGTCGAGGCATGGGTCGCCCTGCGGATCGCGGGCGACCAGGCGACCGCCCCGCACATGCTGCGCGCACAGCAGTTCGTCCGCGCCCAGGGCGGCGTCGAGCGCTCCCGGGTCTTCACCCGCATCTGGCTCGCCCTCTTCGGGCTGTGGGACTGGCGCGACCTGCCGAACCTGCCTCCGGAGCTCATCCACCTGCCCCGGTGGTTCCCGCTGAACGTCTACGACTGGGGTTGCTGGGCCCGACAGACGATCGTGCCGCTCACCGTCGTCTGCACGCTGCGGCCGCGGCGCCCGCTGCCCTTCGCCATCGACGAGCTCCGCACCGGTGCGGAGCCGGAGGCGTTCGCCCCGTGGAGCACCGTCGGGGGCGCGTTCCAACGCGCCGACGTCCTCCTGCACGCGTACGCCAAGCGGCCGCTGCGGCAGCTGCGCACCGGGGCGATGCGCAGGGCGGCGGAGTGGATCATCGCGCGTCAGGAGGCCGACGGGGGATGGGGCGGCATCCAGCCGCCGTGGGTCTACTCGATCCTCGCGCTGCATCTGCTCGGCTACCCGCTGGAGCATCCCGTGCTGCGGGCCGCGGTCGACGGGCTGGAGGGCTTCGTCATCACGGAGGACACCGACGAGGGACCGATCCGCCGGGTCGAGGCGTGCCAGTCGCCGGTCTGGGACACCGCCCTCGCGGTCAACGCGCTACTGGACTCCGGTATCAGCGGCGACGACGCGCGGGTCCGACGTGCCGCGGACTGGCTGGCCCGTGAGCAGATCACCGGCGACGGTGACTGGCAGATACGCCGGCCCGGGATCCCGTCCGGCGGTTGGGCTTTCGAGTTCGCCAACGACGTCTACCCGGATGTCGACGACGGCGCCGAGGTGGTGATGGCGCTGCGCCGGGTCGGCAGCAACCGGCCCACCCTGCTGCGCCGCGGGGTGGACAGGGGTATCGCGTGGACGGCCGGTATGCAGTCGAAGGATGGCGGCTGGGGCGCCTTCGACGCCGACAACACCCGCACGCTGGCCACCCACCTGCCGTTCTGCGACTTCGGTGCCGTGATCGACCCACCGTCGGCGGACGTGACGGCCCACGTGGTGGAGATGCTCGCCGTGGAGGGACGCGCCCGGGGGGAGCGCTGCCTCCGCGGCGTGGCCTGGTTGCTGGAGCATCAGGAGCCCGACGGTTCGTGGTTCGGGCGCTGGGGTGCGAACCACGTGTACGGCACGGGCGCCGTCGTACCGGCATTGGTCGCCGCAGGTATCCCCGCCGACCACAACGCCATTCGCGCGAGTGTGCGCTGGCTGGGGGAGCACCAGAACGCCGACGGCGGGTGGGGCGAGGACCTGCGGTCCTACCGCGATCCGGACTGGATCGGGCGCGGTGCCTCCACCGCCTCCCAGACCGCGTGGGCGCTGATGGCGCTGGTCGCCGCCGGTAAGGCGGACGACGGTGGGGGTGTGGTCGAGCGCGGCATCGCCTACCTGGCCGGCACCCAACGCGCCGACGGCACCTGGGACGAAGACCTGTACACCGGCACCGGTTTCCCGGGCGACTTCTACATCAACTACGGGCTCTACCGGCTCATCTTCCCGATCTGGGCCCTGGGTCGGTACGTCGGGGGTGGGCCGGCATGACGGCCGGCATCGCCACCGCGTTGCGGATCGAACGGGTCGCCCTGGGCGCCCGGGTCGGACGGCCGATTCACGTCGCGGGTCGCGGGCCCCGGGTCGCGCCGACGTCGCCCGACGGCCCGACACTCCTCGCCGGGGTGGCCGGCGGTCTCGTCCCCGGTGTCCGCGCCGGTCACGTCGTGGTGGCCGACCGGGTGCTGCTCGACGGCGACGGATACGACTGTCCCGCAGCCCCTCTGGTGGCCGGTGCGCTGCGCCGACGGGGGCTCACCGTGCACGTCGGGCCCATCGCCTCCGTCGATCACGTCGTCGACGGACCCGACCGCGCCGCGCTCGCCGCGCGCACCGGCGCCCTGGCCGTCGACACGGAGTCCGGTTACCTCGCGCGGCAGCTCGGCGCGCGCCCCCTGACGGTGGTGCGCGCGATCGTCGACGGGACCGAGCAGCCGCTTCGCCACCCGGGCACGGCACTGCGAGGCGTCGCCGCGCTGCGGGCCCTGCGCGAGGCCGCGCCGGTGCTGCGCGAGTGGTACGACGCCACCCTCGACCGCGACGTCCTGCTCGCCGGGCCGCGGTCGTTCTGCGCCGGTGTGGAGCGGGCGATCGAGATCGTCGACCGGGCTCTGCAGTCCCACGGTGCGCCGGTCTACGTGCGCCGGCAGATCGTGCACAACGCCCACGTGGTCCACGATCTGCAGCGCAAGGGCGCGATCTTCGTGCAGGAGGTCGAGGAGATACCGCGCGGCGCGGTGACCGTGCTGGCCGCCCATGGGGTGGCGCCGTCCGTGCGGCAGCAGGCCCGCGAGCGCGACCTCGTGGTGATCGACGCGACCTGCCCCCTGGTGGCCAAGGTGCACACGGAGGTACGCCGTTTCGCCGCTCCCGGCAGCACCGTCTTCCTGATCGGGCACGCCGATCACGAGGAGGTCGTCGGGACCCGCGGGGAAGCGCCTGAGAACGTCGTCGTCGTCGACAACCCCGACGAGGCCGCCCGGGTGCAGGCGCCCCGACCCGACCGGGTCTCGTACGTCATGCAGACCACGCTGGCCGTCGAGGAGGCGCAGGAGTCGGCGCGGGTGCTGCGCGACCGCTTCCCCGCGCTGCGGGCGCCGGCCCGGGACGACATCTGTTACGCGACCAGCAACCGTCAGCAGGCGGTGCGGGCCGTCGCCGCCGACACCGAGCTGGTGCTGGTGGTCGGCTCGCTGAACTCCTCCAACTCCCGCCGGCTCGTGGAGGTCGCCGAGGCGGCGGGCACGCCCGCGCATTTGGTCGAGGACGCCACCGAGGTCGATCTGGCCTGGCTGCGCGGCGCTCGCCGGGTCGGCATCACGGCCGGCGCCTCCGCGCCTCCGTCGCTGGTCGATGAGTTGGTGCACGCATTGTCCGGGCTGGGCGCGGTCGAGGCGGCGGAGTCCTCCGTCGTCGACGAGCACGTGCAGTTCACCCTTCCACGAGAGGTCAGCTGATGCCTTCCATGCCCCTGCGCCAGTCGCTACGTCTCGGGCGCTACCTCGCCGAGCAGAAGCTGCGCGGACGAGAGAAGTTCCCGCTGCTCGTCGAGCTCGAACCGCTCTTCGCCTGCAACCTCAAGTGCACCGGCTGCGGCAAGATCCAGGAGCCGGCCGCGCTGCTCAAACAGCGGATGCCGGTCGAGCAGGCCGTCGCCGCGATCGAGGAGAGCGGTGCCCCGATGGTCTCCATCGCCGGGGGAGAGCCACTCATGCACCCGCAGATCCACGAGATCGTCCAGCAGCTGCTGGACCGCAAGAAGATCGTCTTCCTGTGCACCAATGCGCTGCTGATGGCCCGGCACATCGACAAGTTCACCCCGCACCCGGACTTCTCGTGGATGGTGCACGTCGACGGCATGAAGGAGCGGCACGACGCGTCGGTCAGCAAGGAGGGCGGCTTCGAGGCGGCCATCGACGCCATCAAGCTCGTGCAGTCGCGCGGCTTCCGCGTGATGACCAACACCACCGTGTTCAACAGCGACTCGCCGCAGGACGTCATCGACGTCCTGGACTACCTCAACGACGAGATCAAGGTCGACAACATGCAGGTCGCCCCGGGGTACGCCTACTGGAAAGCACCCGACCAGGAAGGCTTCCTCGGCGTGGAGGAGACCCGGGCGCTGTTCACCGAGGCGTTCGGCGAGGGACGCCGCAAGAAGTGGCGGCTCAACCACTCCCCGCTCTTCCTGGACTTCCTGGAGGGCAAGGTCGACTTCGAGTGCACGCCCTGGGCGATCCCCTCCTACTCCCTCAAGGGATGGCAGCGGCCGTGCTACCTGCTCGACGACGGCTACGTCTCGACGTACAAGGAACTGATCGAGGACACCGACTGGGAGGCGTTCGGCCGCGGTAAGGACGAGCGGTGCGCGAACTGCATGGCGCACTGCGGTTACGAGCCGACGGCGGTCGTCGCGACGATGGGTTCGCTGCGTCAGACACTGCGCGCCGCGGTGGCGTGATGCCCGCGCGTCGCACCGGACTGCTGGACCGGATCACCTCGCCGGCCGACGTGCGGGCGCTCGACGCGCGATCACTTCCCGGCCTCGCCGCCGAGGTACGCGAGCGGCTGGTCGACGTGGTCACCCGCACGGGAGGGCATCTCGGTCCCAATCTCGGCGTCGTCGAGGTCACCATCGCCCTGCACCGGGCGTTCGACTCGCCGCGGGAGCCGATCGTCTGGGACACCGGGCACCAGGCCTACGTGCACAAGATGCTGACCGGGCGGGCCGTCGATCTGGAGTCCTTGCGGGTCGCCGACGGCCTGAGCGGATACCCGTCCCGCCGCGAGAGCGAACACGACATCGTCGAGAACTCCCACGCCTCCACCTCGCTGTCGTACGCCGACGGCCTGGCCAAGGCGCACGAGCTCACCGGCTGCCGACGCTGGGTCGTGGCGGTGATCGGCGACGGCGCGATGACCGGCGGGATGGCCTGGGAGGCCCTGAACAACATCGGCGGGTCCGGCCGCAACGTGCTGGTCGTGCTCAACGACAACGGCCGGTCCTACGAGCCGACGGTCGGCGCGCTCGCCCGCCACCTGGCGGCGCTGCGGGACGGTTCGGCGGGGTCCAATCTCTTCGAGACTCTGGGACTGCGCTACACCGGCCCGGTGGACGGTCACGACATCACGGCGCTCGAGCGGAGCCTGCGGGCCGTACGCCGCCGTCCCGGCCCCACCGTGCTGCACGTCGTGACCCGCAAGGGCGCCGGCTACGACGCGGCCGAGCAGGACGAGGCGGACTGCCTGCACACGGTGTCGCCGGCCCCACCGCCGGCGCTGACGGCGACCGTGCGGCCGCGTGGAACCCGTTGGACCGATGCGTTCGCCACAGAGCTCGTCGCCATCGGCGAGGACCGGGCAGACGTCGTCGCGGTGACCGCGGCCATGCGTCGCCCGACCGGTCTGCTGCCGTTCGGCACCCGCTTCCCGCACCGCACCTTCGACGTCGGCATCGCCGAGCAGCACGCGGTCACCTCGGCCGCCGGTCTCGCGACGGGCGGACTGCACCCCGTGGTCGCCATCTACTCCACCTTCCTCAACCGGGCGTTCGACCAGGTCCTCATGGACGTCGCCCTGCATCGGCTGCCGGTGACCTTCGTGCTGGACCGGGCGGGCATCACCGGGCCGGACGGCGCCTCGCACCACGGCATCTGGGACGTGTCGATGATGGGTCTCGTGCCGGGCATCCGGGTCGCGGCGCCCCGTGACGCCCTGCGGTTGCGCGACCTGTTGCGCGAGGCGGTCGCCGAAGACGGCGGCCCGAGCGTGGTGCGGTTCCCCAAGGGTGAGGCGCCCGCGCCGGTGGGTGCGATCTGCCGGTTCGGCCCGGTCGACGTGCTGCGCCGTCGCGCCGGGGACGGCGACGTCCTGCTCGTCAGCACCGGGCCCCTGGCGGCCGTCGCCCTGGATGCCGCCGACCGGCTGGAGGCGACGGGCGTCGCGGTCACGGTCGTCGACCCGCGGTGGGTCCATCCGCTCGCCCCCGAACTCGTCACGATGGCTGCTGAGCACCGGCTGGTGGTGACCCTGGAGGACAACGCGGCCCCGGCCGGTCCGGGCTCCGCACTGCGCGACCGGTTGCAACAGATGGGCTGCAGCACCAAGGTGCTCACGGTCGGACACGAGGCCCGGTTCATCGGCGTCGGAGAGCGCGAGGACCTGCTCCGTGAGCGGGGCATCGACGTCGCGCACGTCGTCCGGCTGGTGCAGTCCTCCTGCTGGCCCGGCCTGCGGTCGGACGCGGTCCGCCTGCGCGCCCTGCAGGCGTGACCATCTGGTGGCATCACAGGTGCCGGCCAGGCGCGGTCGGCATACTGAATGGATGAGCGCATCCACCATGCGCCCTACGGGGCAGCAGACGCCGCCCCGACCTCGCACGTCGCCCTGGCGTCCCGCCGCTGCGATGGTGGGCGTCGCGGTCGTCGCGATCGTCGTGCTGGTGATGCTGCTGGTGCGCAACCGCACGGGCGCTAAATTCGACTACAAGATGGAGTTCGCCCTCGGCGGACCGCCGTGGCTCTTCTACAACATCGAGGACCGGCTGCAGCAGGTCTCCGTCACGAGCGTCGCCCTCGCGGGCATCCTGGTCGCGGCCGTGGCGTTGAGCCGACGCAGGATCGGGCTCGCCGTCGGCGCGATCGTGCTCATCGGCGGTGCGACCGTGACGACCCAGCTGCTCAAGGCGCACGTCATCCACGAGCTGCCCGGCGACGTCGCCAACAGCATGCCGAGCGGTCATGCCACCGTGGGCATCTCCATCTCGCTGGCCGTGCTCATGGTGTTGCCGGTCGCGTGGCAGTGGTGCGTCCTGCCGGTGTGCGCGGCCGCGGGATTCTTCTTCGGGGCGGGCACGGTGGTCGGCCACTGGCACCACCCCGGTGACGTGCTCGCCGCGCTCGCCGTCTGCCTGGCCTGGGCGGGCGTGGCGCTCGCTGTGGCGCACACCGTCGACCACGGTCGGCTGGGGCGCGCACCGCGTACGCCGAGCCGTCCGGTCCGCTCAATAGGGCCCGGTCTGGCCATCTGGTTGGTGATCGGCGGGATCGCGCTGGTCAGTTGCCTCTTCCTGGCATGGGGCGCTCAACCGACGGTGCACGGGCTGCGTGACCTCGTGCTGGGCATGACCGCGGTGGCTCTGGTCGCCGCGGGGACCGTGGTGGTCTACGGCTGGTTCTCCCAGGTCGCCCGGCGCTACCTGGTGTGAGGCGTCACCGCAGCTGATCGGGCAGGGCATCGCGCTCGTCGGCGACGTCCTGCGGCGGGTCGACCTTCGGCATCGACCACCACGCCGCCCAGCCGATGGCCCCCAGCGGCACCTCCAGCAGGTGGGAGAAGATCGCGAAGACCAGCACCCCTGCGGCCGCGGCCGGCTTGTCGGCGCCCCACGCGACCAGCACCGCGAGTGTCCCGGCCTCGCTGATGCCGAGGCCCCCCGGGGTGACACCGACCGCGGTGAGCAGCCGGCCGAGCGCGTACGCCGCGAACAGGTCGGCAACCGGCAGGTCGACCCCGACCGCGGACATGGTGCGCCAGAAGAGCACGAAGTAGATGCCCAGGAAGGCGACCACGCCGAACGTCATCGGGAACCAGCCGGTCGTGGTGACCACGGCGAGCCGCGTGCGCTGATCACCGAGCAGAGCGGTCAGGTTCGGGCGCACGCCGCGCTGCTCACCACGACGCAGGCGGGCGATGCGGGCTGCCGCGTGCGCGTCGAGGAACCGGCCGAGGCGCAGGGTGAGGACGGGACTGATGAGCACCACGATGAAGCCGAGCAGCAGCACGAGCCCGATGACCCCGCCGTACAACGCGGCGGTGCGCACCGGTCCGGGCAGCGCGTTCTGCGACGTGGAGACCACCGCGAGACCGATGAGCGGCATGGCGAGCCGGGCGAGCACGTTCCAGACCGCGCTGACGATGATCGAGGTGGAGATGTTGCGGCGGGTGAAGCCCCAGCTGCGCGCGATGAAGTACGTCGCGGCCATCCCGACCGCTCCGCCACCCGGAAGCAGGTTGGACACCGACGACCCGCAGACGTTGATGATCAATGCCTTGGGATGGCTGAGGCCGGGCAGCGAGCCGGTGAGGGTGAAGGTGTAACACCAGAGGCCGAGCACCACGAGGCCGAAGAGCTCCAGCGCGCCGAGGGCACCCAGGTGCGACAGGTGGATCCCGATCTGATGCCAGCCCGTCTGCGCGACCAGCGGCAGCCCGAAGCCGAGCAGCAGCCCGGCCATCGTCATCCCGAGGACGCCGTTCAGCACCTGGTTCCGGGTGACCGTCGGGCGATGGGAATCGGGAGTCGTGCTCACCGGGGCAGCCCCTCGAAGATGTCGTGGGAGACCTGCCCGTGTCCGCCTCGTCGCGCCGGGTCGACGTACCACTCCCAGCCGAAGACCAGGTCGTAGAGCGGGCGGGGGATGCGCAGGAAGAGCCCGAGCGTGCGGTCGCCGTCGTCCGCGGTCGCCTGCGAGGCGTGGGCCCGCATCGATGCGCGCTTCGCGGCGATCTCGCGGTGCACGCGGATCCGGTGGGTGATCGCGGAGCGGGGGAGTAGGCCCGCTCGTACGAGGCGATGTCGAAGTCCGCGGGGAAGCGGTGCAGGCGCGACACCAGGCGGATACCGAGGACGAGCAGGTCGCGTGGCACGGTGGCCTGCAGAACCCGTGCGGTGTGGGCCATCTCGGCTGCGCGTGCGCCCACGTGGTGCACCTGGACGTGGTCGCGGTGGCCGTAGCCGCCGGCGGCGTCGTAGGTCAGGAGCACGTCCGCGTGCTCCTCGCGCAGGATGTCCGCCAGCCTGCCCGCGGCCTCCTCGACGTCGGCCCGCGCGAACCGTGTGGCACCAGGCAGATCGTCGTACAGCAGCGGCCCGCTGCCGGAGTCGGCGTACCCGAGGTGCACGGTCCGCGCCACACCGAGCGCCCGCGCCGACTCCTGCAACTCCCGCATCCGGACGCCGCCGAGCTGTCTCCCGTCAGAGCGGTAGGACGAGGCGGCGAGCCCCAGGTCGCCGTCGGTGGCCACGACGAGGACGACGCGGTGACCCGCGGCCGCCGCCTTCGCCATCGTCCCCGAGGTCAGCAGCGCCTCGTCGTCCGGATGGGCGTGGAAGACCACGAGAGTGTGCGACATCGCCGACCATCCTGTCGCATGCGGTTCCGTGCGGCCTGCAGGCGGCCCGGGAGGAAGCTGCGCCTCAGGTGATGTGGGCGTGTCCGCCGCGGGTGGCTGCTGGTTCACGGCCGGGTCGGGTGGGCATGAGTCCTGGGGTGAGGTTCCAGGTGACGCCGGTGGGTGTGGCGGTGGCGATGAGCAGATCGCGGTGCACGATGGTGTGGTGGCGGGCGCAGAGCAGTGCTGCGTTGGTGAGTCTCGTTTCGCCGCCGGCCCACCAGGGCCTCACATGATGTGCATCGCACCAGTCCGGTGGTCGGTCGCAACCGGGAAAGGTGCAGTGCTGATCCCGATGGATGATCGCCGTTCTGAGCCCACCGGTGAAGAGGCGTTTGGCCCGTCCGACGTCCAAGGGTTCGGACTCACCACCCAGAACGACTGGAATCAGGTCGGCGTCGCAGGCGAGTCGGCGCAGAGTGCCGGCGTCGAGGTGCTCGCCGTCGGTGGTGCGTCCGATGCCTGGCAGGTACGTCGATGCGAATCCGCAGCCTGCTGAACTGTGTTCGCTGAGCTGGCCCGCCTCGCGAAGACCCTCGTAGAGGGTGTTGTAATCGAGCGTGACCAGGATCTTGGCGGTCCCGCCGAACTCTCCGACCGGCCGCGGGGCGGTGCCGTCGAGCACCCCGGCCGCGGTGTCGACCAGGCGCACCAGGGCGTCCGCGCGTCGTTTGGCCGGGGTGCGAATGTCTCGTCCACCGTTGTCGGCCTCAGTTTCCGCGGGCGCGGGTGCGGACAAGGCACGCAGGGCGTGCTTGACCATCGCGGCGTGACCGCTCGAGAGTTCGGCCACGAACCGGGTCAACCCAGACGGTAGGTCGGCCCAGAACACCGACTCGCAGTCCTGCTGGCGCTCTTCGTCTCGCACGAGCCTCTCGGGGGCGTATTGGCCGAGGATGCGGGTGCTGAGCTCCCGCAGAGTCCGCCAGCCGTGATCGGACAGGGAGAGGTAGCGACCCAGCAGGTCATCGCGGTCCGCGGTCGGGAGTTGGGGGAGGATTCTGGGCACTTCCCGCAACGCGGCCGCGGCGACCGGCACACTCGCAGACCCATCGGCCAGGGCATCGGCGACGACCCGGTTGCGGGGGTCGGCGCAGTCCACCCCGACGACGCCGACCCGGCGCCCCACGACGGGGTCGACACCCGCGGCCTGCCGGGCGACCCAGGCGGGGGCGCCGGTGGCGGTGGAGTTGGCGACGGTCCCACGACCGAGGGCGTCGGCGGTGGCCAGCGCGGCGACGTTCTCCGCACGAGCCGTGATCCGCAGCATCCCCCCGACTACCTCACCCAGGGCTGCTTCGTCCAACTGCCACAACGCCTCGGGCCACTGCTCCAGATCGGCGGTGAACTCCTTCAAACGGGTCATCAGCCGGGCACCAGTTCCCGGAGGCGCAGGCATTCGCGTGTCGCTGGTCGACTGCGCCATGGCCCCTCCTCGAGTGCTGATGTTCAGGTCGTCCGTATCTCTCAATCATACACGTGTTCGATACCATTAGCAAGTTTAGATTTGGCGAATTACTCTGTCAATGTTGACTATTCGAGCCTCGGTTATCCACATCCCCCTCCGCTTGCGGTGCGGATTCCAGGTTCATCCACACCCGCAGCAAACCGGTTGAAACACGCCTGGGCGATTGGTATCAGCCGGGCAGTTGACGGGCGCATGGGATCGTGGGCGGCGTGAAGGTGGCTCTCCTGTCGGACTGTTATCTGCCCCGGCTCGGAGGGATCGAGGTGCAGGTGCATGATCTGGCACGTCATCTGCAGGCGGCCGGCCATGAGGTGGAGGTCTTCACCGCGACCATCGGTCCCGCGCACCTGCGCATCGGTACCGACCGGCTGGACGGGATCCCCGTGCACCGGCTCGCGATCACGCTGCCGAAGGACTTCCCGATCAACCCCTTCGCGCCGCGCACCCTGCGGCACATGCTGCAGGCGGGCCGTTTCGATGTCGGACATGCGCACATGGGCGTCGTCAGTCCGTTCGCGATGGATTGCGTGCGGGTGACGCAGGGTCTCGGACTGCCGACCGCGGTCACCTGGCACTCGGTGCACGGCCGCTCCGCGGACTGGATCGGGCTCACCGGGTACGTCCGTCGGTGGGGCGCGCGAGGCGCGGCGCTTTCTGCAGTGTCCACCGTCGCGGCGGCGCCGATTCAGCGGATGGCGGGTCCGGGGTACCCGGTGCACCTGTTGCCCAACGGTATCGAGGGATCCGACTGGGCGCCCGGCACTCGTGAGGACGACGGGGTGATCCGAATGATCTCGGCCATGCGCCTGTCACGTCGTAAGCGACCGCTGGCCCTGCTGGAACTGGTGGACGAGGTACGCCGGCGGGTGCCGGAGCGCGACGTACGCCTGGAGATCCTGGGCGACGGCGAGCTGCGGCCCCGGTTGGAGCGGCGGGCCGCCGAACTCGATGCGGGGGAGTGGTTCAACGCTCCGGGTCGGATGACTCGCGAGCAGCTGCGCGAGCGATACCTCGCCTCGGACGTCTACATCTCGCCAGCCACCTTCGAGGCGTTCGGGATCGCCGCCCTGGAGGCGCGTACGACGGGGCTGCCGGTCGTGGCACCGCGTCGCAGTGGGGTCTCGACGTTCATCGCACACGGCGTCAACGGGTTGCTCGCGGGCGACGACCTGGGGATGGTCGAGGCGCTGGTCCGCCTGGCGAGTGACGACCGGCTGCGGCGACGGATCACCGAGCACAACACGGCGCAGCAGCCGCTCGAGTCCTGGCCGTCGGTGGTCGAACTGGTCACCGCGGAGTACCGACGAGCACAACGGCTGGAGCGCCGGCGCCGCGATCTGCAGATCGCCACCCGCTGACCGCCGAAGACGGCATCGACGTATCCAGGTCTCGTTTGCGCATCGCTCACAACCGATCGTCACTGTCGCCGGACAGCGCACCCGACCCGAAGCTCTATACCGACTGTTCGTCAGCCGCGAACCCCGGCCAGCCGCCCACGCCCTCACCGGTGACCACCGCACTGGGCGTCACCGGCTGACCTACTCGCGGCCCTGCCAGGTGGTGAGGCACGCGCGGTTGCCCTGCGGGTCGGCGAGCACCCAGAACGCCGGCGCCGCGGTGTCGTCGACCAGCTCGCCCCCCGCCTCGATGGCGGCGGCGATCCGGTCGTGCACCACCTCAGGGGGGATGCGGAGGTCGAGGTGCCAGCGCTGGCGCGGCACGTCGTGGGCTTCGGTGGGCTGGAACCAGATCGACGCGCGACGCCCGGTGGCGTCGTGCAGCTGGATCTCGCCCCAGGCCTGCACCGTGTCGTAGTCGAGCAGGGCCGCCCAGAACGGCCTGATCTCGGCCTCGTCGGCCGAATCCAGGGCGAGTTCGAGCACGCTGGTGCGCTCCGGGTGCGGGGTGGCTCCCGCGGCCCGGGCCGATTCGCTGATTGCCCGGGCCACTGCCACATCGCGCGAGGTCACCCCGTCGACGTCGTGACTGATGAGCCGGACGTCGAGCCGGCCGTAGGCCAGGTCGAGGTCTGGATGGTGGTCCATCTCCTCGGCGACCCGTCCGATGGCGTCCACGAGCCCGACCGCGGTGACGAAGTCGCCCGTGTCGAAGCTGGCATGCAGCCGGTCGATCAGCATCCGCCAGTCGGGCAGGCCTTCACGCTCCACCTCCCCTTCCGTCAGCGTGTGCTTCGGGTCGGGCTGGGTCTCGGTGTTGTCGTTCACTGAAGTCACCTTCTGTCCGGGTAGCTGTGGGGAGCTGCCCCTCAGGTGGGATCGAGGGGGTGCAGGTCGGCGTGCTGCACGGTCTCGTTGTCGGGCGCGTAGACGAACCTGCCCTGCAGACGTTCGCCGCCCAGGACGCGCGCCAACCAGTAGCGGTCGTCGTCCCACATCCGGTCCAGCGGCAGACCCCGCACGGGGCACCACCACGGGGCCAGCTCCGAGCTCGGGGTGAGCGCGCCGGTGTGCGTCGTGCTGGTGAAGACCTCCAACCGCAGATCCCATGCGGGTCGGGCGGGGAAGGCGAATTCGAGGCGGGCACACAGCGTGGCGTCGTGGACGGCGAGTCCGGTCTCCTCGTGCGTCTCGCGCACGGCGGCGGCCAGGGGCGACTCGCCGGGCTCCACGTGACCGCCCGGTGCGACGACCCGGCCGGCACCGAAACCGGTCAACTTCTCGCCGAGCAGCAGATCCCCGCCTCGCCGCAGCAGCATCAGGCACATCGCGATCACGGCGAGGGCGTCAATCGGCGGCGCGGCGCAGCTCGGCGTACTCCTGCACGTTGCGCTCCAGTCGGCGGCGCAGCAGCGTGGAGGCGATGATGCCGAGGAAGACGGCGACGGCCAGGCCGGCGTAGGAGAAGTTCTTCAGATACGTCTCGGCCGCTGCCCCCAGGTAGTAGACGAGGTACGCCGTCCCGCCCGCCCAGCAGATCGCGCCCAGCACGTTGGCGGGCAGGAAGCGCGTGTAGTGCATCCTCAGCGATCCGGACAACGGGCCGGCGAAGATACGCAGCAGCGCCACGAACCGGCCGAGGAAGACCGCGACCACGCCGTACCGCTGGAAGACGTGCTCGGCGTACGCCAGCACATCGGCGTTGACGTGTTTGGGGAAGCGGCGTTCCAACCAGCCGAAGAGCCGGTCGCCGTAGCGATGACCCAGGCCGTAACCGATGGAGTCGCCGATGGCAGCACCCAGGACGGCGGCGAGCGCGATCGCGAACGGTCCGGCGGAGATCTTGTGCTGGGAGGCCGCCAGTGCGGCGGCGACCAGCACGATCTCGCCGGGGAACGGCACACCGATGCTCTCTACGAAGACCACGAGTCCCACCAGCAGCAGCACCACGAGGGGCGGGATGGTGGTCAGCCAGTGCTGCACGCGCGCCCCTCAGTGCCAACCGGCGGGGTCGGTGCCGCCGGGGATGTCACAGTCCGGATCGTACGGGGCGCGGGTGAAGCGGAAGGTGCCGAGGTCGAGGTACGGCGGGTGCGGGGGTCCCGCGTCTCGGCGGTGCATCCGCAGCCGCTCGCCGGCGAAGTACTCGTCCAGCCCGGTCCAGGTGTTGGGTCCGCTGGGCACGAACCGGGACCCGCGCCCACCGCCGTCCGGCGCCAGCTCGAGCTCGCCGCCACGCAGGGCTCGCAGGCGGTAGGGCCGTGGCCCCCAGTACCAGCGACCCCCGATGTCCTCGGCGGCCGTGTCCGTGTCTGCAGGGGCCGTCGGAGCCGCCGCCGCTCGCGTCGAGGGCACCTGGTCGGCCACGTCGAGCAACGAGGTCGCCAGCGTGTCGCCGAAGCCGACCGTGGAGTTGCAGAGGACGGCGACGCCGACGCCCCGTCGGGCATCCACCCGTACGGCGCCTACGAACCCGGGCATCGACCCGCCGTGCCCGACGTACCGCACAGCACCCCGGGCGATCACGTCGAGGCCGAAACCGTAGGCACGCGACCACGATCGGCCCGGCACGTCGTCGACCAGCGCCGGCACCTGCATCCGGTGGCGCACGGTGTCGTCCACCACGTCGGGTGCACCGTCGGCGAGGAACATCCCGAGCCGCGCGAGATCGCCGACCGTGGACCACAGCTGACCGGCGGGCGCCATGGCACCGCTGTCGTGGGCGGGCTCGGCGTGCAGCAGGTCGGCGTCCGGGTGCACGGCAAGGCCCGGTGCGGAGCCCGGCCCGGCGTCGTACGTCGTGCGGTCCATGCCCAGCGGCAGGAGGATGTTGTCGCGCACCAGGTCCCACCACGACCGACCGCCCAGCCGCGCTGTCAATTCGCCGAGGATCGCGAAACCGGTGTTGGAGTAGTGGAATCGCCCGATCAGATCGTCGTTGAGTCGCAGTCGGGAGACCAGTTGCTCCCACCTGCGACCCGGGCTGCGTTCCCACCAGGGACCCACGGGCTCGGCGAGCAGGCCTGAGCCGTGGGTGAGGAGTGCTCGCACGGTGACGGAGCCGATCTCGGGCGGCAGCTCGGTCAGCACTCGACCGACCGGGTCGTCCAGGGAGACACGTCCGGCCGCCACCTGCTGCAGCACTCCGATGGCCGTCAGGGTCTTGGTGATCGAGCCGATCCGGTACGCCGTGTCGGGCGTCGCGAGCGCACCGCCCGGGCGCCCGGTGACCCGGCCGCACGCCCCTGACCAGACGACGTCGCCCTGTCGGAAGAGCGCCGCCGCGATCGACGGGCACCGCGACGATCCGTGTGCGGCATCGAGTTCGGCGTCCAGCAGGTTGCGGACGGTGTCGGGCAGGCTCACGTCGCGATCCAGTAGCGGCGGCGGACGCCGGCCATCCGCTCGAAGACGCCCCCGCAGCCCTCGATGGTGCGCCGCGAGGCGATGTTGTCCTCGTCGCAGGTCAGCAGGACCCGCGCGATGCCGAGCGCGGCGGCCCGGAGCAGTGCTGCGCGCAGGGCCGCGGACGCGACGCCGGTGCCCCGGGCGGACGGGCGCACTCCGTAGCCGATGTGGCCTCCGAACTCGCGCAGGAAGTCCGTCTCGATGTGATGCCGCAGCGCGAGCGACCCGAGGACGACGTCGGGCGCGGAGTCGTCGACGATCCAGTACGTCGTGCACGGCACCCAACCGTCGGGCAGCCCGACACCGCATTCCGCGTCCGTGAAGTACCGCACGATCTCGGAATCGGTTGTGCGTGAGAGGAACTCGTCGTGGTCGAGCGGCAGCCCGTATCCGTGCAGAACGGCACCAGCCGGGAAGTCGCCCGCGCTCGCCCGCCACGCTTCGGCCAGCTCGACGGTCGGCCGGACGAGCTCGATCACCGGCGCGGCGTACGGCCGGCGCGCAGCACCGTCGCGCGAGCCAGCGTCTCGACCGAGTCCACGATGTCGGCGCGCTCGCGCCACCCCTGGTCGTCGTAGACCACGGACAGCTCGGTGCAGCCCATCACCACGACACCGGCACCGTCGGCGCGCAGTTGCTCGACCACACCGAGCAACCCCTCGACGTCCACCGGTCCGCCTGCCTTCACTCCGTCGTAGATGACGGACATGACCAGCTTCTGCTGCTCGTCCGACGGCAGCACGACGTCGGCCCCGAGCCGCTGCAGCGCCCGCTGGTAGACCCCGGCAGCGCGGGTGCCGTCGGTGGCGAGCACGGCGACGCCGGCCCCACCCGCGGCCTCGGCGGCGGCACGGGCGGTCTCCTCGACCACGTCGACGACCGGGAGGCCGCTCGCGGCGGTGATTTCGTCGACGAAATGGTGCGCGGTGTTGCACGGGATCGACACGAATGCCGCTCCGAGAGCGGCCAATCGGGTCGCGTCGCGCGCCAGGCCGGGACCGGGATCGGTGGCGTGGTCCGGGTCGAGGATGTACGCCGTCCGGTCCGCTGTCGTGCTGTGGTCGAGCACCACCAGATCGAGGTGATCCTGATCGCGAACGGCCGGGGTGAGGTCGACCACCAGCTTCAGGAAGAGCGCGGTGGCGGCCGGTCCGAGTCCGCCGATCACGCCCACCACCGGCTGCGACCACGCCGGATCGGCGTCGACGCGCAGGTCGGGCGGGAGCGCCGTCATACCAGGGCCTTCGGCTCGGGGTAGTGCTCGCGGTACTTGCGCACGTAGTTGGCCTGGTTGGCCGCGATCCATGCCCAGCGCCGCGGGTGGCGCTCGGCCTTGTAGAACCACGGGTTGGTCACCTCACCGGCCTTCACGGCCCGGTCGAAGGAGGGGCGCACCGCAGGGTCGGTCACGTAGCGCTGCAGCAGCCGCAGCGGGATCGCGGTGAAGACGTGTTCGTGGCTCGCCTCGAGCATCGGTCGGTCGGACAGGTCCTGCCCGCGCACCCATTCGTCGACGTAGAGCTGCACGGTGTTGAAACCGGCCGCGGTGATGTAGAACGACGTCCCGCCGAGCCGCGGGTTGAGCTCGAAGAAGACCGTCCTGCCCGTGCGCGGGTCGAACTTCATGTCGAAGTTGGCGTAACCGCGCCACCCCACGTGCTCCAGCAGCCGGGTCGCGTGCGCCACGGCCTCGTGGTCGGTGCCGGTGAGGATCGCCGCGGGGATGCCGAGCGTCTCGGGGAGTGCTCCTCCAGCAGCACCCGGCCGTACGCCGCGAACTTCACCTGACCCTGCTTGTCGACGTAGCAGGTGAGCAGCCGCATGCCCTGGTCGTCGCCGGGGATGACGTCCTGCAGGATGAACTTGTCGCGGTAGCCGGCGCCGTGCAGCGCGTCGATCAGCGCCCGCAACTCGGCGGCGTCGGCGGCCGAGTGCACCTTCTTCTTGCCCGGGAAGGTGACGGCGGCGTACGCCTCGGCGTTGGAGGGCTTGGCGATCACCGGGAAGGTGAGGGCCGCCATCGCCCGCGTGAGGTCGGAGCGCTCGCCGACGTCGTAGACCACGGTCTGCGGGTGCGGGATGTCCAGCTCGGCGCACAGGTCCGCGAAGTTCTCCTTGCGGCTCAGGCGGTCGATCAGCTCCGGCTCGGCGTACGGGATGACGTAGAGATCCTCCAGCCGGTGCTTGATGCGCGCCAGCACGCTCACCACGTGGTCGGTCGTCGCGAGCAGCAGCTTCTTCTCCGGCCCGATCCGGGTCGCGAGCGCGCGCAACTCGGTGACCAGCCCCTCCGGGTCCTGCAGGCTCGGCACGATGTGGTGATCGATCAGGGAGCTGTGGGCGATCGGTCCGCCGAGCATCGTGGAGACCACGAGCGTGCGGTAGCCGTAGCCGAGGTCGAAGGACCGCGCCAGGCTGTAGCCGAGCCGGTCACCACCGAGGACGACGGGTGCGAACTCCTGACCGGCGAGCAGCCGGTCGGCCGCGCTAGGGGTTTTCGGCATGGGCGGCAGCCTAACCGCGGGCCGAGGGGGCGGTCGGTGGCGGCACGTATCCTGAGCGGCGAGATGAGCAGCCTGTTCGACGACCTCCCCCTGCCCGGAATGTCCCCGTCGCAGGCGGCTGCCACGGCACCCGTGGCGGCCGTCCCCGACCGATCGCGCGACGTCGACGAACGCGGGGTGCCCACCTGGGCGAGCCTGTCGCCGACCGGGACCGGGGCGAACGCCGGTCCGGGTCGCCTGACCGGCGAGCAACTGCTCGAGGGGCTCAATCCGCAGCAGCGTGAGGCTGTCCTGCACCACGGGCCACCACTGCTGATCGTGGCCGGCGCCGGCTCCGGCAAGACCAGGGTGCTGGCTCACCGGATCGGCTACCTGCTCGCCGAGCGCGGCGCCCAGCCGGGGCAGATCCTCGCGATCACCTTCACCAACAAGGCCGCCGCCGAGATGCGCGAGCGCGTCGAGACCCTCGTCGGCCCGGCCGCCCGGGCGATGTGGGTCTCCACCTTCCACTCCGCGTGCGTGCGCATCCTGCGCCGGGAGGCCACCAAGGTCGGGCTGAAGTCGACGTTCTCCATCTACGACGCCGCCGACAGCCAGCGGCTGATGGCGCTGGTGCTGCGCGACCTCGACCTGGACATCAAGCGCTACCCGCCGCGCTCCTTCACCCACCAGGTCAGCAACCTCAAGAACGAACTGGTCGACGAGGAGTCCTACGCCGCGCGCGTCGCCGAGGGCAGCCACCAGGACCGCATGGTGGCCGAGGCGTACGCGTCCTACCAGCGCCGCCTGCGGCAGGCCAACGCCCTGGACTTCGACGACATCATCATGATGACCGTCAACATCCTGCAGGCGTTCCCGGACGTCGCCGAGCACTACCGGCGCCGCTTCCGGCACGTGCTGGTCGATGAGTACCAGGACACCAACCACGCGCAGTACACGCTGGTGAAAGAGCTTGTGGGGTCGCAAGAACGCAGCGGTTCCGGCCCGGCAGATGTCCCGCCCGCGCAGCTGTGCGTCGTCGGCGACGCCGACCAGTCGATCTACGCCTTCCGGGGCGCGACGATCCGCAACATCGTGGAGTTCGAGCAGGACTACCCCGACGCGCGCACGATCCTGCTGGAGCAGAACTACCGCTCCACCCAGAACATCCTGGCGGCCGCCAACTCGGTGATCGCCAAGAATCCCGACCGCCGGCCGAAGAACCTGTGGACCAGCTCCGGCGACGGTGCCGCGATCGTGGGGTACGTCGCGGACTCCGAGCACGACGAGGCCGCGTTCGTCGCGCGCACCATCGACGTGCTCGGGGACGAGCAGGGCGTCAAGCCCAAGGACATCGCGGTGTTCTACCGCACCAACGCCCAGTCCAGAGCGATCGAGGAGGTGTTCGTCCGCGTCGGGCTGCCCTACAAGATCGTGGGCGGCACCCGCTTCTACGAACGCCGCGAGGTCAAGGACGCGCTCGCCTACCTGCGAGTGGTGTCCAACCCGCTCGACACGGTCAATCTGCGCCGGATCCTCAACGTGCCCAAGCGGGGGATCGGCGACCGTGCCGAGGCGTGCGTGAGCGCGCTCGCCGAGCGTGAGCGCATCCCGTTCGTCGCCGCGCTGGGACAGGCCGCGGACGCGCCCGGGATCGCCACGCGGTCGGTCACCGCGATCCAGGCGTTCACCACTCTGCTGGAGGGCCTGCAGACCACCCACCAGTCGGCCGGCGGCGTCGGCGAGCTGCTCGAGGCGATCCTCGACCGCTCGGGTTACCTCGCCGAGTTGCGCGCCAGTCACGACCCGCAGGACGAGACCCGCGTCGAGAACCTGGCCGAACTCGTAGCCGTCGGAAGGGAGTTCGACGACAACTACCCGGAAGGCTCTCTGGAGGACTTCCTCGAGCAGGTCTCTCTGGTCGCCGACAGCGACGAGATCCCCGACGACGTCGAGGACCAGGGCGTCATCACGCTGATGACCCTGCACACTGCGAAGGGTCTGGAGTTCCCGGTCGTCTTCCTGACCGGCATGGAGGACGGCACCTTCCCGCACCTGCGCGCGCTCGGCGATCCGCAGGAGTTGGAGGAGGAGCGCCGTCTGGCGTACGTCGGCATCACCCGGGCGCGCGAGCGACTGCACCTGTCGCGGGCGGAGGTGCGCTCGGCCTGGGGTGCGCCGCAGTACAACCCGCCGTCGCGCTTCCTGGACGAGATCCCCGGCCACCTCATCGAATGGGCGCGGGTGCAGACGACGTCGACCAGGCCGTCCTCGACGCCGGCGGTGGCGCGTCTGGCCGCACGGCCGGGCGTACGAAGCCCCGGCAACCGGCCGGTCATCTCACTGGACGCCGGCGACCGGGTCACCCACGACTCGTTCGGGCTCGGCACGGTCATCCGTGTCGAGGGGCAGGGCGAGCGCTCGATGGCGCACATCGACTTCGGCGGGGACACCGGGGTCAAGCGGCTCCTGCTGCGCTACGCGCCCGTGACGAAGTTGTGACTAGAAGATGTGGTGCGCCTTCAGCCACGGCGCCGGGTCGACCGGCGTGCCGTTCAGGTGGATCTCCAGGTGCAGGTGCGGACCGGTGGAGTGACCGGTGTTGCCGGACCGGCCGACTACCTCGCCCATCGAGAGGCGCTCGCCGACGCTGACGGCGATGTAGGACATGTGCGCGTAGACGGCGTGGACACCGTCACCGAGGTCGAGCTCGACCCGGCTGCCCATCCCGCCGTAGGGGCCCACCGCGACCACGGTGGCGTCGTGCAGTGCGTGCAGCGGGGTGCCGACCGGGGTGGCGAAGTCGTCGCCCAGGTGCTGCGTGCCCCAGCGGCCGCCGAAGGGCGAGGTGAACCTGCCACCGCAGCCGGCGATCGGGCAGGTCCACGGGCTGAGCACTGGCTGGGCCTTGGCGGCCGGCTTCGCGGCGCGCTTCGCAGCGAGCCTGGAGGGAGCGGCCGTGCGCCGAGGCGTCGGCTTCGCAGTGGCCTTGCTGCTGGGCGTGCTCGGCGGCGCAGGGGTGCTGCGGACGGTGGAGCGCGACACCGGTCGCGCATCGCGCAGCAGATCGGCGTGATTCGGTCCGGGCTGTGAGGCCGTGGCTCGTGAGGTGGCCGCCGCGACGGCGACGCGGTCACCCAGCGACATCGCGGGCGCCGTGCCCGAGTCGATCGTCGAGGCGCCGGCGGCGCCGACCGCCACCACGGTGACCGTGATGGCAGCAGCGGACGGGAGGGTGACCCGGCTGACCAGCCGCGACGAGGCGTGGCGGTGCGCTCCCGTCCGTGGGGAGGGGGCAGCGGTCGAGGGGGCACCTGCACGACGCCGACCGACAGCACGACTCACGTTGTTCTACTTCCTCATTCGAGGCCCGGGGCTGAACTCCAGTCGGGCGTGCGCCGCAGGACATCGTCCGGCCAAGACGCGTTTTGACCGTATCGTGACCTTTCCGTGACCTGAAATCGAGGCTGTGGATAACGGTGGTGAGATGCGTCTCACTCCCCGCGCGGGCGCGCCGCTACGCTGCGCGGATGACCACCACAAGTGATCGCCCACTGCGGATCGTCGTCGCCAAACCCGGGCTCGACGGGCACGACCGCGGAGCCAAAGTCGTCGCCCGGGCCCTGCGGGACGCCGGTATGGAAGTCATCTACACCGGGCTGCACCAGACCCCGGAGCAGATCGTGGAGGCCGCGATCCAGGAGGACGCGGACGCCGTGGGTCTGTCCGTGCTCTCCGGAGCGCACATGACGCTGTTCGCGAAGGTGACGGCCCTGCTGAAGGACCGCGACGCGCAGGACATCGTGGTGTTCGGCGGCGGGATCATCCCCGAGGAGGACATCCCGCAGCTGGCGGAGCTCGGGGTCGCCACCGTCTTCACGCCCGGCGCCACCACCGGCGAGATCGTCGGCTGGGTGCGTGCGCACGTCGGGGTCGCCTGAGCACCACCCCTGCGCGGGGATACAGTCCGAGGCGGCATATTTTCTAGGACGTTGAGGACGGCTCAGACGTGGATCTGTTCGAATTCCAGGCGCGCGACATGTTCGAGGCACACGGCGTGCCGGTGCTCGCGGGCAAAACCATCACCGACGCGGCGCAGGCCGAGCAGGTCGCCCAGGAGATCGGTGGCGGTGGAGTCACCGTCGTCAAGGCGCAGGTCAAGACCGGCGGGCGCGGCAAGGCCGGCGGCGTGAAGGTCGCCAAGACGCCGGCCGAGGCCACGACGTACGCCGAGCAGATCCTCGGCATGGACATTAAGGGCCACACCGTGGGCACCGTGATGATCGCTCAGGGCGCCCAGATCGAGCACGAGTACTACTTCTCCGTGCTGTTGGACCGCTCCAACCGCACCTACCTGGCGATGTGCTCGGTCGAGGGCGGCATGGAGATCGAGCAGCTCGCCGTCGAGCGGCCCGACGCACTCGCGCGAATCGCCGTCGACCCCATCGTGGGCATCGACGAGGCCAAGGCACGCGAGATCGTCCAGGCCGCCCGGTTCGACGAGGAGACCGGCGCCAAGGTCGCGCCCGTGCTCCAGAAGCTGTGGGAGGTCTACCGCGACGAGGACGCGACGCTGGTCGAGGTCAACCCGCTCGTGCAGACCGCCGACGGCGCGATCGTCGCCCTCGACGGCAAGGTGACCCTCGACGACAACGCCGACTTCCGTCACCCGGACCACCAGGCGCTGCAGGACCGGTCGGCTGCCGACCCGCTCGAGGCGCAGGCGCACGAGAAGGGCCTCAACTACGTCAAGCTCGACGGCGACGTCGGCATCATCGGCAACGGCGCGGGCCTGGTCATGTCGACCCTGGACGTCGTGGCGTACGCCGGCGAGAAGGTCACCAACCCCGCCGGCGCGCACCCCAAGCCCGCGAACTTCCTGGACATCGGTGGCGGTGCGTCGGCCGAGGTGATGGCCAACGGCCTCGGCATCATCCTGGGCGACCCGCAGGTCAAGAGCGTCTTCGTGAACGTCTTCGGCGGCATCACGGCGTGCGACGCGGTCGCCAACGGCATCGTCGGCGCGCTCGACACCCTCGGTGACGGCGCCACCAAGCCGCTCGTCGTACGCCTCGACGGCAACAACGTGGTGGAGGGTCGGCGCATCCTGGCCGACCGCAACCACCCGCTGGTGACCATCGAAGAGACCATGGACGGCGCCGCGGCCAAGGCCGCCGAGCTCGCCGCACGCTGACTGACGTAGAGGACGGAACACTCCTAATGGCAATCTTTTTGAACGCCGACTCCAAGGTCGTCGTGCAGGGCATGACCGGCTCAGAGGGCATGAAGCACACCACCCGGATGCTGGCCTCGGGCACCTCGATCGTCGGCGGCGTCAACCCGCGCAAGGCGGGTCAGCAGGTCGAGTTCGACGGTGGCAGGAGCGTGCCGGTCTTCGGCACGGTCGCCGAGGCGATGAAGGAGACGGGCGCCGACGTGTCCGTCGTCTTCGTGCCGCCGGCCTTCGCGCGCGCCGCCGTCGTGGAGGCCATCGACGCCGCCATGCCACTGGTCGTCGTGATCACCGAGGGCATCGCCGTCAAGGACACCGCGGAGTTCTACGCGCACGCCGAGGCATCGGGCACCACCCGCATCGTCGGGCCGAACTGCCCCGGTCTCATCAGCCCCGGGAAGTCCAACGCCGGCATCATCCCCGCGGACATCGCGGGGGCGGGTCGCATCGGTCTGGTGTCCAAGTCGGGCACGCTCACCTACCAGATGATGTACGAGCTGCGGGAGTTCGGCTTCTCCAGCGCGGTCGGCGTCGGCGGCGACCCGATCATCGGCACCACCCACATCGACTGCCTCGAGGCGTTCGAGAAGGACGACGAGACCGACGCCATCGTGATGATCGGCGAGATCGGCGGCGACGCCGAGGAGCGCGCCGCGGCGTACATCAAGGACCACGTCACCAAGCCGGTCGTCGGCTACGTGGCCGGTTTCACCGCACCGGAGGGCAAGACGATGGGCCACGCCGGCGCCATCGTCTCCGGATCGTCCGGCACCGCGGCGGCCAAGCAGGAGGCCCTCGAGGCAGCGGGCGTGAAGGTCGGCAAGACGCCGTCCGCGACCGCCGACCTGATGCGCGAGATCATGAAGGGCCTTGCCAAGTAAGGCGACTCACGCACGGTGAGGATGCAGTCGGCCGGTCACCCCGCGGGGTGACCGGCCGTCGTGCATCTGGGCTTGCGTGTTCGGGGCTGAGCGGGCCGAAACGAGCGGTGGGCGTGGGGGATCGCTGCTCGTCTGGGGCTGAGCGGGCCAAGATGCGGGCTCGGGAGGGTGAGGACGCGTCGTTCGGGGCTGAGCGGGCCGAAACGAGAGTGGGCGTGGGGGATCGCTGCGTCGTTCGGGGCCGAGCGGCCCGGAAGGAGGGCCGGCGTGGGGGATCAGCGGCCGGCGAGCGTGATCCGCACGCTGGTCGCCGACCCGGCCGACCTGCTCGCGCCGATCCACTTCGCGCCGTCACGGCCACGATGCCGCTTCCACTCCCGATCACCGACGGTGACGCTGGTGATGCCCTCGGCGTCGGCGTGGGTCACCGCCCACGCGGCGACAGCCCAGGCGCGGTCGGTGCTGCGGGCGCGGAAGGTGACGTCCGAGGTGCCCGCATTCGCCTGCAGACCCGTCTGATTCGCGATCTTCGACACCACCGCCGCGGGGGTAGTGGAGGTCTTGGCCGGGTCGAGACGGCAGGTCACCTTCTCCGGTGCGCCGCCGTCGAGGGAGGCGGTCAGCACCTGACCGGCCGACACGTGGTCCGCGTACGCCGTGGGAACCCCCGAGCGCTGCACCTCCTGCGCCGCGACCTCGACGGCCTGTGCCTGCCAGCCGTCGATGCTGGTCAGCCGGTTGTAGAAGGCGGTGCTGGACTGCACCGGATCGAGGATCTCGGCCTGGGTGCCCCAACCCTGGCTGGGCCGCTGCTGGAAGAGCCCGAGGGAGTCCCGGTCGCCGTAGGTGAGGTTGCGCAGTTTGGACTCGGTGATCGAGGTCGCGACGGCGACCTGCGCGGCGCGTGGCTCCAGGCCCAGCTTCATCGTGCCGACGTCGACGATGGTCGCGGCGTTCGCGGCCTGTTCGGGGAGTATTCGAAGCTGCCGTTCGCGGTGAACTGGCAGGTGGGTGAGCCGAAGTTGTCCAGCAGATGCTGGTAGCCGTAGTACGCGCCACCGGCCACCGCCGCCACGAGCACGATCGGCACCAGGCAGCCGGCGGTCCACCCGCAGCCGCGCCGTCGGCGGGGTGCGTCGTGGAAGTCGAACTGCGCCACGGGATCGTGGGGATCCACGTCGTGGTCCCAACCGTGCGCGTCATCGGGCTCACGTGAGGCGTCGAGGTGATCGTCGTACAACCCGTCGAACTCGCGGTCGTGGGCGTGCGGATCCTTCTTCTTGCGGAATGGCATGTGGGGGACGGTGGCTCTTTCAGTTCTGGTGCAGTACGTCGTTGAGGGCGATGCCGTGACCCTGGCGACCCCGGCATCGGACGACGCCGGTGGTGGAGTCGCGCAGGAAGAGCATCGAGGATCGCCCGGACAGATCGCGGGCCTTGACGACCGAGTCGTCGTCGAGAGTGACCTTGGTGCCCGCGGTGACGTAGAGGCCCGCTTCGACCACGCAGTCGTCGCCGAGGGAGATACCGACCCCGGCCTGTGCTCCGATGAGACAGCGCTCGCCGATGGACACCCGTTCCTTGCCGCCGCCGGACAGGGTGCCCATGATCGAGGCGCCCCCACCGATGTCACTGCCGTCGCCGACCACCACGCCCTGCACGATGCGACCCTCCACCATCGAGGTGCCGAGCGTGCCGGCGTTGAAGTTGCAGAAACCCTCGTGCATGACCGTCGTGCCCGGCGCCAGGTGCGCACCCAGCCGGACCCGGTCGGCGTCGGCGATCCGGACGCCCGACGGCACGACGTAGTCGGTCATCCGAGGAAACTTGTCGACGCCGTAGACATGCACCGGCCCGTCGATCTTCAACCGCATCCGGGTCTCCTCGAACCCCTCGACGGGGCAGGGACCCGCGCTGGTCCAGACCACGTTGGACAGCACCCCGAAGAGCCCGTCCAGGTTGATCGAGTTCGGCCGCGCGAGCCGGTGGGACAGCAGGTGCAGGCGCAGGTACGCGTCGGGCACGTCGGCGGGCGGCGCGTCCAGGTCGACCTGGGTGGAGACCGTCGCGGTCTTGACCCTGCGCGCGATGTCGTCGCCTGCCAGCGCGGCGAGGCGGGCCGGCGTGGAGTACGGGTCGTCCGCGGGCGCGTCACCGAGCTGGGGGTGGGGTACCAGGTGTCGAGGACGGTGCCGTCGTACGTCGTGGTCGTGAGGCCATGACCCCAGGCGCTGCGCGTCATGGCCCCAGGGTAGGTGAGCGACCTGTCGTATCAGCCCGTCCCCGACGCGGGGCCGGTGCGTGTCGGCGTACGGTCGCATAGAAAAGCGAACCGACGGCGAGGAGCGACAGTCATGAAGTACACCCGACTGGGTACGACGGGCCTGCAGGTTTCCAGGATCGCGCTGGGCTGCATGAGCTACGGCGAGCCGCAACGTGGAGCGCACCCCTGGAGCCTGGACGAGGAGGCCAGCCGGCCGTTCTTCCGGCAGGCGATCGAGGCGGGGGTCACCTTCTTCGACACCGCGAACGTCTACTCCGCCGGGTCCAGCGAGGAGATCACCGGACGCGCACTGAAGGACTTCGCCCGCCGCGAGGAGGTCGTCATCGCGACCAAGCTCAACGGCCGGATGGGCCCGGGACCGAACGGCGCGGGCCTCTCCCGCGGTGCGGTGCTGACGCAGATCGACGAGAGCCTGCGGCGCCTCGGCACCGACTACGTCGACCTCTACCAGATCCACCGCTGGGATCCCGAGACGCCGATCGAGGAGACGGTCGAGGCGCTGCACGACGTCGTGCGGTCGGGGAAGGCGCGCTACGTCGGCGCCTCCTCGATGTGGGCGTGGCAGTTCGCCAAGGCGCTGCACGTCGCCGATGCGAACGGCTGGACCCGTTTCGTGAGCATGCAGGACCACTACAACCTCCTCCAGCGCGAGGAGGAGCGGGAGATGTTCCCGCTGCTCGCCGACGAGGGCGTCGGGTCGATCCCCTGGAGCCCGCTGGCCCGCGGCAAGCTCACCCGCGACTGGGACGCCACCAGCACGCGCAGTGAGACCGACGAGTTCGGCAAGTCGCTCTACCGCGACGAGGACCGCACGATCGTCGACGAGGTGGCCAAGGTCGCGGACGAGCGCGGGGTCACCCGCGCGCAGGTCGCGCTCGCGTGGGTGCTGCGCAACCCCGTGGTGAGCTCGCCGATCGTGGGAGCCACCAAGGCCGCCCACCTCGACGACGCGATCGCGGCGGTCGACCTGGAGCTCACCGACGTCGAGTGCGATCGTCTCGAGGCGTCGTACACGGTGCGGGAGCCCGCCGGCTTCAGCTGATCTGCGACCCTGGCGCACGTGTCCGTCCGTCAGGTGCTGCGCACCCACCCGGTGCTCACCGCATGCGTCGGGTACGTCGTGCTGCGCGCGATCTCGGCGCTGGTCATCATCTGGGTCGGCCAGCACGCCTACCACCACCCGTCGCGCGACTACTTCGGTGTCGCCACCCAGTGGGACGGCCAGTGGTACCGCCGGATCGTCGAGCACGGCTACCCGGCCACGCTGCCGCACCGCCCGGACGGGTCGGTGGCCGAGAATGAGTACGCGTTCCTGCCGCTCTACCCCGGGCTGATCCGAGCCCTGATATGGGCGACCGGCGGATCGTTCGAGGTCGTCGCCACGACCCTCAGCCTGGTGCTGGGCGTCGCGGCGACAGGGATGCTGGTGGTCCTGCTGCGGCGGTTCGTCGGACCGGCGGCCGCTGCGGTCGCGGCCATCCTGTGGGCCGCGAGCCCGGCGTCGCCGACCCTGCAGATGGCCTACACCGAGTCGCTGGCCATGCTGCTGCTCGGCGCCTTGCTGTGGGCACTCACGCGTGAGAAATGGCTCATAACAACGTTTCTGGCGCCTGTGGTGGGTCTGGCGCGGCCACTCGGGCCGCCGTTGGTCGTCGCCGCACTGGTCGCAGCGTGGCTGCGGTGGCGCGCCCGCGCGGACCGTCCACTCCTGCGCGGCGAGCGCATCCGGATCGTGGCGATGGTGGTGGTCACGGCGCTCGCAGGGTGGATCTGGGCGGCGTACGTCGGGTGGCGCACCGGCGTGCGCAACGGCTACGTCCTCACCGAGCTCGCCTGGCAGTTCACCGACAACGCGCACCCGTTCGGCTCACTGCTCAGCCAGCTGAACCGGGTCGTGCCCACCCCCGTCAGCGTCGCGATCGCCGTGGCCGTCGGTCTCGGCATCCTGGCGCTGGCGCTCGGACCCTGGGCGCAGCGTCTGGGCTGGGTGCTGCGCCTCTGGGTGGTCGCTTACCTCGGGTACATCGCGGCGGCCGCTCTGGTCAACGCCAGCGTCGTGCGCTACCTGCTGCCCGCCTTCCCCCTGGCGGTCGTCCTCATCGGCGCCGGCCGCGCCCGACCCAGCAGGCGCCAGGGGTCGCGCGCGATCGGATGGTGTCTGGCATTCGTGATCCTGCAGGTCGTCTGGGCCTGGGGGGTGTTGCGTGGGCCGGGCTTCGGCGGCGCACCGTGACCGATGGGACAGGATGAGGCCCATGCCGATCCACACGCTCGACCTGACCCGGGACGTGGTCACCCTCACCGCCGATCTGTGCGACATCGCTTCGGTCAGCACTCAGGAGCGTGCGATCGCCGATGCGGTCGAGGCCGCGCTGCTGTCGCTGCCGCACCTGGACGTCGTGCGCGACGGCAACGTGGTCGTCGCCCGCACAGAACTCGGCCGTGACGAGCGGGTGGTACTGGCGGGTCACCTGGACACCGTCCCGCTGACCGATCCGCCCAACATCCCCGTACGACGCGTCGACGGGATGCTGGTGGGTCGCGGCACCACCGACATGAAGGGCGGCGTCGCGGTGCAGCTCGCGCTGGCGGCGCGGGTGCCCGATCCGTCGCGGGACGTCACCTTCATCTTCTACGACTGCGAGGAGATCGAGGAGGAGTTCAACGGCCTCAAGCGCATCGGCGAGCAGCAGCCCGACCTGCTCGACGCCGAGTTCGCCGTGCTGCTCGAACCGACCAACGGCGGCATCGAAGGCGGCTGCAAGGGCACCCTGCGGGTCGACGTCGTGACGAAGGGGACCTCGGCGCACTCCGCGCGACCGTGGAACGGGCACAACGCGATCCACGACGCGGGCGACGTGCTGGCGCGGCTCACGGCGTACGAGCCGGCGACCGTGCAGGTCGACGGCCTCGACTACCACGAGGCGCTCAACGCCGTGGGCATCAGCGGCGGCATCGCCGGCAACGTGATCCCCGACGTGTGCACCGTCAGCGTCAACTACCGCTTCGCCCCCGACAAGTCCGCGGAGGAGGCACTGGCCCACGTGCAGCAGGTGTTCAGCGGGTACGACGTGACGCTGGGTGACTGCGCGATCGGCGCCCGACCCGGTCTGGACCAGCCCGCCGCCCAGGCGTTCGTCGACGCGCTGGGGCTGCCCGTCGTGGCCAAGGAGGGCTGGACCGACGTGGCCCGGTTCGCGGCGCTGGACATCCCGGCGGTGAACTTCGGTCCCGGTGATCCGAACCTCGCGCACACCGACGACGAACGGTGTCCCGAGCAGCAGATCGAGGACGCGCTGGCGGCGCTGACCCGGTGGCTGGCGTGAGCGGGCGGCGTACGCACCGCAAGGGTGCGAGCACGATGCGGGGCAAGTACCTGCCCGCGACGACGACCGACCAGCGGCTGCTGGACAAGGACCAGGACACCGACTGGGTGCACACCGACCCATGGCGGGTCATGCGCATCCAGGCGGAGTTCGTCGAGGGCTTCGGCACCCTCGCCGAGCTGGGCCCGGCGATCAGCGTCTTCGGCTCGGCCCGGCTGAAACCCGGCTCGGACCTCTACGCCATGGGTGAGGAGGTCGCGCGGCTGCTCGTCGACGCCGGCTACGCGGTGATCACCGGCGGTGGACCCGGCGCGATGGAGGCGGCCAACAAGGGCGCGCACGAGGCGGGCGGCACCAGTGTCGGGCTCGGCATCGAGCTGCCCTTCGAGTCCGGCCTCAATGACTACGTCGACCTGGGCGTGAACTTCCGCTACTTCTTCG
This sequence comes from Allobranchiibius sp. GilTou73, assembly GCF_021391335.1. GTDB lineage: Bacteria > Actinomycetota > Actinomycetes > Actinomycetales > Dermatophilaceae > Allobranchiibius > Allobranchiibius huperziae. The sequence goes on along the minus strand of NZ_CP090051.1, from coordinate 3,438,438 downwards.
TGCGCAAGACGATGTTCGTGAAGTACGCGCAGGGGTACGTCGTGCTGCCCGGCGGTTTCGGCACGCTCGACGAGCTGTTCGAGGCCCTCACCCTGGCCCAGACCCAGAAGGTGACCAGCTTCCCGGTCGTCCTCATCGGGCGGTCGTTCTGGGAGCCGATGATCCAGTGGCTCGGCACCACCGTGCTGGAGCACGGGATGATCGCCGCCAGCGACGTCGCACGCCTGCAGGTCGTCGATACCGCGGCCGACGCGGTGCAGGCGATCGTGAAGGAGAACGCGGTCATCGCCGCGAGCCGCCCGGAGTAGCCGCGGCGTGGAGTCGGCGCCGGGTCTGCCGGATAGTCTGGCGCGGTGACGATCTTCCTGCTGGTGCTCCTCGTGCTGCTGGTGGGTGCCGTGCTCGCGGGCATCGCCGGCTGGTTCGGCGGCCATATGGACGAGCCGACCGCGACGACGCCCTACACCGGTCTGCCCGAGGGCCGACTCGCCGTCGAGGACGTGGAGTCCGTGCGCTTCGACCAGACCCTGCGCGGCTATCGGATGGGTCAGGTGGACGACGTGCTCGACCGTCTGGTCGCGGCCCTCGGAGAGCGGGACGACGAGATCGCCCGGCTGCGTGCCGATGCCTCCGCGCCGCACCCGCGGCGGGACTGAGAACGATGGCCGTCATCCGCATGACGCGCGACACGACCGCCTCCGCCGACGCCGTGTGGGCGGTCGCCTCGGACTGGTCGCGGCACGGCGACTACTTCCCGCTGACCCGGATGTCGGTCGCGGACGAGCCCGCGGGAGTGGGACAGCACTTCACCGCGACCAGCAGACTCGGTCCGCTCGCCATGCCCGACCCGATGGTGGTGACGCAGTGGGACCCCCCGCGGGACGGCGGTGCCGGATCGTTCGCCATCCGCAAACTGGGCAAGGTCCTCGCGGGCACGGTGTCCTTCACGGTGACGCCCATGCCGACCGGGTCGCAGCTGACCTGGGTGACCGACGTCCGGCCGGCGCCCGCATCGCTCGCCGCGGTCAGCAGACCGGTCAGCCGCCCGATCAGCCGGGCCCTCTACGCCGGAGTGCTGAAGAAGATCGTCGCGGCCGCGGAGTCGCAGTGACGTCCGACGGGGTGGTCGTCGGAGAGGACGGATTGGCACGCTGTGCCTGGGGATCAAGCCCGGACTACCTCGTCTATCACGACACCGAATGGGGTGTCCCGGTGCGCGGCGAGCGCGCACTGCTGGAGCGGATAACCCTCGAGGCGTTCCAGTCCGGGCTGTCCTGGCTCACGATCCTGCGCAAGCGGGAGGGGTTCCGCGCTGCGTTCGCCGGTTTCGACCCGCAGGTCGTGGCGGCGTACGACGACGCGGACGTCGAGCGGCTGCTGCAGGACACCTCGATCGTGCGCAACCGCCGCAAGATCGAGGCGGCCCGCGCCAACGCCTGTGCCACCCTCGCGCTGCGTGAGCGCGGCGGTCTCGATGAGCTCTTCTGGTCGCACGCACCCGCTGTGCACACCCCGCCGGCCGGGCTTGCCGACGTCCGCGCGACCTCCCCGGAATCGGTGGCGCTGGCGAAGGAGCTGAAGACGGCGGGCTTCGCGCACGTCGGGCCCACCACGATGTATGCCGCGATGCAGGCCTGCGGGGTGGTCGATGACCACCTGCGTGACTGTCACCGGTCCGCGGCGAGCGCGTGACCGCTCTGTTGGCCCCCCGCGCCGTCGCACGCGCGCGCGCCGACTGGCGGATCCTGGCCGACCGTCGCCTGGTGCCGCTGGTGGTGCTCGGGTACCTGGTGTGCCGGGCGTTCTCGGCCGTCCTGATGATCTGGCTGGCCCGTCATCAGCCGCCCGCCGGCGTTCCGGGCGGGGTCTCCGGCGGCCACGCGACGTACTGGGACGAGACCCGCATGTGGGACGGGCGGTGGTACCAGGAGATCGCCGCGCACGGGTACCCGCATCACCTGCCGGTCGGTCAGGACGGCAAGGTCGCGCAGAACGCCTGGGCGTTCCTGCCGCTCTACCCGCTCGCCGTGAAGTGCCTGATGCTCGTGACCGGAGCCTCGTTCGCGGTGGCCGGTTCGTTGCTGTCACTGGTGCTCGGCGGCGCCGCGGTGGCGGTGATGGCCGTGCTGCTGCGCGACCGGATCGGTGCGCCGGCCGCGATCGCCAGTGCGGTGGTCTTCAGTGCGCTGCCGCCGGCGATCACCCTGCAGATGACCTACACCGAGTCGCTGGCCCTGCTGGTGCTGATGGGCTTCCTGCTGGCGCTCGAGCGTGAGCAGTGGGTCGTGGCCGCCGTCCTCGCGCTCACCATGGGCCTGACCCGTCCCATCGCCGCGCCGATGGTGCTGGTCGTCCTGGCCGTGGCCGTCTCGAGGTGGCGCGAGCGGCGCATCCGGCCGTTGCGGGGCAGCGACTGGGTCGGCATGTCGGCGGTGGCGGCCGCGGGCATGGTGGGGGGCGCTGTTGTGGGCGCAGATCGCCGGTCGGGTGACCGGCGTCCGGTCGGCGTACTTCGACACCCAGGGCGCCTGGCGCGCCGACGGGGTCGTCTTCTTCGTGCCCTGGGTGCGCAACTTCGAGTTGCTCTTCGGCCAGGTCGGGGCGGTCATCGTCCTCGTGGCGCTGCTCGCGACGTTCGTGGTGATGGTCACCGGGCCGTGGGCGCGCGCGCTCGGACCGGTGCTGCTGGGCTGGACCGTGGCGTACGCGGCGTACCTGGTCGCGACCGTCGACGTGTGGACCAGCACCTACCGCTACGCGATGTTCCTCTTCCCGCTGGTGCCCGTCACGCTCGGCGTCGGATGGGTGCGCCGCGAACGCCGCGTCCTCGTCCCGCTGCGGTGCGCGGTCTTCCTGCTGCTCTCGCTCGGCTGGCAGGTCTGGTGGGCCTGGACGCTGCTGCGTTTCGTGCCGCCCATCGGCAACCCGATCTGAACCTCAGCGTCCCTCGAACCGGGCCGGTGTCTTGGACAGGAACGCCTCGACGGCGGCCGCATGGTCCTGCGAGGAACCGGTGCGCGCCATCAGTTCCGCCTCGTGCGCCAGGGACGCCTCCAGGTCGTGCCCGGCCGAGTAGTCCAGGGCCTGCCGGATCGAGGCGTACGCCAGTGTCGGGCCGGCCGCCAGCTGCGCCGCGAACTGCGCGACTGTCTCCTCTAGCTCGGCCGCCGGTACGAGGCGGGTCACCAACCCCAGCTGCTGCGCCTCCTGCGCCGGGACGGTCCGGGGGAACATCAGCAGCTCGCGCGCCGCGGGGTAGCCGATCAACCGCGGCAACGTCCAGGACGATCCGGTGTCGCTGGAGAGCCCGATGGCCGCGAACGAGGTGTTGAAGCCGGCGGTGTCCGCGACGATCCGGGCGTCGGCCGCGAACGCCATCGACGCACCCGCACCGGCGGCGATGCCGTTGACGGCGGCGATCACCGGCTTGTCCATGGTGAGCAGCAGGGTGGCGATCGGGTTGTAGTGCGACTCCACCGTCGAGGACAGCGGCTCGCCGCTGCGCAGCTGCGTGACGTGCTCCTTGAGGTCCTGCCCGACGCAGAACGCCTTGCCGGTGCCGGTGAGCACGACCGCGCGCACCTGGGTGTCCGCCGCCAGCTCCTGCAGGTTGGACAACAGCGACTCCTTGGTCGCGAGGTCCAGGGCGTTCATGGCCTCGGGCCGGTTCAACCGGACGGTCGCGACGCCCTCGGTGTGCGTGACTACGACGGGGTGTTCGGCCTGCTCGGCGGCGGACGTCATCGGGGTCTCCTCGGGGAACGGGCGGGTGTGCGGGGCGCGGCGGATTTCCGCAACGCACCCGGTTCGGCGATAATAAGGCTCAATTGCGAGGCCGTTCCGGCCAGCAGATCGTTCGGAAAGCTGCGTGGCGGGTGGCGCGAAGGCGTCACGCCACCGAAGGGAGCACCATGGCGGCGATGAAGCCGCGGACCGGAGACGGCCCGCTCGAGGTCACCAAAGAGGGCCGCAGCATCCTGCTGCGCATGCCGCTCGAAGGCGGTGGCCGGCTGGTGGTGGAGATGAACGCCGAGGAGGCCGCCGCGCTCGGTGATGCGATCAAGCGCTGTATCGGCTGAGGCGACCCTCATCCGCGACGAAGACCTCACCCGTCCGGGTGGGGTCTTCGTTCTTGTGCGGGCCCCGGTCAGTCGGGGGTGACGGCGGTCAGGAGGCCGTCGCCGACCGGCAGCAGCGCGACCCGCAACGTCGGGTCGTCGCGCAGCGACTTGCCGAGGTCGCGCACGATCGTGGTGGCCTCGTCGCGCGCCACCGGGTCGGCGACCTTGTCGTGCCACAGCATGTTGTCGATCGCCAGCACGCCGCCGGGGCGCAGCAGTCGCAGGGCCTGCTCGACGTACACCGGGTAGTCGGGCTTGTGGCCGTCGACCAGCACCATGTCGTACGCCGAGTCGGTCAGCCGGGGGAGCACCGTGAGGGCGTTGCCGCAGATGATGCGCAGCCGGTGCGGCGCGATGCCCGCCTCGGCGTAGGCCTCGCGGGCCGCGCTCTGGTGCTCGGCGCTGACGTCGATGGTCGTGAGGACCCCCCGCGCCGGCATCCCGGAGAGCAGCCAGAGGCCGGAGACTCCCGCTCCCGTGCCCACCTCGACGACCGATGTGGCACGCGCCGCGGCGGCCAGGGTCTGCAACGCGGCTCCGGTGCCCGTGCCGATCGGGGTCGCGCCGAGCTTCTCTCCCCGCTCGCGGGCGCGCGCAACGGCCTCGGGCTCGGTGATGAAGTCCTCGGCGTAGCTCCAGCTCGACGCGCGCATCTGCATGGGTGCAGTCTGCCGGGCCGCGGCGGCACATACCAATACGGCACCGATCTGCTCGCCCGCCGGGAGAACATTCCGGACCCGTCGTACGTTGAAGCGATATGCACCGCATCGAGGATGCCAAGCAACCGCACAGCCCACGCACAGCGGACCTGGCGAGGCTGAGGTCATGACGACCCAGCATGCCCCGTCGACGACCCGCACGATCGTGCCCGACGAGGCGCCACCGGGCTGGGTGCCGCCCACCTGGGAGGAGATCGTCACCGAGCACTCCGCGCGCGTCTACCGGCTGTCCTACCGGCTGACCGGGAACGTGCACGATGCCGAGGACCTCACGCACGACGTGTTCCTGCGCGTGTTCCGCTCACTCGGCTCCTACCGTCCCGGCACGTTCGAGGGCTGGCTGCACCGCATCACCACCAACGTTTTCCTGGACAAGATGCGCCGCAAGCAGCGCATCCGCTTCGACGCCCTCTCCGACGAGTCCGCAGCAAGGCTCCCGAGCCGTGAGGGCAGTCCGGAGCAGACCTACGTCGACGCGCACTTCGACGACGACATCCAGCGGGCCCTGGACGCCCTCGCACCGGACTTCCGCGCGGCCGTGGTGCTGTGCGACATCGAGGGCCTGTCGTACGAGGAGATCGCCGCAACTCTGGACGTGAAGCTCGGCACGGTGCGATCGCGGATCCACCGAGGCCGCGCGCAGCTGCGCGAGGCGCTGGCCCACCGGGCGCCGCGTCCGCAGGCCACGTCCACGGCGCCTGCCACCCGCCCGGGTCTGAGCATGCCGGTGATGCCGGCGGGTTCCCTATGATCCGCGTGCGCGACGGGCAGGACATGCACGATCAGGACGTCCTGTCCGACTACGTCGACGGGATGCTGGACCCTGAGCGGACCTGCGGCGTCGAGCGGCACCTGTCGGTCTGCCTGCACTGCCGCGCCTTCGTGCAGGAGCAGCGCGAGGTCATCGCGCGGATGCGCAGCTTCACCCTGGGTCATCAGGGCCAGCACGACCTCGCGGCCGGGCTGATGCACATGGCGCGGGAGGCGCACCGGGAGTGCGCACCCATCCGGCCGCAGGGGCCGGCCACCCTGGCGATCTCCGCGCCCGCGCAGTACGCGTCGGCACGGCGTTCCGTCGCGTGCGCCATGTTCGCCGTGGCGGGATGCGTCGGCGCCGCGCTCGTCGCGGTCCAGGTGCCGGTGGGCACCACCGGCGGGACGCCGGGTCAGATGCAACGAGGAGGGTCCTCGGTCGTACGGCAGCTGCCCCGGGCGTCGAGCGGCTCCGGCACCGAGCCGGTGGCCGATCCCGTCGTGCGCGCGGCAATGGTGCGGTCCGGCGGCCACTGACCCGTGTCGTAAGCGACAATCGCCGGTATGACGCCGTCCGACCCGCCGAGGCCAGATCCCATGCCCGGCGGTGCGCCCCATGGACCTCGACCAGCGTTCCTTGTGCCCGGGCCGCCGCCTGTCCCGCAGCCGACGTCGCCCCGCAAGGGCCGCGCGGGACTGCTCGCCGGGGGCGCGCTGGTGCTCGCGCTGATCGCCGGTGCGGTCGGTGGCGTCGGCGGCTCGCTCATCACCCACCACTACGACCGCACGGACACCGCGGACGTGGCGGGCGGTGACCAGGTCAGCGCCATCGCCAAGCGGTCGCTGCCGAGCGTGGTCACCATCCAGATCGCCGACTCCACCGGCAAACCCGTCGGTACCGGGTCCGGTTTCGTGATCCGCTCCGACGGCTACATCGTGACCAACAACCACGTCGCGGAGGGCGCCGGCTCGACCGGCCGGCTGACGGTGCAGTTCTCAGACAACTCCACGGCGAGCGCCCGCATCATCGGTGCCGACGCGTCGTACGACCTGGCGGTCATCAAGGTCTCCCACGGCACCCTGCCCACCCTGCGGTACGGCGACTCCGACGCGCTCATCGTGGGGCAGTCGGTCATCGCGGTGGGCGCCCCCCTCGGGCTGACCGGCTCGGTCACCACCGGCATCGTGAGCGCGCTGAACAGGCCGGTCACCACCGGACAGTCGATGTCGGACGTGTCCTACCTCAACGCGGTGCAGACCGACGCCGCGATCAACCCCGGCAACTCCGGCGGCCCGCTGCTGGACATGCACGGGCGGGTCGTGGGCGTGAACTCGGCGATCGCCAGCACGGGGGGCAGCAGCGCGTCGGACGGCCAGCAGAGCGGCAACATCGGGGTGGGGTTCGCGATCCCGTCGGCACAGGTGCAGCGCACGGTGGACCAGCTGATCAGGACCGGCAAGGCGGAGCACCCCAGCATCGGGATCCAGGTCGACACGGACTACGACGGGACGGGCGTGCGCGTCGGTGGCGTGGATGCGGGCGGCCCGGCGCAGCGTGCCGGCGTGGCCACCGGCGACGTCATCACCGCGGTCGACGGGGTCGAGGTGGCCGGTCCGACCGCGTTCATCGTGGCTCTGCGCTCCAAGCCGATCGGCGCCACGGTGACCTTGACGATCGCGAGCAACGGCGGCAGCCGTAGTGTCGCAGTGCAGACCAGCGCATCGACCAACAACTGAGGCTCGCAGGGAGGATGGTGACATGTTCGGGATCACGTCGTGGAAACTGCTGATCCTGCTCGTCGCCGCCATGGTCCTGATCGGGCCGGAGCGGATGCCGGAGTACCTGGAGAAGCTGCGCACGTTCGTCCGGCAGGCCCGTGACATGGCCAACGGCGCCAAGGGCAACCTGAAGGACCAGCTCGGGCCGGACTTCGAGGACATCGACTGGCGCCAGTACGATCCTCGCCAGTACGACCCGCGCAAGATCATCCGCCAGGCGCTCTACGACGACGAGGACTCCGGCGAGCCGACCGAGGAGGCGCCCTACCTCGGCCACGACGGGATCGCCGCGCACGAGGACCACCGCCGGTGGGATCCGGACCGCGCCACGCCGTACGACGTCGACGCCACCTGAGGGGTCAGTGCGTCGAGGGCTCCGTCTCGATCTCGGTGCGGTCACCGGACCACAACGTGTGGAACGTGCCCTTCTTGTCCACCCGCTGGTAGGTGTGCGCGCCGAAGAAGTCGCGCAGCCCCTGCACGAGTGCGGCCGGCAGCCGGTCGGAGGACAGCGCGTCGTAGTAGGCGAGCGCCGAGGAGAAGCCCGGCGCCGGGATGCCCGAGGCGGCAGCGATGCCGACGATGCGACGCCACGCCGCGTCACCCTCGGCGACCGCGTTCGCGAAGTAGGGGTCCTCGAGCAGAGTCTCCAGATCGGGGTTCTTCTCGTACGCCTCGACGATCCGGTTGAGGAACTGGGCGCGGATGATGCAGCCGCCGCGCCAGATCTTCGCCATGTCGCCGAGGTCGATGTCCCAGTCGTACTCCCTGGCCCCGGCGATGATCAGGTCGAAACCCTGCGCATAGGCGACCACCTTCGAGGCGTAGAGCGCGGCGCGCACGTCGTCCTCGAAGCCCTCGCCGACCTCCTGGACCTGCGGGCGTGATGCCGCGGTCTTCCGGACGGCCGCCCGCTGGGTGGGCTTGGAGGAGACCGCGCGGGCGAAGACCGCCTCGCCGATACCGGACACCGGGATGCCGAGGCCGACGGCGTTCTGCACGGTCCACACGCCGGTGCCCTTGGAGCCGGCCTGGTCCTCGATGACGTCGACCAGTGGCTTGCCGGTGTCGGCGTCGGTCTGCTTCAGGACCTCCGCGGTGATCTCGATCAGGTAGGACTCCAGATCTCCGTCGTTCCACTCGGTGAAGATCTGCGCGACCTCGCTCGTGGAGTGCCTGCCGACACGCCGGAGCAGGTCGTACGCCTCGGCGATGAGCTGCATGTCGGCGTACTCGATGCCGTTGTGCACCATCTTCACGAAGTGCCCGGCGCCGTCGGTGCCGACGTGGGTCACGCACGGCTCGCCTTCGGCGACGGCGGCGATGGAGCGCAGGATCGGCCCGAGGGTCTCCCACGCCTCGGCGGAGCCGCCCGGCATGATCGACGGGCCGTGCAACGCGCCCTCCTCGCCGCCGGAGATGCCGGTGCCGACGAAGTTCAGGCCGCGTTCGCGCAGCTGCTTCTCGCGCCGGATGGTGTCGTGGAAGTTGGCGTTGCCGCCGTCCACGATGATGTCGCCCTCCTCGAAGAGGTCGGCGAGCTGGTCGATCACGGCGTCCGTGCCCGCGCCGGCCTGCACCATGATGATCGCCGTACGCGGCTTGGCCAGGGAGGCCGCGAAGTCCTCGATCGTCTCCGACGCCACGAAACCGGCGTCGGCGTGCTCGCGCACGAGATCGTCGGTGCGTGCCTGGGTGCGGTTGAAGACCGCGACGGTGTTGCCCTCGCGGGACGCGAGGTTGCGCGCCAGGTTCGATCCCATCACTGCGAGGCCGACGACCCCGATGTTGGCCTGCTGCTGGTGGTCGTCGCTCATGGCCGTTCCTCTCGAGTGCTGCACTGCGTCCTCTGCGCCCCGGTCGGGGTAGGAATCACTATCAGTGCGAACCCTCCCCGGAGGTCAAGCATTCCGCGAGCAGCAGCGGGACGGACTACCGCCCGGCGGGAGTGAGACCGAGGGAGCGCCCGGCGAGACCGCGCGAGCGACTTCCGAGGCCCGCCGCGATGCCGCGCAGAGCGACGGCCGCCGCGCTGTCGGGGTTGCGCAGCACGACCGGCAGACCCTCGTCGGCGCCCTCGCGCAGGTTGGTGTCCAGGGGCACCTGGCCGAGCAGTTCGACCGGCGCTCCGATCGCGCGGCTGAGCGAGGCGGCGACCGCGGCGCCGCCGCCGCTGCCGAAGATCTCCTGACGGCTGCCGTCGGGCAGTTCCAGCCAGGACATGTTCTCTATGACGCCGGCGACGCGCTGGTGGGTCTGCAGCGCAATCGCGCCGGCCCGCTCGGCCACCTCGGCAGCCGCCTGCTGGGGGGTGGTGACCACGAGGATCTCGGAGTTGGGGATGAGCTGGGCGACCGAGATGGCGATGTCGCCGGTGCCCGGCGGAAGGTCGAGCAGCAGGATGTCCAGGTCACCCCAGAAGACGTCGGCCAGGAACTGCTGCAGCGCGCGGTGCAGCATCGGGCCGCGCCACACCACGGGCTGGTTGCCCGGCACGAACATCCCGATCGAGATGACCTTCACGTCGTGGCTGTCCGGGGGCAGGATCATGTCGTCGACCTGGGTGGGCTTGCGCTCCACACCCATCATCCGCGGCACCGAGAAGCCGTAGATGTCGGCGTCGACCACGGCCACCCGCAGGCCCTGCTTCGCGAGCGAGGCCGCCAGGTTGGTGGTGACGGAGGACTTGCCGACCCCGCCCTTGCCGGATGCCACGGCGTACACGCGGGTCAGCGATCCGGGCTTGGCGAACGGGATCTCCCGCTCCTGGGCGCCCCCGCGCAGGTGGTCCTTGAGCGCGCCGCGCTGCTCGTCGTTCATCACGCCGAGGCGTACGTCGACGCCGGTCACACCCTCGACCGTCTGCACCGCCTGTGTGGTGTCGGTGGTGAGCTTGGCCTTCAGCGGGCAGCCGGAGATCGTGAGCAGGATGGTGACGGTGACATGGCCGCTGTCGCTGACGTCCACGCTCTCGACCATGCCGAGCTCGGTGATGGGTCGGTGAATCTCCGGGTCCTGGACACGGGAGAGGGCATCACGAACGGCGTCGACCGTAGGGGTGGGCATGCCATAAGTGTAGAACCGCCCGATCGGGTCAGCCTTTGCTGGTGGGGGAGCCGGACGTCGACGGGCCCGTCTCGTCGGCGGCGCGCAGGTGGCCGCGCTCCTCCATCTCCTCCAGCAGCGAGCGCAGCTCGGACCGCACGAAGTCGCGGGTGGCCGTCTCGCGCATCGCGACCCGCAACGAGGCCACCTCACGGGTGAGGAACTCGGTGTCGGCGAGGCTGCGCGCGTTCTGGTTGCGGTCCTGCTCCAGCGCGACCCGGTCGCGGTCGTCCTGGCGGTTCTGCGCCAGGAGGATCAGCGGTGCGGCGTACGACGCCTGCAGGCTGAGGATCAGCGTGAGCAGGGTGTAGTTGAGCTTGCGCGGGTCGAACTGGAGCGAGTGGGGCAGGAACGTGTTCCAAGCCAGCCAGACGATGACGAAGACGCTCATCCAGATCAGGAACGTCGCGGTGCCCATGAACCGAGCGAACTGCTCGCTCAGGACCCCGAACCGGTCACCGTCGGGCCGGAACTTCGGCAGGAACCCCCGGCGGATCTCCTGGGGCTGGTCGATGCGGTCGCGCTCGCGCCGCTCGTGGGTCGCGCGCGAGCGTCCGCCGCGACGCTTGCGGCCGGTGTCGAGGTCGGTCATGAGGGGCTCGCCGCGTCCGACCCGGATGCCTGCGTGTAGCGGCGGCCCTCGTGCCTGGCCTCCCGCCAGTCCTCGGGGAGGATGTGGTCGAGCACGTCGTCGACGGTGACGGCGCCGAGCAGTCGGCCCGCGTTGTCGACCACCGGCAGGCTCACCAGGTTGTACGTCGCGAGCGTGCGGGTCACGTGACCGAGAGGCGCGTCGCCGGCGACCGGCTCGACGGTCTTGTCGATGATCATCCCGACCGCGGACGCCGGCGGTTCGCGCAGCAGCCGCTGGGTGTGCACGACGCCGATGAACCGTCCGGTGGGGGTCTCCAGCGGCGGGCGGCACACGAAGATCGAGGACGCCAGCGCGGGCGCGACCTCCTCGCGGCGCACGAGTGCCAGGGCCTCGGCGATGGTGGCCTCCGGGCCGAGGACCACCGGGTCGGTGGTCATCAGACCGCCGGCGGTGTTCTCGTCGTACTCCATCAGGCGACGCAGCGGCTCGGCCTCGTCGGGCGCCATCCGCTGCAGCAACTGCTCGGCCTGCGCGGGCGGCAGGTCGGCGAGCAGGTCGGCGGCGTCGTCGGGCTCCATCGCCTCCAGCACGTCGGCGGCCCGCTCGACGTCCAGGCCGGTCATGATCTCGACCTGGTCGTCCTCGGGTAGCTCCTGCATGATGTCGGCGAGCTTGTCGTCGTCCAGCGCGGCGGCGACCTCGCCGCGGCGCTTGGGGGTGAGGTCGTGGATGACCTCGGCCAGGTCGGCGACGCGCAGGTCCTCGTAGGTCTCCAGCAACCGCTCGGCGCTCTGCGCCTCGGGCTGACGGCGCAGGCCGGTGACGTCGCTGACGGGCACCAGCACCGTGGTGCCGCTGCGTCGCCGGGTGAGCCGGGACATCGCCTTCGAGGCGGCCGAGACGGGGATGGAGCGGCGCACGAAGACCTTGGTGGCCATCCAGTCGCGGCGGGCGTTCTGCTCGATCTCCAGGTCCTCCACCAGACCGGTGAAGACCTCGTCCTCGTCGCGCACGTTGACCTCGCGGTCGAGCAGCTCCGCGAGCACGAGGGTCTCGTTCGTGCGCTGCTCGAAGCGGCGCATGTTGACTAGGCCCGTGGTGATGACGGCGCCCGCGTCGATGCTGGTGACCCGGGTCATGGGCACGAAGACCCGCCGCTTGCCGGGCACCTCGATGACCAGGCCGATGGCGCGCAGGGCACCCGTCGAGGCGAAGACGACGACCACGTCGCGCACGCGGCCGACCTGATCCCCGAGGGGATCGAGGACCGTCAGGCCGGAGATGCGCGCGATGAACACGCGAGTCAGTGAACTCACGGTGGACAGGTTAGCCCTCGCGTCGCCGACGCTTTCCGAGGTGACCGGGCATGCGTCCGCGAGTGGTCGCAGTGGTCGGTGCGGGTTCGTGGGCGCCACTCGGCGCGTCCCGCGCGACCGGCGCGGGCGCGTCGAAATCCGGCCGCAGCACCCAGACCGCGCCGTCCTGCGACCAGCGTGCGGCCGGATCGGCGTCGGGGGCATTCAGCCGGGCGGGTCGCAGCGCCCCGACGGCGTCGTCCCACTCCTCGTCGCCGGGGTGGAGCCGGGTCGCGGACGCGGTGAATCTGCCGGCATACTCACGGGTGTCCTTGGCGCGGATCGTGATCGACACGCTCGCCGGAAGGTCGGGCAGCTCCTGCTCACCCGGGCCCGACACGACGTACGCGACGTCGTCCACCGGCGCGTACCAGACCGGCCAGTCGCGCCCGTCGACCTGCACCCAGCAGATGGCGGACTTGCCGAAAGCGGCGGGCACGACGGGTACGGCGGGCCTGGCGGGCACGGTCATGCCGGGAGCGTAACGGTGCGACGTCGGCGACTGCTGTTAGCGTCGAACGCATGAGCGACATCGAAGAGCCCACGACCGAGGATCCGACCGCCGACACCCAGCAGCCCGTCGCCGAGGAGCCCGGCACCGCCGGCGGCGACCCGCTCGCCGGCGTGCGTATCAGCGAGGAGGACGCGAAGGACGCCGTGCCCGGCGACACCGGACCGGAGCTGCCCGGTGAGCCGGGTAACAACGCCGGCCACGCCTGAGCGCGACTAGGAGCGCTCGGCCCAGACGCGCGCGATCCAGTCCTCGACCTCGGCGCTCGCCCGGGGCATGGCTGCCGAGAGGTTCTCGTGGCCGGTGGCCGTGACGAGGACGTCGTCCTCGATGCGGACGCCGATCCCACGCAGCTCCGGCGGGATCAGCTCGTCGTCGGCCTTGAAGTAGAGGCCGGGCTCGACGGTGACGATCATGCCGGGCGTGAGCGTGCCCTGCATGTAGTCCTCGTCGCGGGCGCGAGCGCAGTCGTGCACGTCCAGACCGAGGTGGTGGCTCGTGCCGTGCACCATCCAGCGACGGTGGTACTGACCCTGCTCCTTGTCCAGGGTCGTCTCCACGTCGACGCCGTCCGGCAGCAGCCCCCAGTCGAAGAGCGTCTGCGCGATGACGCGGATGGCCGCTGCGTGGATGTCGGCGAAGGTGGCGCCGGGGCGTACGGCGGCCAGCCCGGCCTCCTGTGCGGCGTACACCGCGTCGTAGACCTTCCGCTGGGCATCGGAGAAGCGCCCGTTCACCGGGAAGGTGCGGGTGATGTCGGCGGTGTAGAGCGCGTCGACCTCGACGCCGGCATCCAGCAGGAGCAGGTCGCCGTCGTGGATCTCGCCGGTGTTGCGGATCCAGTGCAGGGTCGTCGCGTGGTCGCCGGCGGCGCAGATCGAGTCGTACCCCACGCCGTTGCCCTCGTGACGCGCGGTGAGCCCGAAGACACCCTCCACCCAGCGCTCGCCCCGCCCACGGCGTACGGCGTCCGGAAGGTCGGCGATCACGGACTCGAAACCGCGGGCGGTCGCGCTGACGGCGGCGCGCATCTGGTCGATCTCGAAGTCGTCCTTGACCAGACGCTGGGTGGACAGCACCCGGGCCAGTTCGTCGTCCAGCTCGTGCCGGTCGCGGTCGTCGTCGTCGCCGGCCTGCTGCTGGGTCTGCGCGGTCTGCGCACGGATCTCGTCGATCAGCGCGGTGACCTCCGCGTCCGCGTCGCGCACCACCCGCACGGTCACCTCGCCGGCGTCCTTGGACACCGCGTCCTTGAGCTCGTCGATGTGCCGTGCGCCGATGCCGAGCTCGGATTCCACGTCCTCCAGTCGAGGGCGGGCACCCACCCAGAACTCGCCGTAGCGGGAGTCGCCGAAGAACTCCTCGGTGTCGCGGCCGGCGAGCGGGCGGAAGTAGATCGTCGCCTCGTGGCCGCCGTCCTCGGTCGGCTCCAGCACGAGCACCGCGTCGGGCTCGCGGTCGCCACCGAGTCCGGTCTGGTGCGCGAACGCGGTGTGTGGCCGGAAGACGTAGTCGCAGTCGTTGCTGCGGACCTTCAGCCCTCCGGCGGGGATGACGAGTCGCTCGCCGGGGAACCGGGCTCCGAGTGCGTCGCGGCGCGCACCGGTGTGGTCGGCCACGGGCTCGCGCGGGGTGGGTTGATCCGGGCGCGGTGCCCACCCGGAGGCCACGAACGAACGGAACTGCGCGCTCGTGGGTTTGCTGCGATGTTCGGCCGCCGGCTGCTTCTCACTCATACCGGCATCGTCGCACCGGCTAGGAACGACTCCAAGCCCAGCTACCGAAGATGCCCGTCTGCGCGGCGGTCGCGGCGGCCGCGTCGGGCGCCGAGGAGGTCATCGTGGTGATGTAGATCGCCGACCCGTGCTGGACGAAGTACTGCCGTTCGCTGACCTGCTTGTCCTGCACAGTCCGGGTGGCGGTCAGCCCCTGGCCCTCGATGCCGCCGACCGTCGTGGGGGAGGCGGCCGTCACGGCGTACCCGCCCTGCTGCAGGCTCGCCTGGCTCTGTGCGACGACGTCGGCCAGAGCCACCCCGGGCGGCGCCTGCTGGCGCAGCACGCTGAAGTTGGTGCGCACCCCGTGCGTGGCGGTGGGCGCCTGCACGAAGATCACCACCCCGGACGCGGAACTCTTGACCGGCTTCCACCCGATCGGGAGCACGACCGAGAAGGACTTGTCCGCGCTGACGGTGCTGCCGGCGTACGCGCTGGTGCTGGAGGAGGCGGTCGTTCCCCCGAGGGGGACCGAGGAGGTCGGGTAGGACGGCGTCTGCGGCGTCGTGCTTCCGCTGGAGCCGCAGGCCGCGACGGAGCAGGTGGCAAGGAGGACGAGGAAGGGCGCCAGGCGCGCACGAGCGGTCGGCATGGCGGTCACCCTAGATCTCGCGCCGGTGGCTCGAAGTGGGCGGCACTGCGCCTGCTCCACATGAGGACCGTCACCGCCACGGCCACCGCGAGCTGCGCCAGGTCCACCAGCACCCCGAGCACGGGGGTGCCGCCCTGGGTGAGCGTGCCGTAGACCTTGAGCACGCACAGCACCGCCAGCACCGTGCCGAAGAGGCGGGCCCTGCGTGAGCCGTGCCGGATGCCCCAGGCCAACGCCAGCCACAGGATCGCGCTGAGGATCGCGGCGCAGACCATGAACGAGACGGTGAAACCGGCGGCGTCGCTGATGTCGTGGGCGCCGAGCCGGCGGCCTCCGGTGTGCGCGTTGTGCCGCTCGAGGGAGGCGCGGATGTCGCCGCGCGCGTGCAGCTCCACCAACGCGGCGAGCACGCTGAGGACGGCTCCGGCGTACATCAGACGCACGGTCTGGTGCACGCTCGGCGGCGTGACCTGGCGGCGGATGGGGATCGTGACCTCGGACCCGGCGGGCGCGCCGGGGGTGGGTGCAGGCGGTGAGGTCATCGCTCCAGTCTGACAAAGACGGGCAACTGCTCTGTGCATGACCGAAGGCGTGTCGGCGGGTCTCGATAGGGTCGAGGGTGTGCGCATCGACCTCCACACCCACTCCACCGAGAGCGACGGCACGCAGGCGCCACAGCAGGTGATGGCCGCGGCCGCGGTCGCCGGGTTGGACGTCGTCGCGCTCACCGACCACGACACCACGAGTGGCTGGCAGCAGGCGGCGTCGGCGGTGCATGAGCAGGGGGTGGCCCTGGTCCGCGGTATCGAGATCTCCTGCTCGGTCGGCGGCATCAGCGTGCATCTGCTGGGCTACCTGATCGATCCGAGCAGTGAGCCGCTCACGCGTGAGCTGGACCACGCCCGCGACTCCCGGGAGCACCGCGCCCGCCGGATGGTCGACCTGCTCACCCCGGACACCGGTCTCACCTGGGAGCAGGTGCGCGCCCAGGCCGCGCCCGGCGCGACGCTGGGGCGCCCGCACATCGCCGACGCCATGGTCGTCGCCGGTGTGGTCGCCGACCGCAACGAGGCCTTCGCGACCTACCTGGCGTCGAATGGGAAGTATCACGTCTCGCACTACGCGCCGCACCCCGCCCGCGCGGTCGAGCTCGTGCGCGCAGCCGGTGGTGTGCCTGTGATGGCCCATCCGCTGGCCCATCAGCGCGGCCGGGTGGTGGACGAGAGCGTCATCCGCGAGATGGCCGACGCCGGCCTGGGCGGCATCGAGGTCTTCCACCGCGATCATGACGACGCCTCGCGCCGTCGCGCGGAGGAGTTGGCGAGCGAGCTGGGGCTCTTCGTCACCGGCTCCAGCGACTACCACGGCACCGGCAAGGACAACCGGCTCGGCGAGAACACCACGACGCCGCGCGTGCTCGAGACGATCGCGGCACAGGCGACGTCCCCGACCGAGATCCTGTGGCCATGAGCGGATCCGAGACGGAGACGCAGACCGAGATCGCCGGCCTTCCCGCGCGGCTCTACTCCGCGAGCCCGAGCAAGCTGTCGATGTGGCTGGACTGCCCGCGCGCCTACCGGATGCGCTACCTGGACCGGCCCTCCCCGCCCGGTCGTGCACAGCGTGCGCACACCTCGGTCGGCCTGGTCGTGCACAACGTGCTACGGGACTTCTGGGACCTGCCCGAGCACGCCCGCACCCCGGACGCCGTGCGGGAACTGGTGCGCACCAGCTGGATCGACGTGGGTTTCCGCGACGCCGAGCAGTCGGCGCGCTGGCGTGCGCGGATCATGGATGAGGTGCTGGACTACCTGCGCGAGAGCGATCGCAGCACCCAGCCCGCGGGGATCGAGCGCACGGTGGGGCTGAAGACCGCCACCCTGGCGCTCACCGGTCGGATCGACCGGCTCGACGACCGTGACGGCGAGCTGGTGGTCGTCGACTACAAGACCTCGCGGCGGCCGCTCGGGCGCGACGACGCGCGGACGTCGTTGGCGCTGGCGTTCTACGCGCAGGCCGTCGCGCGGCTCTTCCGACGCGCGTGCACCCGCGTCGAACTGCACCACGTGCCGACTCGCGAGGTCGTGGCTCACGAGCACACGCCGGAGTCGCTGGAACGCAAGGCCGCCGAGGCGGAGTCCATCGGGCGCGACCTGCGCGCGGCCGACGCGTCGTACGCCGAGCTGGGCGTCGAATCGCCCGTGTTCGCGCCCCGCCCGTCGGCGCTGTGCCGGTGGTGCGACTACCGCCGGCACTGCCCGGAGGGGCAGCTGATGGGTCCGGAACAACAGTCGTGGGCCGCGCTCGAACCGCAGGAGTGACGAGGCTCACCGGATTGGCGTGAGACCCCTGTGCGGTCGTAACGTCGGTGATATGACAACAACTCCTGCCCTGTCCGTCGCGTCGCCCAGCGGCTCGTTCGAGGCCGGCGCCGTCGAGCTTCGCGCGCTGCGCGACGACGACGTCCGCATCGACGTGAAGTTCGCCGGTATCTGCCACAGCGACATCCACCAGGTCCGTGAGGAGTGGGGCACCGCCATCTTCCCGATGGTGCCCGGCCACGAGATCGCGGGCGTCGTCGCCGAGGTCGGTGACGCCGTGACCCGCGTCAAGGTCGGCGACCACGTCGGCGTCGGCTGCATGGCGACTCCTGCGGTGAGTGCGAGTTCTGCAAGGAGGGCTACGAGCAGCACTGCGTCAAGGGCGCCGTGATGACCTACAACGGCACCGGCTACGACGGTGAGAAGACCAAGGGCGGCTACGCGCAGGGCGTCGTCGTCTCCGAGCGCTTCGTCCTCACCATTCCCGAGGGCCTGGGACTCGACGTCGCCGCGCCGTTGCTGTGCGCCGGCATCACGACGTACTCCCCGCTGCGCCGCTGGGGCGCCGCCCCAGGCACCAAGGTCGCCGTCATCGGCATGGGCGGCCTCGGCCACATGGGCGTCAAGATCGCGGCCGCCATGGGCGCCGAGGTGACCGTGCTGTCGCGCACCACCGACAAGGCCGACGACTCGGTCAAGCTCGGTGCGACCAAGCACCTCGCCACCACGGACGGGAAGGTCTTCGAGGACCTCAAGGGCTACTTCGACATCATCCTCAACACGGTGAGCGCCGATCTGCCCATGGAGGACTACGTCGGGCTGCTGAAGGCCCGTGGCGTGCTTGTCTCGGTGGGCCTGCCGCCGAAGAAGTACGAGATCGCACCGGGTCTGTTGATCGGCAGCAGCAAGGTGGTCGCCGGGTCCAACATCGGCGGCATCCCCGAGACCCAGGAGATGCTCGACTTCTGCGCCAAGCACGACTTCGGCGCGACCGTGGAGGTCATCGGTGCCGACGAGGTCGACGCGGCCTACGACAAGGTCGTGGACGGCAAGGTGCGCTACCGCTACGTGATCGACACCAGCACCATCTCCGCCTGATCCTTCTCAGGCTCGGACAGGAACAGGGTCGCGGCGCGCTCCATCGAGCGCGCCGCGACCCTGTTCGTCGTGGGTGCGGGCTCAGGCGAAGGCGTCGACCCCGGTCAGCTCTGCCGACAGCTGCCACAGGCGCTGCGCCTGCTCCGGGTCGTGCGCCCACGGCTTGACGCCCATACGTTGTTCACCGTCGGCCATCGGCGCGATGTCGCAGTCCTCGCAGTAGACGCCGCCATGGTCATCGAGCTTGGCTGACGTGGCGGCCCAGATCTGAGTGGCTGCGCCCTGCTCGGTCGTCTTGAAGACATCGCTCGGCGTCCCGTGCTCGTCGATCCAGCCCATTGCGATCTGCTCCTGCTTCGGCAGGTGCCGCTGCAGCGGCGTGAGGATCCCGCCCGGGTGCAGTGAGTACGCGTGGATCCCGCGGTCCGCGCCGAGACGGTCCAGCTCGAGGGCGAAGAGCGCGTTCGCTGTCTTGGACTGCCCGTAGGCGTCCCACTTGTCGTAACCGCCCGCGAACCACATGTCGTCCCAACGGATCCCGCTGCGATGGTGGCCGACCGAGGACACGCTGACCACGCGGGCGCCATCGGCCAGGTGCGGCCACAGCCGATTCACCAGGGCGAAGTGACCGAGGTGGTTGGTCGCGAACTGGCTCTCCCAGCCGTCACCGACCAGTTGGTAGGGCGATGCCATCACGCCCGCTCCGGCGATCACGATGTCGAACGGATCGCCTTGCGCAGCAAGACCTTCGGCCGCCGCGCGCACGCTCTGCAGATCACTGAGATCGAGCGGCACGACCTGTACGTCGGGGACGTCGGCCAGCGCTTCGCGCGCCTCGTCCACCCGCCGGGCAGGCACCACGACCTGCGCCCCGGCGGCGTCGAGCGCGCGGACGCCCTCGATGCCGATGCCGGAGTAACCGCCGGTCACGAGGGCGCGCCGACCGTGCAGGTCGACGCCCTCGGGGACCTGGGCCGCCGTCGAGTCTGCGCCGAATCCGCTGCCGAGTGGGGTCTGTGTCGAGGTCATGCCCCGACGCTACGCCGGTCCGGCGTTGCCGGGCTCAGGAGCCTTGCGGCGACCCGCCACGGGTACGACGGCGGTTGCGCGAACGTGCCGGACGGTCACCCGATGCGGCCGGTGCGCTGCCCTGACCTCCGCCGGTGCGGTCTCCACCGCGCCGGCCGTCGCGTCCGCCGCGTGAGCGGTCGTTGCCGCCGCGGGACGGTGCCCGGTGCGCCTTGCCGGTCTCGCCGAGGTCCTCGAGGACCTCGGCGTCCAGCCCGGCGCGGGTGCGCTCGGAGCGGGGCAGCCTGCCGGTAGCCGTGGTGGGGATGTCCAGGTCGGAGAAGAGCTCCGGGGAAGAGGAGTAGGTCTCCGCGGGGTCGGGGATGCCCAGGTCGAGAGCCTTGTTGATCAGGCCCCAGCGCGGGAGGTCGTCCCAGTCCACGAAGGTGACCGCGACACCGGTGTTGCCCGCACGACCGGTGCGGCCGGTGCGGTGCAGGTAGGTCTTCTCGTCCTCGGGGCACTGGTAGTTGACGACGTGGGTCACGTTCTCGACGTCGATGCCGCGGGCCGCGACGTCGGTCGCCACCAGGATGTCGATCTTGCCGGCGCGGAACGCGCGCAGCGCCTGCTCGCGGGCACCCTGTCCCAGGTCGCCGTGCAGCGACGCCGAGGCGAAACCGCGCTCGCGCAGGTCGTCGGCCACCTTGGCGGCGGTGCGCTTGGTGCGGCTGAAGACGATGGTCAGGCCGCGCTCGCGGGCCTGCAGGATGCGCGCCAGCATCTCCACCTTGTCCATGGCGTGCGCGCGGTAGACGAACTGCTCGATTGCGGCGACGGTGTGCCCGGAGTCGCCCTCTTCGTTGATCGCGCGGATGTGGGTGGGCTGGGTCATGTAGCGACGCGCGAGGGCCACGACTGCTCCGGGCATGGTCGCGGAGAAGAGCATCGTCTGGCGCGACGCGGGGGTCATCGCCAGAAGCTTCTCCACGTCGGGCAGGAACCCCAGGTCGAGCATCTCGTCGGCCTCGTCGAGGACGACGGTCTGCACATAGGACAGGTCGAGGTGGCCCTGGCCGGCCAGGTCGATGAGACGCCCGGGGGTGCCCACGACGACCTCGACACCGGCGCGCAACGCCTCGAGCTGCGGCTCGAACGCACGGCCACCGTAGATCGCGGTCACGCGGATGCCCCGCAGCGAGGCAGCGGTCTTGATGTCCCCCATCACCTGATTGGCGAGCTCACGCGTCGGCGCGACGACGAGGGCCTGGGGCTTGCCCGGGGCCGGGCGGTCGTCGTACCCGGGGTCGGTGGGGGAGACGATGCGGTGCAGCAGCGGCACCCCGAAACCGAGGGTCTTGCCGGTGCCGGTCTTGGCCTGGCCGATGATGTCGTGGCCGCCGAGAGCGACCGGCAGGGTCATGGCCTGGATCGGGAACGGTGCGTGGATCCCTGAGTCGGCCAGCGCCTGCACGATCAGCGGGTGCACCCCGAAGTCGGAGAAGCTGGGCGGGGTCACGGGACCAGCGGCCTCGGGCACGTAGGTGCCCACGTCGTCGCCGTCGTCGTCGGGCAGGGTGATGTGGTCGGGCTGGGTCGTCATGATGACGCGATTCCTTATCGAACGGCCCCACGCGTGCGGACGCAGGGTCGCGCCACGGTGAGTGGTTGGGGGAGCCGATCGGGGGATGTCGCTGCCGGCGCGCGTGCGCTGGCGAAGTTGATGTCGAACGTGTCGTATGCCGACCGGGCACCTCTTGACAACCTGCAGTCTACCGGTAGTTCCCCATCCGCCCCGCTAGCATCGCGTGATGACCGACTCGCCCACGCAGACCTCCGACGAACGACCCACCGACGCGGACCTGCAGGACCCGGTCTTCCGGTCAGGTGTGACGGCGTTGCTGGGGGTGCTCGCCTACGGCGAACTGAAGAGTTTCTTCGCCACGGTCGAGGATGCCGGGATGGCGCCCGGAGTCGGGCGCAAGGAAGCCATGGCGGCGTTCGCGGTGCGCGAATTCGAGCACTATCAGGCGTTGTCGGAGCGACTGCGGCAGTTGGGCGCCGACCCGCAGCGGGCGATGGAGCCGGTGGTCGATGCGGTCGACGAGTGGCACCGCCGTACGAAGCCGAAAAACTGGACCGAGGGCCTGATGAAGGCGTACGCCGGGCAGTCGATCGCCACCGACTTCTACCGCGAGTGCGCCCAGTGGGTCGACCCGGAGAGCCGGACCCTGATGCTGGAGGTGCTGGGCGACAACGAGCAGGCCGACTACGTCGAGGCGCAGCTGCGCGACGCCATCGCCGCGGACAGCCGGGTCGCGAGCACGCTCGCCCTGTGGGGACGGCGCCTGGTCGGCGAAGCGATCACTCAGGCGCAGCTGACGATCGCGGAGAACGACCAGCTGGAGAAGTTCCTCGTGGCCGACGGCTCGGGCAGCGGGATGTCCCTGGAGGAGCTGTCGGAGCTGTTCACCCGACTCACCGATGCCCACAAGGCGCGGATGGAGACCCTCGGCCTCACTGCCTGAAGCGCTCACTCCGTCGGCGGAATCTGACCTGGTCCAGGTGCAGGATCTCGTTGGTGGGGCCGGTGTAGCGCGGTGGTGCTGGCTGAACCGGGGGTGGTGTTGTGCCGGGTGGGGCGGTGGCGGCGGCGGGTTCGATGGGGTGGCCGTGGCGGGTGGCGAATCGGAACCGTCCGGGTCTGCCGGGTTCGGGGTGGATGGTGAAGTCCCCCGCGTGATGGCGGTCGTGGTGGTGGGGACACAGGCTGATCAGGTTGGCTATGTTGGTGGGTCCGCCGTCGGCCCAGTGGACGACGTGGTGGCATTCCAGGTGGTGGATCGCCAGGCAGCCGGGGTAGGCGCAGCCGCGGTCGCGGTCTTCGACCAGTCGTCGGGTGCGGCGGGGCACGATGCGGTGGGCGCGTCCGACGTTGACGGGGGTGCCGCCGGTTTCCCAGACGGGTTGCACCAGCCCGTCGCAGGTCCACTTCCTCAGGAGGTGCGGGGGTAGGGCGCCGCGTGTGGTCAGCCAGCCTTGGCCGGTGGTGTCCAGGTGCAGGTAGATCCGGAATTTGTCGGCCCGGCCGGCGACGTCGGTGGTGCCGACGTGCAGGGAGCGGGTCGCCAGGTGTGCCATGGCGTCGGCCATCCGCACCCGCCGGCCCGGTGGATCGTCGGTGGGTGTCGAGGTGCCCGCAGCAGCTAGGAACAGGGCGTCTTTGGCCTCTGCGAGGGCTTGTTGGACCAGGGCTCCGATGTCGGCGGGCGCGGAGTAGCTCAAGTGGAACCGGTCGTGGTCGAACCACATCGACAGTTCCGCCGGTTGCGCCGCGACGGAGAACGGGTCTGGTGGAGCCGGCGGGGTGTCCGCCTCGTCGGTGGTGGTGGCGAAGTCGTATTTGACCAGCGCCCGGCGCAACTGCGGCACGGTGGCGTGCACCGCCAGGTCCACGACGGTTTCGTCGTACCCGGTCGGGGTGTGCGCGGCGACCACCGCGGCCTGACCCAACGAGAGCCGACCGGAGTGCACCTCCCGGGACAGGGCCGGTAGCTCGACCGACCGGGTCGCGATCCGGACCAGGTCCCGGGCGGTGGCGGGAGAGACCCCGGCGAAGCAGGTCAACCAGTGTTCGGGGGAGCGGATCCCACCGATCGCCCACGACTCAGTGCGCACTAGGTCTGCGACCAGGTCGATCAGGTCGGCGTGCGCGGCGTTCAACCGCCCGCAGATCACCCCGACCTCGTCCAACGGGTCCGTTGCCGAAAGTGCAGCAGCCACAGCACCGCCCGCGCTGTCACTGACAGCTGCGAGACCCGGTGTCGAACTCATGTATGAATTCAATCACCGACCACCGACAGCCCCTGATCCGTCGATTATGCCCTCCGTCGGAGGGCAGCGCAGGGCCGGTGTTTCGAGCCCCGGAGGTCAGCTGCCGAAACCGACCCGTCGTACCTGCTCCGAGGCGACGTCGACGTACGCGAGCGCGGACGCCGACACCGTCACGGTGTGGCCGCGCTCGTCGGCGAGCACCAGCGGCTCGCCGGATTTGAGGGAGGCGGCGACCAGGTCGCGCACCTCGTCCGGGGTCTGCTCTGACTCCAGCACAACTTCGCGTGCCACGTGCTGCACGCCGATCCTGACCTCCATCGGGGGTCCTTCCGGGTAGTCGGGGCCGGCGTACGCCGACCGTCGCAGGGTGATCTCCTACCCACCGTAAGCGCGTGCGGCCCCAGAAGATTCCACGGGGCTGCGTCCGGGCCGGGTGGGCTATTCGGCGGTCTTCGGGAATCCGGCGAGCCCGCGCCACCCCAGGGCGATGACGAGACGCTCGGCCTCCGCACGCGACATGCGGGTGGCCGCCTCCTGGTGCAGCCAGTCGCGGGCGACGACCTGTGCCATCCCGACCAGCGACACGCCGAGCAGTTGGGCCTGTTGCGGCGTCAGATCGGTGTCCTCGGCGATGACGGCGGCGACCGACGCCGCGCATGCTGCGTCCATCTGGCGCACCCGCTGACGGACCGCTGGCTCGTCGATGAGGTCGGACTCGAAGACCAGCCGGAAGGCACCGTCCTCGCGCTCGACGAACTCGAAGAAGGCGCTCATCGCCGCCGCGACGCGCGTGGCGTTGTCGTGGGTTGCGGCGAGCGCCTCCTGGACGAGGCGGGGCACCTCGGTGGTGTGCCGGTCGATTAATGCGAGATAGAGGTCCAGCTTGCCCGGGAAGTGCTGGTAGAGCACGGGTTTGCTGACACTGGCGCGGATGGCTATCTCGTCCATCGACGCAGCGTGGTACCCGGAATCGGCGAACACGGCCTGCGCCGCCTCGAGCAGCTGCGCGCGGCGCGCCGATCGCGGAAGTCGCCCACCCCGGGCGTACACATCGGTCTGGCTTCCCACTCTGACTCCATCCTCCGGCCGGACCGACCGTCCCGGCGCGGATTGCGCGCGAGTCGGCCCCCTACCGGCGAGTTAGGTCGGCATCCTATTCCCACGACTACCGTTGCCGATGTGACGCGCCGACCTCTGACCACCCCCGGACCGCCGTTGGAACAGGGCCAGGTACAGCGCTATTCCCGGCATCTGCTGCTCGAGGAGATGGGCGACACGGGTCAACGACGGCTCGCGACCGCCCGCGTGCTCGTGGTCGGTGCTGGGGGCCTCGCCGCCCCCGTGGTGTCCTATCTGGCCGCCGCCGGCGTCGGTCGACTGACCGTGGTCGACGACGACGTCGTGGAGCTGTCCAACCTGCAGCGGCAGGTGCTTTTCACTCCCGGTGACGTGGGTGCTCTCAAAGCACAGGTGGCCAGAACCGTTGTCGCGCGAGCGAACCCGGACGTGGAGTTCGAGGCGGTCGCGCAACGGTTCGAGCCCGGGAACGCGATGGATCTGGCCGCGGACCACGACCTGGTGGTCGACGCGACCGACAACTTCGAGACCCGTTACCTGCTCAACGACACGTGCGTGCTGCTGGGTCTGCCGTTGGTGTGGGCGTCCGTGGAGCGCTTCGCGGGGCGCGCCGCCGTGTGGTCGGCGGGCGAAGGGCCCTGCTACCGCTGCGTCTTCCCTCACCAGCCCCCGGCCGGCGCCATCCCGTCGTGCGCCGAGGCGGGCGTGCTCGGCGCCGTACCCGGCGTGATGGGCGCGATCCAGGCGGCCGAGGTCGTCAAGCTCATCCTCGGGGTGGGCGAGCCGCTGATCGGCCGACTGCTGGTGCACGACGCGCTCGCCCAGAGCTGGGACACGTTGCCGGTGGCCGCCGATCCGGGGTGCCCGGTGTGCGGCGAAGCGCCCTCCATCACCTCGCTGCCGCGGCCGGTCACCGAGTCGCCCGTGCCGGAGGTCTCGCCCGCCGCGCTGCGCGAGCTCCTGATGAACGATGGCGCGCGGGTCATCGACGTACGCACGCCGGCTGAGCGCGACATCGTGTCGCTGCCGTTCGCCGAGCACCTGGACGCCGCCGACGTCGGGGTAGGATGGGTCGGCCCGCCGGACGGGCGCACTCTCGTGCTGCACTGCAAGTCCGGTGCCCGATCCGCGGCTGCCGTCCGCGCCCTGCTGAACGAGGGGTACGACGGGCCGGTCGCCTCCCTGCGCGGCGGCATCCTCGCCTGGGCCGACGAGGTCGACCCCGCTTTGCCGCGCTACTGAAATCCTCCCGGTGCCGGGAGGATGAAGGTGTCGGTGGCCCGTGATGGGATGCGGGCGTGGTGAGGATGCGACGCGCTGCCGTGTCCGCAGCGGACAGGCCCGCGCTGGACGACGTCCAGGAGCAGGTGGTGAGAGGGACCGAGCGATCCCTCGTGGTGATCGGGGCGCCCGGCACCGGCAAGTCCACCGTCGCGATCGAGACGGTCGTGGCCGCCGTCGAGGGCGGGCTCGCACCCGACGAGTGCCTGCTGCTCGCCCCCCACCCGGGTGCAGGCGGCCGCGCTGCGCGACCGGCTGACCGCGCGACTGCAGGCCACCTCGACCGAGCCGGTCGCTCGCACCCACCAGTCGCTGGCCTTCGGGATGCTGCGCGAGGCGGCGGCGCTGCACGGCGAGCCAGCACCACGCCTGCTGTCCGGGCCCGAGCAGGACGTGGTGCTGCGCGAGCTGCTGGCCGGGCACGCGGCGGGTGAGGGCGACGCACCGCACTGGCCGGACTTCGTCCGGCAAGCGTTGCCCACCAGAGGTTTCCGGGCCGAGCTGCGCGATCTGCTCATGCGCGCCGTCGAGTGGGGCCTGGACGGTGAGGCGCTGCGCGAGCTCGGGGTGCGGCACGAGCGGCCGGCATGGGTCGCCGCGGCGCAGGTGCTCGACGAGTACGACCGGGTCACGGCCCTATCCCGCCCCGGCGCGTACGACCCGTCGTGGATCCTCGGCGCGGCCGCCACGCTGCTCGACACGGACGCCGAAGCTGCCGCGAGACTGCGCCGGCGCACCCGCCTCGTGGTCGTCGACGACGCACAGGAGCTCACGCACGCGTCGGCGACCCTGCTCGACGCGATCGCGCACCCCGGCGCCCGCCTGGTGCTGCTGGGCGACCCCGACTCCACGGTGCAGGGTTTCCGCGGCGCCGATCCGCGCTACCTGCGGATGCTGGCCGAACGACGCGGCGCCCCGGATCCGGTCGTGCTGCCCCGGTCCTACCGCGTCGGGCCCCGCATCGGTGCTGCGACCGGACGGGTCGCCGAGCGGATCGGCACGGTCGGCGCGGGGCTGCAGCGCGCGGCGGCGCCGGTCCAGAGCGTCGACCACGTCGAGGTCGCCCTGCTGCGCGCGACGTCCCAGGAGGCGGCCTACGTCGCAGCGCGGTTGCGCGAGTGCCACCTGATGGAGGGCGTGCCGTGGTCGCAGATGGCGGTGATCGTGCGCGGGCAGGCCCGCGCAGTCGCCCTGCGGCGCGCGTTCGCCGGGTCCGGCGTGCCGGTCGCGGTGCCCGCCACCACGCTGCCGGTGCGCGACGAACCTGCGGTGCGCCCGTTCCTGCTGCTGCTCGAGACGGCGATCGCGCTGGTCGACGGGCAGCCGCACCCGATCACTCCGGAGGCCGCGGTCGACCTGCTGACCTCGCCGCTCGGCGGGGCCGACGCGATCGAGCTGCGCCGGATGCGCCGGGTGATGCGCGCGACCGAGCTCGACGACGGCGGTAGCAGGTCCAGCGACGAGCTGCTCGCCGCCGCGGTGGTGTCCTCCGGGCCGCTGGACGAGCCGGAGCTGGCGCCCGCGGCGCGGATCGCGCGGGTCCTGCGCGCGGGCCTGGCCGCCGGGGAGCAGCCCGCCGCCAGCGCCGAGACGGTGCTGTGGGCCATGTGGTCGGCGAGCGGCCTGGCCGACCAGTGGCGTGACACCGCGCTAGCGGGCGGGGCGCCCGGCACGCGGGCCGACCGCGACCTCGACGCGATGATGGCGCTCTTCGCGGCGGCCGCGGCGTACGACGACCGGCTCCCCGGTTCGGCACCCGCCGGTTTCCTGGAGCACATCCGCGGTCAGGACGTGCCCGGTGACCGCATCGTGCCCGCAGCGCCCGAGGACGGCTCGGTGGCCCTGATCACCCCCGCGGCCGCCGCGGGCCGGCAGTGGCGGGTGGTGGCGGTGTGCGGCGTGCAGGAGGGCGTGTGGCCCGACCTGCGGCTGCGCGGCTCCTTGCTGGGATCCGAGGCCCTCGTCGACGTCATGCGGGGCCGGGAGGCGCGGCTGGAGTCCGCAGAGCTGCTGCGTGCGGCGCAGGCGGCGGTCCGCTACGACGAGACGCGCCAGTTCCACGTCGCGGTGAGCCGGGCTAGCGAACGCCTGCTGGTGACGGCGGTGCGCAGCGACGACGAGCAGCCGTCGGCGTACCTGGATCTGATCGACCCGCCGCAGCAGGACGGTGACGGCACGGCCTCCGAGGCGCGCCAACCGGTCGGCGTCCCGGTCGCGCTCACCCTCACCGGCACGGTGGCGGCCCTGCGCCGGGAGATCGTGACCGGGTCGCCCGCAGCTGCCGACCGGGCGGCCGACGAGCTGGCCTACCTGGCAGCGCAGCACGTCCCCGGCGCCGACCCGGCCCAGTGGTGGGCTCTCACGCAGCGGTCCGACGACCGCCCGGTGCGTGCAGCGGATGCCGAGGTGCCGGTGTCGCCGTCCCGGGTCGAGTCGTTCGGCACCTGCGGGCTGAACTGGCTGCTCACCAGCGCGGGCGGTGACGGGCCGGATCTCGGCACCCGCAACCTCGGCACGCTGGTGCACGAGATAGCTGCCGAGCTTCCCGACGCCGATCTCGACACGATGACCGCCGAGCTCGACGAACGCTGGGCCCGGCTGGGCTACGGCGACACCTGGATGAGCGAACGCGACCGGGTCCGGGCCCACCGGATGCTCGCCTACCTGCACGACTACTTCGAGAAGGCCGCGGCCCAGGGGTGGAAGCAGGCCGGCGTCGAGGTGCGCATGGACGTCGTCGTCGGGCGAGCCCGTTTGCGCGGATCGGCGGACCGTCTGGAGTCGCAGGAGGGCGACGCGGGGATTCGGATCGTCGACTTCAAGACCGGGTCGTCCAAACCCAAGAACCCCGACGTGGAGGAGAACCCCCAGCTCGGCGTCTACCAGGTGGCCGTGATCGAGGGAGGTTTCGACGCGGGCGACCGGACGGCGGGGGCCCAGCTCGTGCACCTCGGCACGGCCGCGGGCAGGAAGAGCTTCCTGCCGCAGCCGCAGTCGCCGTTGGACACCGCCGAGAGGCGGTCGTGGGCCTACGACCTGCTCGCCCGGACCGCCGAGGGCATGTCGGCGGCGCACGTGACTGCCACGCTCAACGACCGTTGCCGCACCTGCCCCGTGCGTGGCTGCTGCCCGCTCCAGGAAGAGGGCCGCCGGCTCGGGGGTGACCAGGCGTGACACCGCGACTGGGGGCAGCCCACCTCGCCGACCAGCTGGGGCTGCCGGCACCCACCGCCGAACAGACAGCGGTCATCGAGGCGGCGCCCGACGAGCCGCTGCTCGTGGTCGCCGGCGCCGGATCCGGCAAGACCGAGACGATGGCCTCCCGGGTCGTGTGGCTCGTGGCCAACCGGTTCGTCCAGCCCGCCGAGGTGCTGGGCCTGACCTTCACCCGCAAGGCCGCCGGCGAGCTCGCCGAACGCGTCGGGCGCCGGTTGCGCCAGCTCACCGCGGTGGGTCTGTGGGAGCCGCCGGTCGATGCCGACGGCACCCGCAGCCTCGCCGACATCCCGACCGTGCAGACCTATCACTCCTACGCGGGCCGGATCGTCTCCGAGCACGGCCTGCGCCTCGGGATCGAGCCCGACTCCCGCCTGCTGTCCGAGGCGGCGTCCTGGCAGCTGGCCGCCGAGGTGGTGAGCGCGTACGACGGGCCGATGGAGCGGGTCGACAAGATGGAGTCCACCGTCGTCGCCGCGGTGGTCGACCTCGCCGGTGAGCTCGCCGAGCACCTGCGCAGCACCGACGAGGCGCGCGACTACCTCGAGGAGGTCGTGCGGCACATCGAGGGCCTGCCGGCGACCGGCCGCATCAAGGCGCTGTCCCAGGCCGATCGCCTGCTGCCCGCTGCCCTGCAGGCGCGTATCGACCTGCTGCCGATCATTGATCGCTACCAGGCCGCCAAGCGGGCGCGCACCAGTCTCGACTTCGCCGATCAGGTCGCCGTGGCGGCCCGCCTCGCGCGGTCCTTCCCTGACGTCGGCGCCGCCGAACGGGCGCGCTACCGGGCGGTGCTGCTGGATGAGTTCCAGGACACCAGCGAGGCCCAGCTCGTGCTGTTGCGCTCGCTGCTCGTGGCGCCGGGTGAGCCCGTGCCCGTCACGGCGGTGGGCGACCCGCACCAGTCGATCTACGGCTGGCGCGGTGCGAGCGCGACCAGCCTGTCGTCGTACGCCAGGGAGTTCGGCGGCGAGCACGGCACCCGCCAGTTGCCGCTCGCGACGAGCTGGCGCAACGACGTGGCGGTGCTCGACGTCGCCGATCGCACGGCGCAGCCGCTGCGCGAGGAGGGACTGCCGGTCGAGCCGCTGCGCCCCCGACCGGGCGCCCAGACCGGCGCCGTCGACGCGGCACGGTGCGAGACCTCCGACGACGAGGCGCAGCAGGTGGCGGGGTGGGTCGCGCAGCGGTGGTTCGACGACCGTGGGCGGCACACCGGCGCGACCGCCGCGGTGCTGTGCCGCAAGCGGTCCCTCTTCCGGTCGGTCGTCGAGCACCTTGAGCGTGCCGGACTGCCGGTCGAGGTCGTCGGCGTCGGCGGGTTGCTCACGACGCCGGAGGTCGGCGACGTGGTGAGTCTTCTGTGGGCCGTGCAGGATCCGACGCGCGGCGACCGGTTGATGCGATTGCTGACCGGGCCCGCGATGCGCCTGGGGGCGGCCGACCTGGCCGGGCTCTACGCGCGGGCGCGCGAGCTCAGCTTCCAGGAGAGCGGGACCCGGCGCGCGGGCGATCTCGAACAGGACTCCCGGGAGCAGCCGAGCATCGTGGAGACCCTCGAGCGACTGCCGAACGCGCAGTGGCGCGGCCGGGAGGACGAGCGGATCGGGGATGTCGCGCTGCACCGGCTGCACTGGCTGGCGGGCCTGATCCGGCGGGTGCGGTCGATGACGGCACTGCCGTTGCCCGAGCTGGTCGGGGAGGCCGAGCGGCTCCTCGGCGTCGACCTCGAGGTGCTCTCCCGCGCCGAGCACACGCCGGGGTCCGCCCGCGTGCATCTCGACGCGTTCGCGGACGTCGCGGCCCAGTTCACCGCGCAGGCCGAGCGGCCCACGCTGAGTGGTTTCCTGTCATGGCTGGACGCCGCGCTGCGCGAGGAACGCGGGCTGGAGACGACGTTCCTGGAGGCCAATACCGCCGCCGTGCAGGTCCTCACCGTGCACGCGGCCAAGGGCCTGGAGTGGGACTACGTCGCGGTGCCCGGCCTGGTGGAGGGCACCTTCCCCGCTCATTCCAACCCGCCCACCTGGAAGAAGCAGCACGACGGCTGGGCCATCGGCGCCTCGGGCGAGCCGGACCTGCACCACACCTGGGCCACCACCGACACCGGCTGGACCGGCGGACTGTCCGGCCTGCCATACGACCTGCGCGGCGACGTCGACGGCCTACCGGAGTTCGAGTGGGCAGCCGACGACATCGCCGGTTTCCGCGAGGCCGTGACCGACTTCAAGGGGCGCGGCGGCGCGCACGCGATCGCCGAGGAACGCCGGCTGGCCTACGTCGCGTTCACCCGGGCCCGGCACGGGATGCTGCTGACCGGCGCGGTGTGGGGGGCCGGCAAGAAGCCGCGCCTGACCTCGCGCTTCCTGCTCGAGCTGGTCGACGCAGGTCTCGTGCGCCGCGGCGAATGGGTCGACCTGCCGGCCGACCCCGAGGCCGTCAACCCCGCCGACGACGACGACCGCACGGCGACCTGGCCCGGTGACCCCATGGCGTCCCGGCGCGCGACGCTCCACGACGGTGTCGAGCGGGTGCGCGCGGCCCTGGAACGCGCGACCGTGGACGGACCGGTCGCCCTGCCCGACGACGGGCGCACCCACCGCCTGCGGGTTCTGCTCGCCGAGCGTGAGGCGCAGCGTGCCCGCCGCGAACAGCACGTCGTCCTGCCGGGCCACCTGTCCACCTCCGCCCTGGTCGCCCTGGCACAGGACCCCGAGCAGTTCGCGCTCGACGTCCGCCGACCGATGCCCGCGGCGCCTGCGCTCGCAGCCCGACGCGGCACCGCGTTCCACGCGTGGGTCGAGCAGCACTTCCAGCGCGCCGCCCTGCTCGACATCTCCTCGCTGCCCGGCTCCGGTGACGACGACGCCGACCTCGACGCGGACCTGGAGGCGATGAAGGCCCGGTTCCTCGCCTCGGAGTGGGCCGACCGCACTCCGGTCGACGTCGAGGTGGCACTCGAGACGTGGATCGACGGGATCAGCGTGCGCGGCCGGGTCGACGCCGTCTTCCCGTCCGCCGACGGCACGGGTTTCGTGATCGTGGACTGGAAGACCGGTCGTCGTCCGACCGGCGAGCTGGCAGCCACCCGGGCGTTGCAGCTGGCGGCGTACCGGATCGCGTACGCCCGGTTGCACGGCATCGACCCCGAATCGGTGCAGGGCGCGTTCTACTACGCGGCGACGGGGGAGACCGTGCATCCGCCGCTGCCGAGCGTGCAGGAGATCGCCGCGGTCGTGGGCTCCATCCCCGCCGAGCACGAACCCGACCGCACCTGACGCCGCCCGTTCGCGGGCACCTCAGCCCTGGCTGGAGCCGTTGCTCTCGTCCTGCCCGTCGTGCGAGTCGTCATCGGCACCGTCGGCGTCCTGCTGACCGTCGGTGAGCGAGGGCGGCGCGACGGTGGCGCCGCCGGCACCGCTCGGGCGAACGCTGGTCGTGATCGGGATCTCGACGGTCTCGTCGTCACCGGACAGGTCGTCCAGTGCCTCGACGTCGGCCGGGTCGACCGGCTCGACCGGGACCGCCGCGGGCGGTCGCTGCCGTACGAAAGGCGACGGCATCAGACGGTCGTCGTCGGCGGAGGTCTCGGCGAACCGCCGCAGCGCGGCCGCCCGTCGGTCGACCAGCCGCTCGTCGTCCGCGGCGACGGCGTCGAGCAGGGCGGTCACCCGGTGCAGCTCGGCGCTGAGCCGGATGCGGCGTTCCAGGTGCACGTCCGGGCGCTCGCGCCGGGCACCCGCGTAGGCCTCGAGCACGGTGTCGAATGCGTCGGGGGACGCCAACACGAGCAGCGCCGCGAAGTCCTCGGCGGGGTCGGCGACGCCCGCGCGCTCCCAGACGTCGATGGCGGTGACGGTGCCGTCCGCGAGGACGTGTGCCCCTTCGAGGGTGCTGTGAGTGACGCAGGTCGCGAACTTCCACAGCGTCACCTCCTCCAGCGCGCGCTCCCAGCGGGTGAGCAGTGCGGGGGGTACGTGCCCGGTGCTCGCCGCGCGGTCGAGGGCTGCGAGGCGGCGCGCGCGGTAGGCGTCGGCGTCGTACGTCGGTAGGCCGGCCTCCTCGACCACCCGCGGGTCGGTGTCGTGCAGGGCGGCGACGGCAGCTCCGACGGAGCGCGCCAGGTCCGACCCGGAGACCAGCTCACGCCAGACCATCGGTGCACCCGGCAGCACGGGGTGGACGACGACGGTGGTGCCGTCGTCGCCGGTCGCGGTCCCGGCGACGTCCGGCACCGCGAACGGCATCCGGGTGCGCAACAGCCGGAGCAGCCCGACCGAGGCCTCGAGGGCGGCGCCGGCAGCCGGGTCGAGAGCGGCGCGCACGGTCCACGTCGTTCCGGCGGCATCGGTCACCAGCACGCTCTGGTACTGCGCACCGGGGGCCGTCGGCAGCTCCTGGACGCTCACGGGCCGCAGGGTCGGGGTCGCGGCGTGGGCCAGGGCGGCGAGGGTGAGGATGGGGCGGAGCACGTGCTCAACGGTAAACGCAGGGCGGGCCGTAGCCTGGGAACGTGCCTGCGACACCCACGAGCCTGTCCGATCTGGTGCTGTCCCGCACGACGCTGGACCGCGCCGCCCACCGACGCCACGATCCCGGGCTGCTGGGGCGGCTCCTGACCAGTCCGCAGACCCGCGTCCTCGATCTGTACGGCGATCGCGCACGGGTGCGCGACGGCGGGCTGGTCCTGCGCGCGCCGGAGGCCGGCGACCTCGATCGGCCAGCCGTCTTCCTCGGGGTGGCCGACGCCGCCGACGTGGTCGCGGTCGACCGGATCGACGACGAGGCGCCGCAGGACGCGGCCACCATGCGCAGCGTCGGGCTCGACCTGGACACCCATGACGTCGGCATCCTCACCACGGGTCTCGGCATCGTGAACTGGCAGCGCACGCAAGGCTTCTGCCCGCGCTGCGGCGCTCGGGCCGAGGTGTCCGAGTCCGGATGGGGCCGGCGCTGCACCCGCGAGGGCACCGAGCAGTACCCCCGGACCGACGCTGCCGTGATCATGTCCGTCATCGATGACGACGACCGGCTGCTGCTGGCGCGCGGCACCCGCTTCGGCGGCACCACCAACCGGATGTCGGTGCTGGCTGGTTTCGTGGAGCCCGGTGAGTCGCTGGAGCACGCGGTCGCCCGTGAGGTCGAGGAGGAGGTGGGCGTGAGCGTGTCGCAGGTCGACTTCCGCGGTGACCAGCCGTGGCCGTTCCCCGCGTCCCTGATGGTGGGGTTCGCGGCGCGCGCGACGTCCACCGAGCTGGTGCTGCAGGACGAGGAGATCGCCGAGGCGCGCTGGTTCAGTCGCGTGGAGCTGGCCGCCGCGCTCGGCGACGGATCGCTGGGCGTACCCCCTTCGCTCTCGATCGCCCGGCACCTCATCGAGGACTGGTACGGCGGCCCGTTGCCGGAGCAGGCCGGCGAACGATGGTGACGTCGGTGGGCCGCTGATGGCCAGCGCCGACGAGGTGCTGGCGGGCCTGGATCCCGAGCAGCGTCAGGTCGCCTCACAACCGCTCGGTCCGATGTGCGTGCTCGCGGGTGCGGGCACCGGCAAGACCCGGGCGATCACCCACCGGATCGCGTACGGCGTGCTGTCCGGCGCCTATCAGCCCGGCCGCGTGCTCGCGGTGACCTTCACCGCACGCGCGGCCGGTGAGATGCGCACCCGGTTGCGCGAGCTCGGCCTGCCGGGCGTGCAGGCCCGCACCTTCCACTCCGCAGCGTTGCGTCAGCTGCACTTCTTCTGGCCGCAGACCATCGGCGGTCCCGCGCCGGAGGTGTTGAAGCACAAGGCGCCGGTCGTCGCCGAAGCCGGTTCGCGGCTGCGGCTGCGACTTGACCGGGTCGTCATCCGCGACCTCGCGGCCGAGATCGAATGGGCCAAGGTCGCGATGGTGACCCCGGCGGGCTACGCCGTCGCGGCGCGGGCCGCTGGGCGCACGCCGCCGGAGCTCGACCTGACCGCGATGGCGCGGCTCTTCGAGACCTACGAGGAGGTCAAGACCGCGCGCGGAGTCATCGACTTCGAGGACGTGCTGCTGCTGATGACCGGCATCCTTGCCGAGCACGAGGACGTCTCGCGGGCCGTGCGCGCGCAGTACCGGCACTTCGTGGTCGATGAGTACCAGGACGTCAACACCGTCCAGCAGGCGCTCCTCGATCAGTGGGTGGGGGACCGCGCCGACCTGTGCGTGGTGGGCGACCCCGCGCAGACGATCTACTCCTTCACCGGTGCCAGTCCTCGGCACCTCACCGACTTCTCCCAGCGCGTCGGCGTCGCAGTCACCAGGCTGGTGCGCAACTACCGCTCGACCCCGCAGGTCGTGCAGCTGGCCAACCTCGTCCTGCAGGCCGGCGCCCGCGAGAGCGAGGGGGTGCAGCTGCAGGCGCAGTCCGACGCGGGACCCGTCCCGCAGCTGGTGCAGCTGCCCGACGACCAGGCCGAGGCCGACGAGGTCGCCCGCCGGATCAAGGCACTGATCGCCGACGGCGTAGCACCGTCCCAGATCGCGGTGCTCTACCGGATCAACGCCCAGTCCGAGGTGCTGGAGCAGGCGCTGTCCGCGGTCGACGTGCCGTATCTGGTGCGGGGCGGCGAGCGGTTCTTCGAGCGCGCCGAGGTGCGGTCGGCGGTGGTGCTCCTGCGGGGGCCGTGCGCTCGGACGACGGCGCCGACCCCCTCGGCAAGGTGGTGCGCGACGTCATCACGGCGGCCGGGTGGTCACCCCGCCGGCCCGGCGGGGGCGCCGTTCTCGAACGCTGGCAGTCCCTCGACGCGCTCGCGACCCTGGCGGACGACTTCGCCGATACGACCGGGCTGCGGATGCGGGAGTTCGTGGCGGAGCTGGACCGCCGGGCCAGCGAGCAGCACGCCCCGACCGTCGAGGGCATCACGCTCGCCTCCCTGCACGCGGCCAAGGGCCTGGAATGGGACGCGGTCTTCCTCATCGGCTGCTCGGAGGGGCTGTTGCCCTTCTCGATGGCGGAGGGTCCGGCGCAGGTCGCGGAGGAGCGCCGACTGCTCTACGTCGGCCTCACCCGCGCGCGCCGACACCTCACCCTCACCTGGGCGGCGTCACGCAACCCCGGAGGTCGCGCGTCGCGCAAGCCCTCCCGTTTCCTGTCGTCCGCGACGGCGGTCCTCGGCGAGGGTGCCCGCGGCCCGGCCCGCACGGCCGGACCCGCCCGCAGCTCGCGGGTGCGCACCGCCAAGGTGAGCAACTGCCGGGTCTGCGGCAAGGTGCTACACGCCGCAGCAGAGCGCAAGATCGGCCGGTGCGGGGAATGCCCTCCCGGTTACGACGACGCGCAGTTCGAGGCGTTGCGTGCCTGGCGGCTGGCCGTCGCCACCGCCACGAAGGTGCCCGCGTTCGTGGTCTTCACCGACGCCACGCTGGTCGCCATCGCCGAGCAGCGGCCGACCGATGTGGCCGGCCTGTCGGGCATCTCCGGGGTGGGGGCCCGCAAACTGGCGACGTACGGGGAGTCCGTGCTCGGCGTACTCGCGGGTGACGACCCGCAATCTGCTGCCGAAAAATGTTGTGCTGCAATGAAATCCGAATCAAAATGACATTGGTGGGAGATTTCCCGGAAAATCAGTTGCCCCGTCTTGTAGTGCACCCGTAACCTCGAACACGTTCAGCCCAGCCGCTTCGGTAGCGGTATGGGGACCATGACAGCGAAAGGAGGGTCGGCCTGATGGAGAACATCACCGCCACGATCGAGCGCTCGCAGCGCGCGGCGATGACGTCTGCCCAGATCACGATGCCGACCCTCGCGGAGTTCGCACGTTGGTCCCAGGGGAGCAGTGTCGCTACCGCCGCCCGGCGCCCGAAGTTCGCGCCCTACGGCACCGATGTCGTCGGCGACAACACCCCGTCCCGTTCCGCAGCTTGTGGACCACCTGGCTGAGATCAGCTCAGGAGTCTCACCTCCAGGCCGCGGAACCCACCACAGGGTCCGCGGCCTTTTTGTATGTCGCGGCCTTCGCACCGGAATCGAAAACCCATGCAGACCAGCACGACCCGCCAACACGAAGCCCCCACAAGGGGCGCGACAACCAAGGAGGTGCCGGAGATGATGCTGACCGATCTGATCGATCACACCCAGCAGCAGGAGGACGCCGGGGCACGACTGCCGTGCCGGGTGAACGAAGCCGAACTGTGGTTCGCCGAGAGGCCGCAGGACGTCGAGTTCGCCAAGGCCCTGTGCGGCGACTGCCCACTGCGGGAGGCCTGCCTCGCCGGCGCCCTGGAGCGGTCCGAGCCGTGGGGCGTCTGGGGTGGGGAGCTGTTCGTCGGCGGCGTGACCGTTGCCAAGAAACGGCCCCGTGGTCGCCCGAGGAAGCACCCGGTCGCTGCGTGATCAACGACTGACTCATGAATCGTCATATTTTACAAGGAGTTTCACCATGTACAGCATGCGGTATGTACAGGCCGCCACCCGACCACCCGGTCGGACGGAGAAGCGAGGGATCCCGCGACCCGCTCACCAGATCACGAGCGAGGTACGCCGGATCGAACGGCGTCGCTACCGGAAGTAGCAACACCGGCACTACGGGCCGGGTGGCCCACCACGGCCGCCCGGCCCGTTTGTCGTATCCCGGGAGGCCGTCGTTGGGTGCGGGAAAGTGACCGCGGCGCCGACCACCCACCCTGGCGCCGTACGCCGGTGCAGCAAAGTGACCGCCCGGCCGATTTTCCACGCAGGTGATACCGGCAGCGCGAGCCGATCGCAGTGGTGATCAGTCCAGCGGGGGAAGTCCGCGCCGGGCACGGCGCGATTGACGATCTCACGCGCCGGCACGGTGCCCTCGATCTGACTGAGCACCGCGATCCCGCCGAGCCAGGCACGGTGGATGAGCAGGTAGCTCGGCGGCAGGTTGAGCTTCAGTCCGGTGGCGAACTGCGCGCTGCGCGGGTCGTTGACGTAGGCGAAGATGCTGCGCATCCACGCCCGGCTGAACTCGAACTCGGCGGTGTGCAGCGGCTCGAGGAAGACGCTGAGGTAGGCCAGCACCGCTTCGTCGTCGATGCGTACGCCGCGGCGGATGAAGCCCTCGGAGCGCAGTCCGTCGAGCAGTGCCGTCGCGTCACCGTCGACGGCGGCGTTGAGCAACTCGCCCAGCGCCGGCGGCAATCCGTCGGGCAGCCGGTTGATCGCACCGAAGTCGAGGACACCGAGACGGCCGTCGTCCATCAGGCGGAAGTTGCCCGGATGCGGGTCGGCGTGCAGCAGCCCGGCGCGGCCCGGACCGGCCACCAGGAACTCCAGGTAGTGGGCCGCCGCGGTGTCGCGCTGCTCCTGCGTGCCTGAGGCGATGATCGCCGACAGCGGTGTGCCGTCGATCCATTCGCTGACGATGGCGCCCGCACTGCTGGTCACGACGTGCGGGATCAGGTAGTCCGGATCGTCGTCGTAGGCCGTCGCGAACTGCTCCTGCATGGTGGCTTCGAGGGGATAGTCGGTCTCCTCGGCCATCCGGCCCTTGAGCTCGTCCAGGATCGGGCCGACGTCCAGGCCCGGCACCCAGCTGGTCGTCAGACGCATCACCCGGGAGACCTGCTGCAGGTCCGACATGAGTGCCTCGCCGGCACCGGGGTACTGCAGCTTGACCGCCACCTGGCGTCCGTCCTTCCAGACGGCGCGGTGCACTTGGCCGATCGAGGCCGCGGCGACCGGTTTCTCGTCGAAGGACTCGAACTTGCCGCGCCACCGGGTGCCGAACTCCTCGCGCATGATCCGGCGCACCGAGGCGACGGGCATGGCCGGTGCGGAGTCCTGCAGCTTGGTCAGCGTCGCCCGGTAGGGACCGGCGATCTCGTCCGGCAGTGCGGCCTCGAACATCGACATCGACTGCCCGAACTTCATGGCGCCGCCCTTGAGGGAGCCGAGCACCCGGAAGAGCTGCGCCGCCGTCTGTGCCTGCAACTCCGCGGCGACCGCCTCGGCCGGCTTGCCACCGACCCGCTTCCCCAACCCGATCGCCGTGCGCGCTCCGAACCCCAGAGGAAGACTGGCGAGTTTGGCCGCGCGTACGACGCCCTTGCGGGGCAGGTCTGTCATGACATCGAGTATCACGCATCAGCCGTCGGCGTCCGGGCAGCACCGGGGGTGTGCACGCCACAGCCGGTGCTGCACCCGGGGGCTCGGGGTGGTAACGGTGACCGAGACGCCGACCGGTAGCGGCTGCCCGCTCAGATGGCCCCGGGCCACGAGCCCGACCAGCCCGGACACGACCGCGCGCAGGTCGGCGGGGGCCGACACCGGGCCGAGCATGCCGAGCACGCCGGGAGCATCGACGCCGATGGCGGCGACGTCGTCCCACGGGCCACCGGCCGCGATGGCGGCCCACCCCGGGTCGCGGACGGCACGGTGGTGGTCCAGGCACCCCAGGCACGGACCGACGCCCGGCCGGATGAGCGGTCCGATCACGGCCCGGCCGGCGCCCAACACGACCGGCAGGTGGGGCACCCCGTCACGGCGCCAGCGTTCGGCGGCTCTCGCGGGAACGTGTTCCGCGGCGATCAGCACCGCCAGCGTGGTGTGGTCCGGGTCAGCCTGGGCGCCCATCCCGGTCAGCACGTCGCGGATCGCGTCCGGCACGCTGCCGACACCCGCGACGGTCACCGAACCGGAGACGGCGTCGGGGCCGGTCAAGCGGGAGGCGGCGTCGCCGAGCAGGCGCACCACGTCCGGCCATCGGGTCGACGGCGGCCGGACGAGGTGCGCGCTGCCTCACTGACGGGCGGTCATCGGTCCCAACCCGATGACCGCCCGTGTCTCGGCGTCACTCAGCCCACTCAGCACCAGAGCGCGCTCAGCCCCGAGACCCAGTGCCACCTCGCCGGGATCCCGCAGGTGGGCACGGAGCGGGACGGCGGCTGTGCTCACGGCGGGACTCCTCGTCGGCGGGAAGTCCACACCCTGGCAGTGGGCACCGACAGGGCGCAGAAGTTGTCCACAGGCCACTCGTGGCGCCGTGGTGTTGACGGTGGGCGGACCTACATTTGGCCCATGAGCTCCTCCTCCGTCGCCGTCGACCCCGACGCGCCCGAGCCTGAGGTGGAGATCCGGCGGTCCACGCGGCGGCGTCGCACTGTCTCGGCGTACCGCGAGGGCGACCGGATCATCGTGCTGGTGCCCGCTCGGCTCTCCGCGCAGGAGGAGGCCCGCCTGGTCGCCGACATGGTCGCCCGGGTGCAGCGATCGACCGCCCGCCGCAAGAGCCCGGGAGACGTCGAGCTCGGCGCGGACGCCGAGCGCCTCTCGCGGCGCTATCTCGGTGGTCTCGCTCGGCCGACCTCGGTGCGGTGGGTGGACAACCAGCGCACCCGGTGGGGTTCGTGCACCCCGACCCGCGGCACCATTCGGCTCTCGTCGCGGCTGGCCGGGATGCCCGCGTACGTCGTCGACTACGTGCTGCTGCACGAGCTGGCCCACCTGCTGCGCCCGGACCACAGCCCGGCGTTCTGGGAGCTGCTGGGCGGTTACCCGCGATTGGAGGAGGCCAAGGCCTACCTCGACGGCGTGGCCTTCGGCGCCGGCCTCCCCGCGGCCGACGACGACGCGAGCGATGTCGACGACGCGGAGGAGCCGGCTAGCTGAGCCCGGCGAGCGCAGGCACGACGACGCGTAGCTCGGGATCGGTGTCCA
Source organism: Allobranchiibius sp. GilTou73 (assembly GCF_021391335.1). Lineage (GTDB taxonomy): Bacteria > Actinomycetota > Actinomycetes > Actinomycetales > Dermatophilaceae > Allobranchiibius > Allobranchiibius huperziae. The sequence goes on along the minus strand of NZ_CP090051.1, from coordinate 3,397,646 downwards.
CGGGCAGGTCGCGCACGGGCCACCAGCGCACGTCGTCCGACTCGTCGGAGACAGCCGGTGTCGCGCCCGGCGGTGCCGTCGCGACGAACCGCAGGTCGCGGTGTGACCGACACCGACCGAAGCGTGTGCTCAAGTCGTGATGGCTCAGGTGCGCCAGACCCGGCCGGACCCGAAGGCCCGCCAGACCGGTCTCCTCGGTCGCCTCGCGCTGGGCCGCTTCGGACACCGACCCGTCGCCCGGCTCGAGGTGACCGCCGGGCTGCAGCCACAGCCGGGCCTTCTTGTGCAGTACGAGGCAGACATGCTCGCCGCTCGCGTCATAGACGAACATGCTCGCGGTGAAGTGGTCCGGCGGCCCGCCGCGCCACATCGCCACCGGGCCGGCCGCGAGTGCCCGCACGAAATCGTCCCTCAGCCGCACCTGCGCGGGGTCGGGTGAAACATGGTCCGCCAGCAGGGTCTTCGCGTCGCTCGCCAGCACGTCGTACGACGGGTCGAGATTCACCCGCGCGGGGTGGCCGGTCCGTCGGGACCGCTCTCGGGGCCATCCGAGCCATCGGAGCCATCGGAGCCTTGCTCGCCCTCGAACTCGGCCTCACCCTGCGCGAGCAGCGCGTCCAGCGCCGCGTCGACGTCGTCCCGCGGAGGCTGCACCTGCTCGCCGGTGCGGCGCGCGACATAGGCCTGCGGGTCGTCCAGATCGGCGGCGGTGGGCGCGAAGTCCGGGTGCTGCCAGGACTCGTCACGCGCGTCGGCTCCGGCGGCCTCCTCGAGTGCACCGAAGAGCGCTGCGGCGTCGCGCAAGCGGCGCGGACGCAGGTCCAGGCCCACGAGCGAGGAGAAGACGCGCTCGGCGGGTCCGCCGGAGGCGCGGCGGCGGCGTACGGCCTCCGACAAGGCGGCGGCGTGCGGCAGGTGACCGTCGGCCGCGCGGTCGCTGACCACGTCGACCCAGCCCTCGACGAGCGCGAGCAGGGTCTCCAGGTGTGCGAGCGCCCGGCGCTGCGCCTCGCTCGGCTCGGGGGTGAACAGCGAGCCCTGCAGCGCGCTCTGCATCGCCTGGGGGTCGGTCGGGTCGATGTCGCGCAGCGACCGCTCGATGCCCTCGGTGTCGATGCTGATGTCCCCGGCGTAGCTCTGCACGGCCGCGATCAGAGCGGGGGAGAGCCACGGCACCGCGTGGAAGAGCCGCATGCGGGCCGCCTCCCGGGTCGCGACGTAGAGGTGCACCTCGCCGGCGTCGACGCTCTGGCCCTCGGCGAACGCCGCGACGTTGGTCGGCAGCAGCACGACCTGGTCGCCGTCGAGCAGCGGAATGCCGATCTCGGCGCCGCTCACCAGGTCACCGGCGAGCGCGCCCACCGCCTGGCCGACCTGCATCGCGAACATCGCGTTGCTCATCCGCGCCATCATCGGCTCGATCTGGCCCATCATGGCCGCGGGATCGGTGCCGGCGGGCAGCCCGAGCTGCTCCGCGGCGCCGTCCCCCAACTGACCGAGCTGCTCCCGCATCGCGTGCTGGATCGCGTTGCCCACGCCCGCCGCGACCGGCTCGACCAGCCGACGCCACATCGGCATGGTGTGCTCGACCCACTCCGCGCGACTCCACGCCAGGCCGGGGCCGACCGCCGCGAAGGTGGTGACGTCGTCCAACCAGAGGTTGGCGACCTGCACGACCTGATCGGTGTCGCCCTTGGTGCGCGCGGACACCGACTGGTCGCCGTCGGTCGCCACCTGTTTGCGGGCGATGTCGGTGGCCATCTCGATGTTGAACCCGCCGTCGGCAGGGCCGGACATCATGGCCTGCATCTGCGCCTGCAGCATGCCCATGGTCGCCGGGTCGAGGCGGTCGATCCCCATGTTCTTCAGAGCCTCGGCGAACTCCGGGTGTTCGGCCAGCCCCTCACCGGAGAGCAACGAACGAAGCAGCTCGCCCAGGTCCGGCTGATCGGGGTCGTTCGGGTCGCCGGGCCTACCGGTCGGGTAATCGCTCACGGTGAACTCCTCGGTCGGCAGGGTCGGTGAGAGGATGCGTACGTTCCAGATAACCACGACGGGCGGTCCATGAGTTCCACAGGTCGACGTGTTCGCGCAGGGCGCAGCGTGGAGACCCTCGCGGTGACACGCCCGTCCGGGCCGATCGCCGCCGCCGTCGAGGCGCGATGGACCGATCGTGGCGGCCTGGTGGCGCAGCTGGAGGACAACCTCACCAGCCCGTTGATCGGCCAGGGGCTGCGGGGCGTGAGCGCGTTGGTGCACGTGGTCACCCCGACCGATCTGCTGCAGGACCAGGCCGAGGACCCGGTCGAACGCCGCGACCGGCTGGTCCGCGAGGTGCGCACCCTGGTGCTCGCCTGCGCCGCCAGCGCGGTGCGTCAACTCGTCGTCGTCACCGCTGCCCAGGTGTACGGCGCCCTGCCGGACAACCCGATCCCCCTTCCGGTCGACGCACCGTTGCGCGCCCGCGGTCAGGTGGGCCTCTTCGCCGACCTGGTCGCTGTCGAGGAGGCGCTCGCCGAGGCGGCTCCGGCGTACCCGGGGCTGCGCATCGCGGTGCTGCGCCCGGCCTCCGTCGTGGGCGGCGTCGACACGCTGACCACCCGGCACTTCGCGGCCCCGCGGCTGCTGCGGGTGGCAGGGGCCAACCCGACGTGGCAGTTCTGCCATGTCGACGACCTGGCCACGGCGGTCGAGGTCACACTCGATCGGCGGTTGGCCGGCGGGCTGCCGGTCGCCTCACCGGGGTATCTGACCCAGGAGGAGGTCGAGCAGCGCAGCGGCATGCGGGCCGTCGAGGTCGGCGCCAGCACCGCCGGCGCCATCGCGGCGCGGTTGCACCGGCTCGGCACCCTGAAGTCGCCCGAGTCCGATCTGGACTTCGTGATGCACCCGCTCGTCGTCGACTCGGTGACCCTGAGGGCAGCGGGGTGGACCCCCGCGTACGACAATGACCTCTGCCTCGCGGTCCTGCTGGAGGATGTCGCCGCGCAGACCCGTGGCGCGCCGCGCTTCGGAGCCAGGGACGCGGCTGCGCTCGGCGCTGCCAGTGCGGCAGTCGCCGTCGGGGCAACGGCCGCGATCATGCGGCGCCGACGACGGAAGGGCTGAGCCGGTGGATCACGACGCTCGAGTGCGTCTCGCGCACCTGCGGGACGCCCCGCTGTCGGTCGACGAGGTGCTCCAGGCCGTGCAGGATCCGGAGGCCGGCGGGGTCGGCCTCTTCGTCGGGCAGGTGCGCGCTCACGACCGCGCCCAGCACGTCGTACGGCTGGACTACACCGCGCACCCGACCGCCGAGCAGACCCTGCACGACGTCGTACGCAGCGTGCTGACGGACGAGATCACGGCCGCCGCGGCCGTGCATCGCACCGGTGAGCTCGTCGTGGGGGACCTCGCGGTGGTGGTGGCCGTGAGCGCGGCGCACCGGCAGGCGGCACTGCGGGTGTGCGCTGAGCTGATCGACGTCCTCAAGACCACGGTCCCGATCTGGAAGCATCAGATCTTCGCCGACGGCACGGATGAATGGGTGGGTTTGTGACGACTTCGTACGACGCTCGCGACGCGGGACGTGCGGGCAACTCCCGTCTGGGCGGACTGCGCCCCCGCACCGTGGTGTGGCTGGTGTTCGCTGTCGTGGTGGTGCTCGCGGTGGCGGCCCTCAACCTGATCCACGTGCCGGTCGCGATCCTGCGGCCGGGGCCGGCGCAGAACACCCTCGGCGCCGTTGACGGCAAGCCGGTGATCTCCATCTCGGGGCATCCGACCTACCCGACGTCCGGCTCGCTGGACTTCACCACCGTCTCGCTGGCCGGCGGCCCGCAGTATCCCGTCAGCGTGTGGGAGTGGGCGATCGCGCACCTCAACAGCAACGCGCAGATCGTGCCCGCCGACGAGTACTTCCCCAAGAACGTCACCAGCAAGCAGGTGCAGCAGCAGGACACCACCGACATGGCCGACTCCCAGCAGACCGCCCAGGTGGTGGCGCTGCGCCAGGCCGACATCCAGGTGCCCGAGACCGTGTCGGTCGGCTTGGTGAGCCCGGGCTCACCGGCCGCGAAGTACCTCAAGGTGGGCGACGTCGTACGCAGCATCAACGGCACCGCGCTCGCCCGTCTGGCCACCGCGCGTGCGGTCCTGGACAAGGTCAGCCCGGGCAGCACGGTCACCGTCCAGGTCACCCGCGCGGGCACGCCGCTCACCCTGCGGATCAAGACCGAGAAGAACACCCAGGGGTCGGGGTCGCTGCTGGGGTTCTACCCGGTGCCCAACTACACGTTGCCGTTCAAGGTCGACGTCAACGCCGGCGACGTCGGCGGACCGTCGGCGGGCAACATGTTCACCCTCGCGATCTACGACAAGCTCACGCCCGGATCCCTCACCGGCGGCAAGAGATTCGCCGGCACGGGCACCATCTCCGAGGACGGCAGCGTCGGACCGATCGGCGGCATTCGGCAGAAGATGGTGGGCGCCCACGACTCGGGAGCCACGTACTTCCTCGCGCCGGCCTCGGACTGCAACGAGGCCCACGGGCACATCCCGTCGGGTCTGACCGTCATCAGGATCTCGAGCTTCGCGCAGGCTGTCGCAGCGGTGGAGAAGGTCGCGGCCGGGCAGGGCGCGGGCCTGCCGTCCTGCTGAAGGAGGGCAGCGTCAGGCCGTGAGCGTGGCCCGCAGCGCCTCGACCAGCCCGGGGGCGATGTCCTGACCGATGGCGACCTTGTCGTCGGCGTCGTGCGCCCGCTGCCGCAGCAGGCAGACCGAGGCACCGTCGCGCAGCACCGCCACGAGCAGTCGGACGTCCTGGCGGTCCGGGTGCGCGGCCAGGGCCTCGGCTGCGTTCTCCGCATCGGTGGGCAGGTCGTTCTCCGCGTCGGGCGGCACCACGAGGCGCTCCACGGCGAGGGCGACTCCGTCGACCTCAGGCGGCCACGCGAGCCGGCCGAGCATCGACTCCAGGGACGACGTCGGCGCCAGGCCCTCCTGCTCGATGGTGCTGAGGCCGTCCGCGGCCGCGGCACCGAGCTGCGCGGCGAGCGCCGGCTCCCGGGCCAGCAGCCCGGCGTTGCGCGCGATCGCGAAGAGGCGCGGCGCCTGGTCCCAGCCGGCGGCGGCGACATGGCGTTCGGTGTCGACCGCGCACTCGACCAGGGGAGGCAGGATCGTCTCGGGAGTGCTCGGCATACCTGCCATCGTGCCGTACCGCCCGCGCCCGCTAGGTTGAGGGCGTCGTTGTCCGGTGCGTGGGACGGAAGACCCCGATGAGTGCTGCGGACGGTTCCGGGCGCTCCGGAGGCGCCGGATCCTCGGACGTGCGCGCCCTGCCGCGGCTGGATCGCCGCCGCCACTCCCTGCTGCGCCTCACCCTCACCGTCGTCGTCGTGCTCGTCGGCGGCAACCTCGCGGCGAATCTGTGGACCCGGCACCTGTGGTTCGAGAACCTGCAGTACGCCGGGGTGTACGGCGTGGAGCTGCGCACCCGGGCGGGGCTCTTCGCCATCGCGTTCCTGGTGGTGGAGCTGCTCTGCCACGGCAGCGTCTGGCTGGCCTACCGCTACCGGCCGATCCGGGTCCCGGACGCCGCGGGCGAGGCGATGCACCGCTATCGGGTGGCGATCGAGCCCTTCCGGCGTGCGGCGTTCGCGGTCGTGCCGCTGCTGATAGCGCTCATCACCGCGGCCAGCGCCTCGAGCCAGTGGCGCACACCGCTGCTGTGGTGGGCGCGGCAGAGCTTCGGTCAGACCGACCCGCAGTTCCACCGCGACATCGGCTTCTACGTCTTCACGATGCCCTTCATCGAGATGCTGATCGGCTTCAGCACGGTCATCCTGATCCTGGCGCTGGTCCTCGCCACGCTGACCCACTACATCTACGGCGGCATCACCGTCGCCGAGGGCAGGCTCACCTTCACCCGGGTGGCCCGACGCCACCTGTGCCTGCTCGCCGTCGCGCTGCTGCTGGTGCGCGCCGCGGCGTGGTGGTGGGGCCGCTACGCGCTGGTCTACCGCACCGGGCGCACCCTGACCGGTGTCGACGACACCGACGTGCGCTCGACGCTGCCGGTGCACGCGATCCTCGCCTGCGCCGCCGTCCTCACCGCGCTGACGTTCCTGGTCACGATGCGCACCCGCAGCTGGCGGTGGCCGGCCGCCGCGGTGTCGATGCTGATGGCGACCGCCGTGGCGTTCGGCGGCATCTACCCCGAGATCCTGTCCGCCGTCCGCGGCAACACCGCGCGCTCGTCGAACGAGGCGACCTACCTGCAACGGGAGATCGACGCCACCCGCGAGGCGTACGGCGTCTCGGACGTGACGGTGCGCGACTACCCGTCCGGTGCGACCCCGACGGCGGGCCTGACGACGGCCGCGGCGGGCGTGCCGGTCCTGGACCCGATGCTCGTGACCGGCGCGTTCCAACAGCTGCAGGGGCTCACGCTGCCGGCCGCGTTCGCCGCGGGCCTCGACGTCGGCCGCGCGGGTGCCGGCGCCTCGGCCGCCCCGACGGTCGTGGGCGCCCGCGGCATCGACCTGTCGGGTCTGCCTGCGAGCGGACGCGACTGGGTCGGCCAGCACCTCGTCTACACCCACGGCACCGGCGTGGTGAGCGCTCGCGCCGACACCACGACGGCGAGCGGCGCGCCGTCCTTCCTGACCGAACCCGCCGCGGCCGGCAGCCGCATCTACTTCGGTGGCGGGCTGCCGTCGTATTCGGTCGTGGGCGGCAAGCCGATCGAGGCGGACGGCACGGCGAGCACGGGCTTCCGATACGACGGCAGGGGAGGGGTCGCGCTGGGCGGCATCATGCGCCGGCTCGCGTACGCCGCGAAGTTCCGCTCGTGGGACCTGCTCACCTCGCGTTCCGTCAGCACCACCTCCCGGGTGATCTACGACCGCGACCCCGTCGACCGGGTGCGGCAGGTCGCGCCGTGGCTGTCCGTGGACGAGGGGGCCTATCCGGTGCAGTCCGGAAGCCGCACTCTGTGGGTCGTCGACGGTTACACCACCTCCGACCGTTATCCCTATGCCGAGCACCAGCCCCTGACCACCGGGTCGGACACGCTCGGGCGGTCGATCAACTACCTGCGCGGCTCGGTCAAGGCCACGGTCGACGCGTACGACGGAACGGTGCGGCTCTACGCCTGGGACAGCGACGAACCCGTCCTGCGGGCCTGGGAGAAGGTTTTCCCCGGCACGGTGCGTCCGCGCTCGCAGATGCCCGCCGCGGTGCTCTCGCAGGTGCGCTACCCGCAGGGTCAGTTCGAGATGCAGCGCACCATCCTGGCGGCCTACCACGTGACCGACCGCGCGACCTTCGCCGACGGCGGGCAGCGCTGGTCCGTGCCGGTCGACCCGACGACCGGTGCCGGTGTGCTGCAGCCGTCCTACTACCAACCCGTCACCCTCCCGGGCGCCGCCGGTCGCGGCTACGCGCTCACCTCGTCGTACGTCGGCGCGGGCGGCACGGGCGCGGTCACCGGTTACCTCGCGGCCGGGTCGGACACCGGGACGACGCCCGGGCAGGTCGGCGCGGGGTACGGGAAGCTCACGCTGCTCCGGGTGACCGGCTCGGCGCGGGGTCCTGGCCAGTTCCAGAACGACCTGAACTCCTCTGCCGAGCGCTCTTCGAGCATGCCCGGCACGCTCAGTCAGTTCTTCATCACCGAGGCGCGCGCCAAGGCGACCGTGAGCAAGGGCAACCTCCTGACGCTGCCGGCGGCCGGCGGGATGCTGCAGGTCGAGCCGCTCTACGTACGGCCCAAGGGCGCTTCCTACCCGGTGCTCAAGGCGGTCGTGGTCGGCTTCGGCGGCCGGCTGCGGTGGGGAGCGACGTTGCAGGACGCGCTCGCGGACCTGTCCACCGCCCGCTAGCGCTGTTCGATTTTGCGGCGCGGCGGCCCTCCCGTAAGCTGGTGTTACCGACGCGGGGTGGAGCAGCTCGGTAGCTCGCCGGGCTCATAACCCGGAGGTCGCAGGTTCAAATCCTGCCCCCGCTACCAACGCGTCAACGAAGAATCCCTGGGCCAGACGGCTCGGGGATTCTTCGTTTCCCGGCCGGAGCATCGTCCGGCATTCATCGGTCGCTCCGGGCCGACCGTCGCTCGCGGCATGAGTGGCAGAGGGCCCGCACGGGGTGTCGGTGCCGGCTCCTACGGTCGCGGGCATGGTCCAGTGGGATGCAGTCATGGCAGCTGTGGGAACGACGCTGAGCGGTGAGGCGGACCGTGCCCGGCGAGAGCTCTCGAGGTGCTGGGACGCCTGTGAGCCCGTGGATCACGGCCCTCGGTGTGTGATCGCCCACTATCTCGCGGATCTGCAGCCCGATCTGGAGGCTGAGGTGGAGTGGGACGAGCGTGCGCTCGCCGCGTACGCGCACGTCGCGGACGGCGAGCTCGCGGCCATCGGCATCCCGTCGGCGAGCGCGCTGGCTCCCAGCCTGCATCTCAACCTCGGTGACGGGTACCGGCGCCAGGGGCGCCTCGCCGCGGCACGGGTGCAGCACGCCCAAGGGGTGCTGGCCGTGGCCGGTCTCCCCGACGACGGGTACAGCCGTCACCTCCGTGCGGGTCTGACGCGCCTCGGCGAGCGCATCGGCGAGGTCGGCGCGTGACCGAGCCCCTGGTCGAGCCGGGTTCAGCGCCAGCCGAGCTCAGGTGCCAGATGGCGCAGCACGCTGTCCAACACGTGCACGTTGTAGTCGACGCCGAGCTGGTTGGGCACCGTCAGCAGCAGGGTGTCCGCGGCGGCGATGGCTTCGTCGTCGGCCAGCTCCTTGACGAGCTGCTCCGGCTCGCCGGCGTACGACTTGCCGAAGCGCGCCAGACCGCCGTCCAGGTGGCCCACCTGATCCGTGCTGTGCGTGTCCCGCCAGAAGTACGCGCGGTCGGTCTCGTTGACGATCGGGAAGATGCTGCGGCTGACCGAGACCCGCGGCTCACCGGGGTGCCCGGCGGACTTCCAGGCGCCCCGGAAGCGTTGGATCTGCTCGGCCTGCAGCTGGTGGAAGGGCACGCCGGTGTCCTCGGTGAGGAGCGTGGAGCTCATCAGGTTCATGCCCTGCTCACCGGCCCACTCCGCCGTCGCGCGCGACCCCGCGCCCCACCAGATGCGCTCGCGCAGACCGGGTGAGTGCGGCTCGATCGGCAGCAGACCGGGCGGGTTGGGGAACATCGGGCGCGGGTTGGGCTGCGCGAACCCCTTGCCCTGGATGACCTGCAGGAAGGTGCTGGTGTGCTCGCGCGCCATCGCGGCGTGGTCGCCGTCTTCCGGCTGGTAGCCGAAGTAGCCGTAGCCCTCGATGACCTGCTCGGGCGATCCCCGGCTGATGCCGAGCTGCAGTCGGCCCCCCGAGATGAGGTCGGCGGTGCCCGCGTCCTCGGCCATGTAGAGCGGGTTCTCATAGCGCATGTCGATCACGCCGGTGCCGATCTCGACGCGGCTGGTCCGCGCCCCGACCGCCGCGAGCAGCGGGAACGGAGCCGATAGCTGTCGCGCGAAGTGGTGCACCCGGAAGTACGCAGATCACAGCGAGATTTATGGGAAAGAGACAAAAAAAAAAAAAAAAAAAAAAAAAAAAAAAAAAAAAAAAAAAAAAAAAAAAAAAAAAAAAAAAAAAAAAAAAAAAATTTTTTTTTTTTTTTTTTTTTTTTTTTTTTTTTTTTTTTTTTTTTTTTTTTTTTTTTTTTATATAAAAAAAAAATATTTTAAAAAAAAAAAAAAAAAAAAAAAAAAAAAAAAAAAAAAAAAAAAAAACAAAAAAAAAAAAAAAAAAAAAAAAAATTAAAAAAAAAAAAAAAAAAAAAAAAAAAAGAAAAAAAAAAAAAAAAAAAAAAAAAAAAAAAAAAAAAAAAAAAAAAAAAAAAAAAAAAAAAAAAAAAAGGCGCGCGCGCGCGGGGGGAATAAAAAAAAAAAAAAAGAAAAAAAAAAAAAAAAAAAAAAAAAAAAAAAAAAAAAAAAAAAAAAAAAAAAAAAAAAAAAAAAAAAAAAAAAAAAAAAAAAAAAAGAAAAAAAAAAAAAAAAAAAAAAAAAAAAAAAAAAAAAAAAAAAAAAACACTGTAAAAAAATTAACATGAACAATTATACTTGGAGACCATCCGGAGTTGCCGGTCGAGGACGCGTTCGAGCGCACCCTGACCACGCCGCTCCCGCAGATATTCTCCCGCCGGTACGGCGCGCTGCCGGCGGTGAGGGAGACCACCGGTTTCACCCCGCCGTGGGGGAGCGCCACAGGCCAGACGCGCACCGTGCGCACCACCGACGGCGGCTCGATGCGGGAGACGCTGCTGGCGATCGACCGGCCGCGATCCTTCGCCTACCAGCTGAACGGCATCACCGGCCCGATGGTCGTGCTGGCCGCTTCGGTGGAGGGGGAGTGGGCGTTCGCCCCCGCCGGCACCGGCACCCGGATCACCTGGTCCTGGACCATCCGTGGCGCGAACGCCGTTGGATCGCTTGCGCTCCCGGCGTTCGGGCGGATGTGGCAGGGCTATGCGCGCCAGGCTCTCGAGGAGTTGGAGCGGGTGCTGCTCGCCTGACGCCTTCAGGGGGTCGCGACCTGGATCTCTTGTACGTCGCCCCGTACGACGAGCAGCCCGCGGCCCTGCCGCGGACGATCCATCGGCCCGATCCGGATGCCGAAGAGGTCACCGTCGTGCCGGCCGGGTTGCAGCAGCAGCCCCGTCTGACGGCGGCGCAGCTCGGGCGCGAGGCCCCGGTACGACGTGGCGAGGTCGGACGCGACACCGCTGGCGCAGACGATGCCGCCGGTCGTCCGGTGGCGTGCCAGATGCTCCAGGACGGCCGGCTCCGCGGCCATCCCCGTCAGCTGATCGGCGTCGTCGACCAGGACGGCGCCGTCGGGGTACGCCGCGCACCATGCGCGGACCGCACCCAGATCGTCGTACGGCAGCCGGGTGACCGCGGGCGGCAGATCCCCGACCGGAGCGCCCGGCCCGATCCACCCGACCGCCCGCGATTGACCGAGCACTTCGGCCAGCACCGCCAGGGTCGTCGTACGTCCGCTGCGTGGTGGACCGCACACCAGCCAGCCGGCCCCGCAACGCTCGTCGATGGCAAAGCCGGCAGGACCGTCGACGGTGCACCCCAGAGTCACCACGCCGGGATCGGTCGCGACGAGCGTCGCGAGCTCGACCCGATCCGGCAGCGCCGCGACTCGGTGTGGCCGACCGTCCGGTGCTGCAACGAGATTCGTCCGTGCGTCACCCGGCAACGCGAACTGCAGTTCTTCGCCGCCTGGCAGCAGCAGTCCTCGACCGGGCGGCATCTCAGCGGGGATCTGTGCGGCGCGTAATCCAGCCATCAGCAGATCCGACGGATCGGCCATCCGGGTCGCGACGGTGCTCGTGAAGAGCGCACTCACCCGTCCCGACAGCAGCGCCCGACCGCCGGTGGCCACGACGCTGACGCCCACGGAGACACCATCGCGCAGGACCTGGGTGATCCGATCCTCCAGGTCGCCGACGGTGTGTTCGTTGCTGATCTCCTGGAATACCTCCCAGCCGTCGATGACCAGCAGGATGCGTGGGTCGGGGCCGGACGTGACGAATCCTGCGCCGCTGTAACGCAATTGACGCTCACGGATTACGTTCGTCAGCCATTGCACGAGGCGCAGCGTGCGCGACAGCTCATCGCGCAGCACGACCGCGCCACAGTGCGGCAACGACCCGATGCCGCCCAGGCCGCCGCTGCCGTCGAGCACGTAGACGTGCAGCCGATCGCTGGCCCAGGCTGTCGCGGCCGCACCGATGAGCGCGTGCGCAGCCGTGGTGCGACCGCTGCGCGGCCCACCCACGATCGCCAGGTGGCCGTCGGCATCGAGGTCCCAGCCGATAGTCAGCTGCTGTTGTTCGCCCGGGAGGTCCACCAGGCCGAGGGGAACGGCCGACCGAGCAGCGTCCCGAAGGCCCATGTCACGCAGCGGTTTGGCGGTCAGGTCGGATGTTCCTACCCGTGAGGGAAGGGGCGGCAGCCAGGGCGACGGAGGTCGACGTACCCGCCCGTTCGCCGCACTGACACACACCGCGTCGGTGAGGGCTCGCAGACCGGTCCGCGCGTTGGCGCCTGTGTCATCCGGCGGCCAGAGCGGAGCTCCGGACTCGGGATCGACGCGCGCAATGCGAACTGGCTCGTCGCCGCTGCGCAACGACACTCCCGTCCATGCCGTCTGCAACGCGCGCGGCACGCCACCTCCGGTCCGCAGGATCGCGCGCCCTGGGAGGGACGCCGGGATCGCCGCCGCGGCGTCGGTCTCGATGACGTCCTGGGAGTCGGCGGCATCGCGGACGCGGAGGGCGATCCGCAGGTTGAGGTTGGCTCGCATGTCGGCGGAGACCACGCCTGCGGGTCGCTGGGTCGCGAGGACCAGATGGATTCCAAGTGATCGGCCGACTGCCGCGATGCGCACCAGTCCGTTGATGAAGTCGGGCAGTTCCTCTGACAGCACCCGGAATTCGTCGATGACGATGCACAAGCGAGCGAGCGGCTCACGATGCGCAGAGCGTTCGTAGTCACCCAGGTCGGACGCGCCCGCCGCCGCTAGGAGGCGCTCACGACGTCGTACCTCGGCCTCCAGGGACCGCAACGCGCGCGAGGTCAGGTGCGTATCGAGGTCGGTGATCAGCCCGAGCGTGTGGGGCAACCGGGCGCAGTCCTGGAACGCCGCCCCGCCCTTGTAGTCGATCAGCACGAAGGTCAGCCTGTCCGGCGGGCTCGCGAGGGCGAGGGATGCGATCAGGGTCTGCAGCAGCTCGGACTTGCCGGCACCCGTTGTACCGGCGACCAGCGCGTGCGGTCCGTCGACCGCCAGGTCGACCCAGAGAGCACCGTCGGCGCCGACCCCGAGCAGTGCACGAGGCGTGCTGGACGGCGTCCCCCACAGCCGTTGCACGGCCACGGGATCGGAGAGGTCGACACCGAGTTCGGCGCGTACCAGCGCGGCGTGAGCCACCTGCACGGGCACCTGCTGTGCCGGATCGTCCGGTCCCGCGTCGGTCAACGCGCCGAGCGCGCGCGCCGTGGCGGTGACCAGTGACGGCACGGGCAGATCCGGTCGAAAGTCGGTGTCGCCGACCCTGCCGTGATCACGCCGATCGACGCGCACCGTCGTGGTGCACGCCGCGGGCAGCTGCGTGTGATCCTCGTCGAGGGCCAGCACCGCCATCCCGTACGCAGCCGCCCTGCGCACCACGTCCGCGGCGGTCGGCGTGGTCGCGCACCCATCCAGCACGACGAGGGTCCGAGGAGGTGCGGTGTCGTCGAGTTCGACCAGCTGAGAGGACCATTCGGCGAATCGCGGGTCATCGGGGTCGGCCACCATCACCCGAGGCTGCGACGCGGGGTGTGGCAGCACTTGCGGCAGCGTCGTCATCCCACGCCATCGCTCGCGCGCGTCCTTGTCCGCGCACAGGATCACCATGCCGAGGTCGCGCGGCGACTGCCAGGCGGCCAGCTGGATGATGCCTCCCATCACCAGCTGGTACCGCAGGCATCCGCTCACCCCGACCACCCGGTGCTGCGACAGGGACACGATGATCGGCACCTCGTGCACCGGTAAGGGGCGGGTCGCGCGGTTCCCGCCCGCGACCCGCACCCGGCTGTGCACCGTCCCGACCCCGACGCGGAAGGCGAGGTGGTCCTCGTGCGTCGCGGCCCGGTGCCACACCGCGGAGCTGCGCGAAGCAGCATCGTGCGCGGCGCGGGTGATCGGTGGCGCCATCTGCCGGCGCAGCGCCTGCTCGACGCGCACGGCGGACGCACAGTCCTCCTCGAACCTCACTCGCGCCAGGGTGTGCGCCCGCGCAGCCTCGCGAAGACGTCGGCGGGACGTGCCGCGGTCGCCGGCGTACTGGGCGACCACCATGATCGGGCTGAGCAGCGCGAACATCGCGAAGAGCGGATTGCGGAGCACGACGACCATGGCGGCCGCGAGCACCAGGGGCACGATCGCGGAGACCCACGGGAAGCCCCGACGGGTCGCCAGCTCCGGCGGTAGGGGCGCGGTGAATTTGAACTCGTCCAGCCGCAACGTCTTTCGCGGCGATCGATGGATGAGATAGCGGCCCGTCCCGTCGGTCGGCGGGTGCTGGGACGCCCGCGCTGCGCGTTCGATGGCGAGCGTCGTCCCACCGACGCGCAACCGCTGCCCGACGCGCAGGTCGACGAAGTCGGGGCCGATCCGACTCCCGTCGATCCAGGTGCCGTTGGTGGAGCACAGGTCGCGAACGACCGCACGCCCCTGCTCGACCCGCAGCTCGCAGTGGTGCCGGGACAGGTCGTCGTCCTGCAGTACCAGGTGGTTCTCCGATGCGCGGCCGACGACCACGCACGCGCCGGTCATGACTGCACGTGCGCCCACGCACGGTCCCTCTGTGGCGACCAGTTCGAGCAGGTGTGGCGGCTCGAGAGGCGCCCCGACATCGCAGACGACCGTCTCGTTGACCAGCGGTGGGACGCCGACCACAGCCTCCGCGTCGAGCCGCACCGACCCGACGTACGCCGGGTCGGGCGCTTGGAGGTCGCCGGCGACCTGCGTCCAACTCGTGCCGGCGGGCACGCGGACGCACCATTCGCGCAGCAGCCCGTCGGTCGATCGCACGACGCGTAGGCGCAGCGTGACGGTCGACGCGGGCGGTCCTTGCATCCGGGGAGTATCGGCGGGTTCGCGATCGGATGCCGTAGTACCTGTGGACAACTTTCGCCCCGACGGTCGGGCTTCGGTCTGACGTAAGAACTGGGGCCGACGGGGCCGATGGGACATGCGTGGTGGGAGGTGCGGGCAGATCCGAAGAGAGCTGATGGATTTCTGTGGATAACCCGATCGGCACCTGCAGAACTGCTTGCATGAAGACCTTGTCTGCATCGGACAGATCAGACGGTCACCGGCAAGGGGGTCGGCATGAACGGCATCCAGGTCGTCGAGGGGGAGGTCCGCGAACTCATCCGGCGGCAGCGGCTCGACCCCACCACCGAGGCCGTCCAGTTGCGGGGCCTCGTCGGGGATGTCATCAAGGACTACGAGCAGCGCAGCCTGCACGGCGGTATGGCACCGCTGGGGGACGTCGAGCACGCCACGCGCGCGATCCTCGACGCGGTCGTCGGCTACGGACCGCTGCAGCCCTACCTCGATGACCCCGGCGTGGAGGAGATCTGGATCAACGATCCGGCGAGGGTTTTCATCGCCCGGTCCGGCGTCGCGGAGCTGACGTCGACGATCCTCACCCAGGACCAGGTGAAGAACCTGGTGGAGCGGATGCTCAAGCCCTCCGGTCGCCGCATCGACCTGTCCTCGCCGTTCGTGGACGCGTCCCTCCCGGACGGATCCCGGCTGCACGTAGCCATCCCCGACGTCACCAGGAGCCACTGGTACGTCAACATCCGCAAGTTCGTCACCCGCGCCCACCAACTCGACGACCTCGTACGCCTCGGCACTCTGACCCACCAGGCCGCACGCTTCCTTGCGGCGGCCGTCGTGTCCGGGCTGAACATCCTGGTGGCCGGAGGCACGCAGGCAGGCAAGACGACGACCTTGAACTGCCTGGCCGCCGCGATTCCGAGCAACGAGCGTGTCGTCTCGTGTGAGGAGGTCTTCGAGCTGCGTCTGGGGATCCGCGACTGGGCGGCCATGCAGTGTCGTCAGCCGAGCCTGGAGGGCACCGGGGAGATTCCGCTGCGCCGCCTCGTCAAGGAGGCGCTGCGCATGCGGCCCTCGCGGATCATCGTCGGCGAGGTGCGCCAGGAGGAGTCGCTGGATCTGCTGATCGCTCTCAACTCCGGCCTGCCCGGCATGGCGACCCTGCACGCCAACTCTGCGCGCGAGGCGATCGTGAAGATGTGCACGCTCCCGTTGCTGGCCGGTCCCAATGTCAGCTCCTCCTTCGTGGTCCCGACCGTGGCCAGCTCCATCGACCTGGTCGTGCACCTGGGGCTCGAGCGCGACGGCAGCCGCCGCGTACGTGAGATCGCGGCTGTCCCGGGCCGTGCCGAGAACGAGGTCATCGAGATCGCCGAGCTGTTCGTGCAGCGGGACGGCGAGCTCATCCGCGGTGATGGATTCCCGCCTCATCAGGAACGATTCGCCCGTGCCGGGTACGACGTCGCCCACCTGCTGGGCGACCGACCATGACACTCCTGCCTCCACTCCTGCTCTCTCTCGGACTCTTCTGCATCTGGTGGTCGTTCTGGCCATGCGAGGAGCGCGTCGTGAAGCCGAGCACTCCCACCTGGCGCGACAAGCTCTCCGACGCCATCGCGCAGAGCGGCCTGGGGTCGATCAGCACCAACCAGCTCCTCGCGGTCTCTCTCGGCCTCGGCGTGCTGGTCTTCCTTCTGGCGATGGCCTCCACGTCGGTGGTGCCGATCTCGTTCGCGTTCGCCCTCATCAGCGGATACGCGCCGATCGCCTTCGTGCAGGGCCGGGCGCGGCGACGGCGTACCCAGATGCGCGAGCTGTGGCCCGACGTGGTCGACCACATCGCGTCCGCGGTCCGTGCCGGCATGGCGCTGCCCGAGTCGCTCTCACAGCTGTCGGTGCGCGGGCCGGAGGAGCTGCGGCCCGCGTTCCTGGAGTTCGCACACGACTACCGCGCCACGGGAAACTTCCAGAGCTCACTCGACGCCCTCAAGCTGCGCCTCAGCGACCCGGTGGCCGACCGGCTCATCGAGTCCCTGCGCATCGCGCGGGAGGTCGGCGGCACCGACCTCGGGCGTCTCCTGCGCACTCTGTCGTCGTTCCTGCGTGACGACGGACGCACCCGTTCCGAGCTGGAGGCACGGCAGAGCTGGACCGTGAATGCTGCGCGTCTCGCCCTGGCCGCGCCATGGATCGTGTTGGCGATGCTGGCGACTCGTGGCACGTCGCTGCAGGCGTACCAGAAGCCGACCGGCGTCGTCGTGCTCATCGTGGGTGCCGCCGTGTCGATGGTGGCCTATCGGATCATGCGGCAGATCGGCCGACTGCCGGACGAGGCGCGGGTGATGCGATGACCTCCTCCGCCTCCTGGGCCGGCGCGCTCGTCGGGCTCGTCCTCGCGGCCGGGCTGACGCTGATGTGGCTCGGCCTGCCCGTTCGCCGCCGTCCCGGACTGGAAGCGCGGATCGCGCCGTACGTCAACGACACGCCGCGGCCGTCCCGCCTCCTGCTCAGCTCCGACGAGCACCTGGAGGTGGGTCAGATCTTCGCTCCGCTGCTCCATCGGCTGGGCGCCGTCGTCGAGCGGGTGCTCGGCGGCGCAACCTCCGTCCGACGGCGGTTGGAGCGCGCCGGCCTGCCGCCCGACGTCGAGGGCTTCCGGGCGCAGCAGGCGCTGTGGGGCGTGGCCGCCGGGTTCGCCGGGACGCTGTGGGTGACCATGCAGATCCTGGGCGGTGGCACCTCGGTGGTGAGTGCGATCGGCATCATCGTGATCAGCGTGGCCGCCGGAGTGGTTGCACGCGATCAGATGTTGACCCGGTCCGCCGAACGGCGCGAGGCGCAGATCCTGGCCGAGTTCCCGGCCATCGCGGAGATGCTCGCACTCGCCATCACCGCCGGTGAGGGGGCCGCAGCGGCGTTGGAGCGGGTGACGAAGCTGTCCTCGGGTCAGCTGTCCGGCGAGCTCGCGCGGTGCCTGGGAGATGCCCGTTCCGGCTATACCCTTCCCGCCGCGCTGGAGGGCCTGGCCGACCGCACCGGCATCCCCGGGCTGGCCCGCTTCGTGGACGGGGTCGTGGTGGCCGTCGAGCGGGGAACCCCGCTCGCCGACGTCATGCGGGCCCAGGCGCAGGACGCCCGTGATGCCAGCAAACAGGCGCTCATCGAGCTGGGAGGGCGACGCGAGATCACCATGATGATCCCCGTGGTCTTCCTGGTGCTGCCGGTGACCGTGGCCTTCGCCATCTATCCCGGTCTGAGCAGCCTCAATCTGTGAACCGCACGTCACCGATGAAAGGGAAGTCCCATGAGATCACTGTCCAAGCTGTCCGATCGCCTGACCCGCCGACTGATCGAGGCGCCGTACCGGATGCGTGACGAGCGCGAGCGCGGTGACGTCCCCGGATGGGTGCTGATCACCCTGATGACAGCGGGGCTCGTCACGGCCCTGTGGAAGTTCGCGCAGCCGCAGTTGACCTCCCTCTTCGGCAACGCCATCAACTCCGTCAAGGGCTGATGACGCCGGTCGCGGCGCTCCGCGACCGGTTTCGTGCGCTGGGCACCACCCGGGGATCGGCGGTGGCCGAGTTCGCGATGGTCGGATCGCTGGTCGTGCTGCTCTTCCTCGCCGCCTTCCAGGTGGGGTTCTCGCTCTTCGTGCGCAATACCTTGATCGCCGACGCGGCCGAGGGGGCCCGCTACGGCGCACGCGCGGACGAGTCGCCGCAGGCGGGCGCCCAGCGCGCCCGGGACCTGATCGGCTCCTCGGTATCGACCCGCTACGCGCGGCACGTGACGGCTTCGACCGAGCAACGCGATGGGCTGACGGTGATCGTCGTCCGGGTCCAGGCGCCGCTGCCGGTCGTCGGCCCGTTCGGTCCCTCGCAGACCCTGAACATCAGCGCGCACGCGTACGAGGAGCGGCAATGATGCTGGCGCGGCTGCTAGTCCGCCTGCGTACGCGCCTCGGTCACGGCGATCGTGGCAGTGCGGTGATCGAGTTCGTGGTGGTCGGGATCCTGATCACGATGCCGGTCTTCTACCTCGTCATCGCGCTGGCGCGGCTGCAGGCGGGCGCGTACGCCGTCACGCAGGCCGCGCGAGAGTCGACCCGTGCCTACGTCACCGCGTCGTCGGACGGTGTCGGAATGGGCCGCGCTCGCGCGGCCGCCCGGTTGGCGTTCGACGACCAGGGCTTCACCGGCCGCGGGGACGTCTCGATCAAGTGCTCGGCGCAGCCCTGCCTCACCCGTGGCGCTTCGGTGGGGGCGTCAGCTGACCTCGGGGTCGATCTGCCGTTCATCCCCAACTTCCTGCGGTCGGCAGTGCCGAGCACCGTCCACCTGCACGCACGGCACGTCGAACCTGTCGACCGCTTCGGCGCACAGGGCGGTCCGCCGTGAGACGCCCGAGTGCCGCGCTGCGCCACCGGTTGGGGGAGGAGCGCGCCGACCGAGGGCGGATCATCATCCTGTGCGCGGGGCTCTTCGCGCTTCTGGGGCTGCTGATCATGGGCGGGGTCGACGTCACGAGCATCCAACTGGCGCGGGTGCACATGCTGGATGCCGCCGACGCTGCGGCGCTCGACGCGGCGAACGCCGCAGACAAGGGGGCGATCTATCGCGGGGGAGTGGGCAGCACCGTTGCCCTGTCGAGTGATTCGGTGCAGGTGGACGCGCGACGCGAGTTGGCTGCGCAGGAACTGCCCGCGCACGTGGCCGGCTGGGCGGTCGTCGGCGGCACGGGCACCCCGGACGGGCGCACCGCGGTCGTGCGGGTCAGCGGCACGGTGCACCCGCCGCTCTTCGGTGGTCTCCTCAAAGCCGTCGGCGGCGACGTGACGATCACCGTGCAGGCCAAGGCCCGCTCCGACGTCGATCAGTGACGCTTCCGGGATCGGTCTGGAAACGGCTGCTGATCTCAGCACGTAGGCTGACCTGTTGTGGCTGTCGATTTTCCCGCTGAGTTGAAGGAACTGCGTACGACGATGGGGTCGGTGCGCGAGGTCAGCGACCTCGACAGCCTCCGTGCGCAGATCAAGGACCTGGAGGCACAGTCCGGTGCCCCCGACCTGTGGGACGACCCCGAGCACGCCCAGGCCGTCACCTCCCGCCTGTCGCGCGCCAACTCCGAGCTCGAGCGCATCGAGACCATGGACCAGCGCATCGACGACCTGGAGATCCTGGTGCAGCTCGCCATGGAGGAGAGCGACGAGGACGCCGTGCAGGAGACTGAGCGCGAGCTGCGGTCCCTGCAGAAGGCCGTCAGCGAGCTCGAGGTCAAGACGCTGCTGTCGGGGGAGTACGACCAGCGCGCCGCCGTCGTGACCATCCGCTCCGGTGCGGGCGGCGTGGATGCGGCCGACTTCGCCGAGATGCTGCTGCGCATGTACCTGCGCTGGGCCGAGCGGCACGGCTACTCCACGAAGGTGATGGACACGTCGTACGCCGAGGAGGCCGGGCTGAAGTCCGCGACCTTCGAGGTCAACGAGCCCTACGCGTACGGCAACCTCTCGGTCGAGGCGGGCACCCACCGGCTCGTGCGGATCAGCCCGTTCGACAACCAGGGACGCCGGCAGACCTCGTTCGCCGCGGTCGAGGTGGTGCCGCTGATCGAGCAGACCGACGCCATCGAGATCCCTGACAACGACCTGAAGGTCGACGTCTTCCGCAGCTCGGGCCCCGGCGGTCAGTCGGTCAACACCACCGACTCCGCGGTCCGGATGACCCACATCCCGACCGGCACGGTCGTCTCCATGCAGAACGAGAAGTCGCAGATCCAGAACCGCGCCGCCGCGCTGCGGGTCATGCAGTCCCGCCTGCTGGTGCTGCGCCGGGCTGAGGAGGCCGCGGAGAAGAAGGAACTGGCCGGCGACATCAAGGCCAGCTGGGGTGACCAGATGCGCTCCTACGTGCTGCACCCCTACCAGATGGTCAAGGACCTGCGCACCGACCACGAGGTCGGCAACACCGCGGGCGTCTTCGACGGCGACATCGACGGCTTCATGGAGGCCGGGATCCGCTGGAAGCGCACCGGTGAGCGCGAGGCCGAGAACGCCGACAAGGCCTGACCCTCAGGCGCGCACCATCCGCAGGTCGACGCAGTCGAGGCGCTCGTCGTGGAGCGTCGCGCCGTCCAGCTCGAACCCCAGCTTGCGATAGAACGCGATCGCCCGTTCGTTGCCGGTCAGCACCCACAGGTATGCCGGTCGGTCGCCGACCGTGGCGGCGACCAGGCGCTGCGCGACTCCCGAGCCGTGATGCGCCGCCAGCACGTTGAGAGCCCACAGTTGATAGGGCTGGGGCGGGTCGTCGTCGCGGGCCGGGCCCGACTGGCAGAACCCGACCACGGCGCCCCCCGGCCGCTCCGCCGCGACCTGGAGGACCTGCCCGTCGGTGGCGGGTGAGCCCATGGTGAACGGTTCTACGCGCGCCCGCCACACCTCTTCGCGTCGTCCGGACGGTTCCATCGCATCGAGGTAGTCCTGCGACAGCAGCCCGCGGTAGGCCTCCTGCCACACGCGCACATGCAGACGCGCCAACTCCGCAGCGTCGGCAATGGAGGGCGGGCGCACGTCGTACGCCAGGCTTCGGTCAGTCGGCATCGGTCAGGCGCGACTCGATCCGAGCGACCTTGGCGTCGAGCTGACCCTCGTACCCGGGGCGCAGGTCGGCCTTGACCACCAGGCTCACGCGCGGACTGTGCTGGGCGACCGCGTCGCAGGCTGCCTTGATGACCGGCATGCACTCGTCCCAGTCGCCCTCGAGAGTGGTGAACATGGAGTCGAGGCGGTGCGGCACGCCGGACTCGCGGACGACGCGGATCGCGTCGGCGACCGCGGCGCTGACCGAGCCGTCCGGGTCGTCGGTGGTGGACGGGGCGACGGAGAAGGCGAAGAGCATGGGCCCACGGTAGGCCCGTCACATGCGCGGTCGGCGAGTCTCCTCGGCGAAGGGGGAACGGCGGCCTAATCTCTGCCGCGAGGGGCCACGTCAGTTCCGACCACTCTGCCATCACCGCCCATCGCGTCGCAGCCGAACACCGAAGGACCACAACCCCCGCGCATGATCCGCTTCGAGAACGTCACCATGAAGTACGGCGCCAACGACGCGCCGGCTCTCGACGACGTCTCCCTGGACATCGGCCGGGGAGAGTTCGTGTTCCTGGTCGGAGCGTCCGGCTCCGGGAAGTCGACCCTGATCCAGCTGACCACCCGGGAGCTGTCCGCCACCCGCGGCAAGATCCTGGTCGCCGGGAAGGACCTGCGGGTCCTGCCCGACCGGCGGGTCCCCCTGCTGCGACGCGAGATCGGCGTGGTCTTCCAGGATTTCCGACTCCTGGACGGCAAGACCGTCTACCAGAACGTCGCGTTCGTCCTGAAGGTGCTCGGAGCCAAGCGGCACGTCATCAAGCAGCTCGTGCCGGAGACCCTGGAGCTGGTCGGCCTGGAGGGCAAGGCCCGTCGGATGCCGTACGAACTGTCCGGTGGCGAGCAGCAGCGGGTCGCCATCGCACGGGCCGTGGTCAAGAAGCCGCCGATCCTGCTGGCCGACGAACCGACCGGAAACCTCGACCCCGAGATCAGCGAGGACATCGTCAAGGTGCTCGACCGCATCAACAAGACCGACACCACCGTGGTCGTCGCGACCCACGATCAGGGCATCGTCGACCGCTTCGGCAAGCGTGTCATCGAGCTGCGCGGTGGCAGGATCATCCGCGACGAGCAGAACGGGCGGTACACCGAGATGCCCGCGCCGACGGCGGCGCGCCCCACCCGCCCCGCCGGAATCCCCGGACGTCCCGTACGTGCCGGACGCACGCCGGCCGAAGACCCGACGATCACCGGCAACGCGCCGGTCGAACGCTGAGCGGCCGACATGCGACTGCAGTTCATGCTCGGCGAGATTGCCAGCGGGATCCGCCGCAATGCCTCGATGATGGCGTCCGTGGTGCTGGTCTCGATGATCTCGCTCTTCTTCATCGGCACCGGTCTGCTGGCGCAGCGCGAGGTCGATCTCGCCAAGGGCTACTGGTACGACAAGGTCCAGGTCTCGGTCTTCCTGTGCACCTCCCAGAGCAGCGATGTGCCCTCCTGCTCCGACGGGGCGGCGTCCCCGGCGCAGACGGCGTCGATCAAGCGTGAGCTGCTCGCTCAGCAGCCGCTCGTCGAGCAGGTCTACTACGAGTCCTCGACGCAGGCGTACAGCCGCTTCAAGACCCAGTTCGCAGCCAGTCCCTACCTGTCGCAGATCAGCCCGCAGTCGATGCCGGCCGCGTTCCGCGTCAAGCTCAGCGACCCCAAGAGGTACGGCGACGTCGCGAGCCTGGTGAGCGGCGCGAACGGCGTCGAGGCGGTGAGCGACCAGGGCAAGGTGCTCGACACGTTCTTCAAGATCCTCAACCTGCTCAGCATCGGCGCCGTCATCCTGGCGGGCCTGATGGCGGTGTGCGCGGTGCTTCTGATGACCACGACGATCCGGCAGGTGGCCTTCTCACGCCGGCGCCAGGTCGGCATCATGCGGGTCGTCGGCGCCTCGAACGCGGTGATCTACCTGCCGTTCGTGATCGAGACCCTGGTGGCGACCCTGCTCGGTGCGGTGCTGGCGATCGCCGGCCTGTGGGCGCTGATCAACTTCGGCATCAACCATCTGTTCAACCACGTCGGCAGCGGCGGCGATCTCGTGAGTCTGATCGGCACCGACGATCTGTGGGCCATCACGCCCTGGATGTTCGTCGGCACGGTGATTCTTGCGTTGTTCACGGCCTGGTTGACCCTCCGACGCCACGTCCGGGTGTAGGTATTCGCTATGTCGATCCCGGTGCGTATCGTGCGCGTCCTCGCAGGCGCCCTCGTGGCGATCAGTGCGACCACGGTGTCGGTGCGGGCGTATGCCGACGACCCCGGCACGGCGAAGAAGAAGACCGACGCACGGATCAAGACCACGGAGGCCGATCTCGACGACATCGGTGTGGCGCTGGTGGCTGCGCAAGCCAAGCTGGACAGCACCACGAAGGCCGTTGCCGGCGCCCGTCGGCAGGTGAGTGCCAAGCAGTCGGCCCTCACCGGAGCACAGAACCACAGCACGATCGTCGCCGGCGAGCTGAGCGCAGCGCAGGCGACCGAGGGTAAGAACACCGCCGCCATCAAGGTCACGGCGGCCGCCCAGGCGCGCACCACCATCCTGGTCGGCGGCATCGCCCGGCGCAGCTATGAGGCCGGTGGTCTCGGCAACTTCGCGTTGACCCTGCAGATCCTCGGCTCCAACGGCGCGAACGGCTCGGATGTCGCCGACGAGGCGTCGATCGCCGACCTGCTGCTGCGCCAGCAGAACGGCATCCTCACCAAGTTGTCCAGCCAGCGTGCGACGCAGAAGGCACAGGGGCTGACCCTCGCGGCCACCCGTCGCCGGGTCGCCGGTCTGAAGATCCAGGCCGACAACGCCGTCATCGCCGCGACGACGGCTCGCAACGAGGCGCAGACCGCTCAGACCCGGCTTGTCGCCCTCCAGCGCACTCAGACCCTGGCCCGCAACAGCCTGTCGAAGCAGAAGACGATCGAGCTGGCGAACCTGAAGACGCAGAAGGCGGAGTCGGCTCGGCTGGGCGGCATCCTGCGGTTGAGGGCGATCGCCCTGGCCAAACTGCAGCACCGCTCCTCGTCCACCGCGACGGCCCGCCCCGCGACGTCCGCGCCTCGCGGCAACGGTTACTTCACCCCGCCGATGCCGCTGTCCAGCATCGTGTCGGTCTTCGGCATGCGGGTGAATCCGGTGCTGCACGTGCTGATGCTGCACGCCGGGGACGACTTCCCCTATGCCTGCGGCACCCCGGTGCATGCGGCGGCTCCCGGCACCGTGATCGAGGCGGCCACCGACAGCATCGCCGGCGGCCATATCGTGATCGATCACGGCTTCGTGGACGGCCAGAACCTCGCGAGCGAGTACGAGCACCTCAGCCGTTTCGTGGTCACGAGCGGACCGGTCACGCGCGGCCAGCTAATCGGCTACTCCGGTACGACGGGCCGCTCCACCGGCTGCCACCTGCACTTCGCGGTGCTCGACAACGGCACCTACGTCAACCCGATGATCTGGTTGCAGTAACCGGTTTGCCCCGCTCCGTACTATTGACGGGTGCCCAGAGAATCCGGCAAGAAGATCATTGCCAACAACAAGAAGGCGCGTCACGACTACCTCATCGAGGACACGGTCGAGGCGGGCCTCGTCCTCATGGGCACTGAGGTCAAGAGCCTGCGGATGGGCCGCGCCTCCCTCGGTGACGGCTACGCCAGCGAGCGTGACGGCGAGCTGTGGCTGGAGAACGTGCACATCCCGGAGTACCTGCAGGGCACCTGGACCAACCACTCCGCGCGCCGTCGCCGCAAGCTGCTCATGCACCGCGAGGAGATCGAGAAGCTGCTGATCAAGTCCCGCGAGAGCGGGCACACCCTGATCCCGCTGTCGCTCTACTTCGTCGACGGCAAGGTCAAGGTCGAGATCGCGCTGGCACGAGGCAAGAAGCTCTACGACAAGCGGCAGGCGCTGCGCGAGCGGCAGGACGACCGCGAGGCGCAACGCGCGATGTCGCTGCGCCGCAAGCTGTAGCGGCTACTCGCTGGTCTTCAGGGTGAGGCGCCACAGGGTCAGCCCCGCGAAGAGCGCTGTCAGCACCAGGAGCATCGAGGCGGCGAGCGTGCCGTTGCTCAGCGTGTGCTCCCACAGCGGATCCTTGTCGTTCAACGTGAACCGGTCGAGGTCGACGGTCACCGCGGCCAGGCTGAATCCCCATCGGGCCGGCGCGAGCCAGGACACCTGCTCGAGCACGATCCGTCCCGTGACGGGGAAGAGACCGCCGCACAGCACCAGCTGCGCCATGATCGAGACCACCAGCAGCGGCATGACCTGCTCGGAGGTGCGTACGACGCTCGACATCAGCAGCCCCAGCGCCATCGCCGACAAGGCGGTGAGCCAGCACGCGATGATCAGCTCCAGCGTGGGCGAGCCGAGCAGGACGGCACTGCTCGGGGGCGCCTTGCGCGTCTCGACCAGCAGCACCAGCACGATCGCCTGCAGCAGGGTCAGCAGGCCGAAGATCAGCAGTTTCGCCAGGACGTAACCGGTGCTGGACAGCCCGACGGCCTTCTCCCGTTTGAAGATCGCCCGCTCTCCGACCAGCTCCCGCACGCTCACCGCCGTACCCATGAAGACCGATCCGAGGATCAGGATCACCAGGATCTGACTGGCCTCGATGCCGGACCGGGGGATCGGCTGACCGCCCTCCAGGAACGTCGTGAACGACAGGCCGTACCTGCCGGGCACCACCATCGTCAGCAGCGCCAACACGATCGGGAGCAGCACCATGAACGCCGCGTAGCCGCGGTCGGCCAGGATCACCCGGACGTGCCGCCGGGCCAGCGTGGACAGCTGCGAGGTGATGCTCTGCTGGCGCGGTGGCCGCTCCCGGGGTCCGCCGTCGCCGCGCGGCGCACGCAACGGACCGGCCACCTGCTCGTCCTGCAGGGGCGAGGTGCGGAACCGGTGCTGGACGCCGGCCGGGTCTGCCGTGACCGCGTTGAAGACGTCGGCGTGGTCGCGGGCGCCGAAGAACGGCAGCAGCTGGTCCGGCGGACCGAAGTAGGCGACCTTGCCGCCCGGTGCGAGCAGCAGCACCTTGTCGCAGACGTGCAGGTTGGCGACGCTGTGGGTGATCACCGCGACCGTCCGACCGCCGTCGGCGAGATCCCGCAGGGTCTGCATGACCTGCTTGTCGAGGCCGGGGTCCAGCCCGGACGTGGGCTCGTCCAGGAAGAGCAGCGACGGCCGGGTCAGCAGCTCCAACGCCACGGAGGTGCGCTTGCGCTGTCCGCCGGAGAGGCGGTCGACCCGGGTGTCGGCGTGCTCGAACAGCCCGAG
Organism: Allobranchiibius sp. GilTou73; assembly: GCF_021391335.1. Classification (GTDB taxonomy): domain Bacteria; phylum Actinomycetota; class Actinomycetes; order Actinomycetales; family Dermatophilaceae; genus Allobranchiibius; species Allobranchiibius huperziae. Next base: position 3,371,097 of record NZ_CP090051.1, on the reverse strand, counting down.
CTCGGCCATCACCTCCTCGACGCGCTGCATCCGCAGGTGCGCGTCCAGGTCGTCGGGGAAGCGCAGCTCCGCGGCGAAGCGCAACGCCTGACGGACGGTCAGCTGGCGGTGCACCACGTCGTCCTGCGGGACCACACCGATGCGGTGCCGTAGGTCCTGGAAGTTCTGGTAGAGGTCGCGGCTGTCGTAGTAGACCTCGCCGCTGGTCGCTGGCTGCGAGCCGGTCAGCGCCTTCAGCATCGTGGACTTGCCGGCGCCCGACGGGCCGATGATCGCCAGCAGGCTCGACCCGGGCAGCGCGAACGACACGTCGTCCAGCAGCAGCTTGCCGTCCGACAGCGCGTACGACAGGTGGTTGGCGATGAATGCGACGTCGCCCTGGTCGACGCTGGCGACCAGCTGTCCGTGGCGCACCGTGAAGCGGGAGTGCCCGACCGCGAGCAGGTCGCCCTCGCCGAGCCGGCCCACCTCGACACGCTGGCCGTTGACGTAGGTGCCGTTGCGGCTGCCGAGGTCGTGCACCTCGAACCCGCCGACCTGCGGCACCAGCTCGGTGTGCCGCCGCGAGACCAGCAGGTCATCGAGCACGATCTGGTTCTCCAGGCCGCGCCCGATGCCGAGCACCATCGGACCCGAGGGCTGCCATCCGCCGCGGTCCGGTCTGAACTGGTCGGGCGCCGGGATGACCTGCGGGACAGAGGAACTCACGGCGGCATACCCGCCCGGTTCGGGTCTGCGTTCGGGCATCGGACCGCTCGGCAGCTGGTAGCGGTCGAAGACGACGCCGGTGTTACTGGGTGCCAGGGCGGGCGCGGGGGCATCGGTGGGGCGACTGCGGGGCAGCTGCCCGGCGGGGACACCAGTCGGCTGGGGAGCCGGTGCCGGGACGAACCGGACCTGCAACGTCGGTCCCTGCGCGCCGCCGAGCCGGATGACGCCCCCGGCCGGTACGACGGTCGGTCCGGTGATCCGCCGCCCGTCGATCCAGGTGCCGTTGGCGCTGCCGAGATCGCTGGCGACGACGGTGGCACCCTGGCGGGTCAGCCCGACGTGCCGTCGCGAGGCGCCGGCCTCGGGGATGCTGAGTTCGCAGTCGCGCGAACGTCCCACGGTGATCGACTCCCCGGGCGCGAGCGGGCGCACCCCGCCGGGGAAGGCCAGCGTGAGATCGCCCGCGTGGCCGCGGTCGTCGTATCCGTCCATAGAGGGTGCGGCTCAGACGCTCACGAGCCAGCCGTCGCGCACCTCGAACGTCGTGGCGCCGATGCCCAACCGGTCTCCCTCGTGCAGCGCCGTGCGCTCCACGCGGTGGCCGTTGACGTAGGTGCCGTTGCGGCTGCCGAGATCCTGCAGGACCAGCCCGTCGTCGTCGGCGGTGATCCGCACGTGGTGGCGCGAGACCAGCATGTCGTCCAGCACGATGGAGTTGCCGCGGCCGCGACCGATCGTGAGCGCCTCCTCGTCGTCGGAGGCGTCCGCCGGCTCGGGGTCGCGCGGTGCGGAGGGCTGCTGCGCGGGCACGGGTGCGGGGACCGGTTCGGGGAAGGCGACCGGAGCAGGCGGCTCCTGACGCACCGGCGCGGGGGCCGGTGCAGGTTCGGGCGCGGCCTGCTTCTCCAGCGACGGGGCGGGCGCCGCGGCCGGGGCCGCCACCGGCGGGTGGATCGAGGACTCGGTCACGGGGGCGGGCGGCACGAAGACCTCACGCGGCTGCGGCGCGTCGAACGGGTGCGGTCCGGACCACCCGCGCGGCGCGGACGGGGAGGTCGTCCGATGCCACACGATGGGTGCGGGCTGCGTCGGACCTGTCGGCCGGCCGTTGTCGCCCTGCTCGCCGTAGTGCTGGCGGGCGGGGGAGTCGCCACCTCGGGCCTGTGCGTGGCCGTGCGGCGGCCGCTCGCCACCTGCGTGCTCGCCGAAGTCCTGCCGGGCGGCACCGGTGCCGCCGTTCTCCGGCGGCCGGTAGGGGTCGTGCGGGTGGCTCATGGCGTCTCCACGTTTCGAAAAAGGCTCGGTGTCAGGCGTCAGGTGCTGCGAGGCTGGTCACATCGGGCCCCACACTAATGCTGCACGATGCGTGATCACGGCACTCCGGACTACCTTGGAGGAATGCAGGCTTCGCTGGCACCCCAGGCAACCCGGCGACACCGCGTCGTCATCATCGGTTCGGGCTTCGGTGGTCTCTTCGCCGCACGGGCCCTCAAGCGTGCCGACGTCGACGTCACGTTGATCTCCGGGACGACGCACCACCTCTTCCAGCCGCTGCTCTACCAGGTCGCGACCGGGATCCTGTCCGAGGGTCTGATCGCCCCCTCGACCCGCGAGGTGCTGGCCCGGCAGAAGAACGCGCAGGTGTTTTTCGGTCATGTCACGGGCATCGACGTCGACAAGCACCAGGTGGTCACCGACGCGCTCGACCAGCGGCACGTCTACGAGTACGACAGCCTCATCGTCGCGGCGGGTGCCGGTCAGTCCTACTTCGGCAACGACCACTTCGCACGGTTCGCCCCGGGCATGAAGAGCATCGACGATGCCCTGGAGTTGCGCGGGCGGATCTTCGGCTCCTTCGAACTGGCGGAGATGGCCGCGGCGTCCGGTCGCACCGACGACGTGACCCGGCTGATGACGTTCGTGGTGGTCGGCGCCGGGGCCACCGGGGTCGAGATGGCCGGCCAGATCGCCGAGCTGTCGAAGCGGACCCTGTCGCACGACTTCCGGGCCATCAAGTCCCAGCACGCGCATATCGTGCTGCTCGACGCGATGGACAAGGTGCTCCCGCCGTACGGCGACCGCCTCGGCGGGAAGGCCAAGCGCCGTCTGGAGAAGCTCGGGGTTACCGTCACCCTCGGCGCGAAGGTGGTCGACGTCGACGCCGAGGGCATCGAGTACGAGTCGCACGACGGCACCCGGCACCGCATCGAGGCGCTGTGCAAGGTCTGGGCAGCGGGGGTGTCCGCCAGCCCGCTCGGCCGGATGCTGGCGGAGAAGACCGGCGCACAGGTCGACCGCAACGGGCGGGTGCACGTCGAGAAGGACCTGACGCTGCCCGGCCACCCGGAGATCTTCCTGGTCGGCGACATGATCGCGCTGGACAATTTGCCCGGTGTCGCACAGGTCGCGATCCAGGGCGGCAAGTACGCGGCGAAGCGGATCAAGGCGCGGCTCGCGGGTACCCCTGACGACAAGCCGTTCCACTACTTCGACAAGGGTTCGATGGCGACCGTCTCGCGGTTCAGCGCGGTCGCCAAGATCGGCAAGGTCGAGGTCTCCGGTTTCGTGGCCTGGGTCATGTGGCTGGGGGTGCACCTCGTCTACATCATCGGATTCAAGAGTCAGATCGGCACGTTCTTCCACTGGGTGGTGTCCTTCCTCGGCCGGGGCCGCGGTGAGCGCACCTCGACCGAGCAGCAGATCTACGCCCGGGTCGCCATTCAAAGGCTGGGCGAAGACTTCACCCCGTCCATCACCAACGGCGACGGGGACCTGGATCGCACGCGCGCGGTCGCCATCGACCGACTGGCCGGGGAGACCGGCTGACGGGAGCGGCGCACCCGCCTCCCTAGGGTGGGGTGCATGCCGCTGGACTATCAGGTCGAGACCCGCACGCTGCCCAACGGGTTGCGGGTTGTCGTCGCGCCGGACCACAACGTGCCCACCGTCGCGGTCAACCTGTGGGTCGCCGTCGGGTCACGCCACGAGGCGGTCGGCCGTACCGGGTTCGCGCACCTCTTCGAGCACCTGATGTTCCAGGGGTCGCGCAACGTCGCCGAGGGCGAGCACTTCTCCCGGCTGCAGGCCGCGGGTGCCCGACTCAACGCGACCACCTGGTTCGACCGCACCAACTACTTCGAGGTGGTGCCGACCGGCGCGCTCGACCTCGCGCTGTGGATGGAGGCCGACCGGCACGGCCACCTGCTCGATGCGGTCAACCAGGCGAACCTGGACAACCAGCGCGACGTGGTCAAGGAGGAGAAGCGCCAGCGCTACGACAACCGGCCGTACGGCAATGCATTGCCCGACATCTACGCCGCCGTCTTCCCCGAAGGGCACCCCTACCACCACAGCACCATCGGGTCGATGGAGGATCTGGACGCGGCGTCCCTGGAGGACGTGCGCTCGTTCTTCGCGGCCCACTACCGCCCCAGCAACACCGTCCTCACGTTGTGCGGCGACGTGAGCGTCGAGGCCGGATTCGACGCCGCCGCAAAGTATTTCGGTGACCTGCCGACCGTGGAACGCCCGCCGGTGCCGCCGACTGCGCCGCTGCCCCCGCTGACCACGCCGGTACGGGTGGAGCGCGTCGAGGACGTGCCGAGCGACCGGGTCTACATCGCCTTCCGGCTGCCCGGTGACCGCACGGACGACTACCTCGCCTGCGAGCTCGCGATGGACCTGCTCGCAGGAATGGCCACGTCGCGGCTCTACCGCCGCGTCGTACGTCGGGAGCGCCTGGCCGACCACGTCTTCCGCAGCGCGTTCGGTCTCGCCGGCGGGGTCTCGCTCGGCATGCTCGGCGCCGACGTCGCGCAGGGACACTCCGTGGCCGAGTTGGAGACCGCCGTGCACGAGGAGCTCGTGACGCTGGCCGCATCACCGCCGACGGAGGAGGAGATGCAGGTGCTGCGCGCGGGCGCGACCCGCGACGTGCTGCAGGCCTTTGCCAGCACCCAGGAGCGGGCCGATTTCATCAGCCAGTACACCCTCCTGCACGACGACCCGACCTACGTGAACACCCATCTGGAGGAGCTGCTCGCCGTGACGCCCGAGCAGATCCAGCAGGCCGCGGCGCGGTATCTGCAGCCGGACAACACCGCCACGGTCGTCTACCGCAGGACCGACAGCGCGAAGGACGACGCATGATCAGCCTCGAACGCCCGCAGGTCCGACCGCCCGCCGCGTGGTCGTTCCCCGATCCCGTCGACACCACGCTGAGCAACGGCATCCCGCTGTCGGTCTTCCATCGACCGGGACAGCACGTGGCCTCGGTCCAGGTGGTCATCCCGCTGCCCGCGACCCTGGAGCCGGCGGACCGCGAGGGGCTCGCCACCATCGTGTCGCGGACCATGGACGAGGGCACCCGGTCGCACACCGCGGACGAGTTCGCCGGCCTGCTCGAGGGCAGCGGCATCGCACTCGCGGCGAGTCAGACGCTGCTCGGCCTGACCGTGCAGCTGGAGGTCGCGACGGGTGCGCTGCGCCCTGCGCTGGAGCTGGCCCTGGAGTGCCTGAGCGAGCCGGCCTTCCCCGAAGAGGAAGTCAGTCGCCATGTCGCGCAACGTCTTTCCGACATCGAGCATGAGCTGGCCGACCCGGGGTCACGGGCTGCACTGGAGTGGATCGACGCCTACTACGACCCGACCGCGCGGGCCAGCCGACCGGTCGCCGGGCGCACCGCGACGGTGCGCGCGATCGACGCCGCCGCCTGCCGCGACTTCCACGCCGCGCACGTGACCGCCGATGGCGCCCGGGTGCTGGTGGCGGGCGACCTGGACGCCGCCGAGGTGCATGCTGCCGTTGACGCGACGCTGGGCACGTGGTCCACGACGGGCACGGGGTCGGCCGGCTCCGGTGTGCTGGACCTGCCGCGTGCCGGCGGTGACCACGTGGTCTTCGTGCACCGGCCCGGATCGGTGCAGACCCAGGTGCAGCTCGGGTGGGGCGGTCCGTCGCGACGGGTCGACGGCGGATGGGCGCCGTACCCGGTGCTGGCCTACCTGGTGGGCGGCTCACCCGGAGCGCGGGTCGACCGGGTGCTGCGCGAGGACAAGGGCTACACCTACGGATTCGGCGCCGGTTTCCGGCCCCGCGGTGCCAGCGGCACCTTCGTGGCGGGCGGCTCCGTGCGCGGCGACGTGACCGCCCCTGCCGTGGAGCTGCTGTGGGAGGTGTTGGACGGCGTCGCCGACGGCTTCACCCAGGAGGAGCTGCGCTCCGGCGTGGACTACGTCGGGATGACGGCGCCGGGGCGGTACGCCACGGCGGACGCGGTCGCCGACGAGGCGGCGGCACTCGCGCTGGACGGCCTCGACACCGGTTTCGTCACCGACTATCTGCGCGACCTTCGTGGGCTGACCGCCGAGGACCTGGCGCAGGCGTGGGCACGATGGGGCCGGCAGCCTCGCACGCTGGTGCTGGTCGGGGACGCCGAGGCCCACGCGGACGCCGTACGCGCTCTCGGGCGCGGCGACGTCACCGTCGTCTGAGCGAGCTGCTCAGTCGATGTCGATCACGGCGGCGTAGGTGCCGATGCCGACCAGTGCGTCGCCGCGGGCCGAGCCGTCCGGGTAGTGGATCGTCTCCAGCAGACCGGTCTTCGGGTCGAAGTCGACGTCCTTGACCTCGCCGAGGTCGTCGCCGCGGGTGCTGAGCACTCGCTTGCCCATGAGCTGGTAGTCCTTGTCGGAGAGCTCCTTCATCGGCCCGTCGGCCTCGGACAGCACCCCGACGTCGGCCACCGTGACCGCGTCGTCGCCGAAGCCGGTCACGTCGCTCCAGGTGAGGATCTCCCCGTGCTTGTCGGTCTTGCGCAGCACCAGCGCGGCGATCCTGCGCTGCGGGACGTCGATCACGAAGCGGGAGACCTTGCCCACCGTCTCCGCGGTGGCCAGACTCACGACCTTGCGTCCGGTCGCCTTCTTGAAACGCATCAGCGGTCCGCCTTCAACTGGGCCCGGAACTGCTCGACGGCCGCGCCGAAACCGGCGAGGTCGTGTCCGACGAAGTCCTTCGCGCTCGCCGGCACGATGAGGTGCTCGCCGGAGACGGAGATGGTGTCCGGCAAGGGGATCAGCACGTCGGTGCCACTGCTGCCCAGCGCCTCGGACGCCTCGATCTCGTAGCCGACCACGTCGCACTGGCCCGAACCGCCCTGCGACACCTCGATGATCACGTCGACGACCTTGCCGAGGTCGACGCCCGCGTCGGTGAGCACCTGCGAACCCAGCACGTTGCCGCCGGACCCGCCGCTCGACGCGGACCTGTCGAGGACGGCCTCGGTCAGTTCGAGCACGTCCTCATCGGCGATCATCACCGCGTCGGCACCGAGGGAGGCCACCGAGGTCCACGCCAGGGCCTTCTTCAACGGCCCGGCGAACAGTCCGCGTCCCGCGAGGGTGAAGCCGCCGACCTGACCGCCGCCCGCGGCGTACACGACGTCCTTGATCTGAGCGACGTCCTCGCCGCCCATCGTGACCACCGGTCGTTTGGCGAGCTTGGAGGTGCGCATCAGGCGGGTCATCGGCCACCACGGCCCTTGGTGCGTGGCGAGCCGGCCGGATCGACGATCACGCCGCCGCGCCGTCGTCGTGCCTGCACGGCGAGGACGGCCCCCACGAGCAACAGGACGATCACCACGATCACGATCAACCAGACCCACCAGCTCATCGCGGAACCTCCATGTTGTCAGACACATTCGCCGTACGGCGGACGAACTCGCATCGTTGCGCCGCAGCGGCGCATCGTTCTGCCGACCCTAGTCCACGGGCGTGTGGAAGCTCGACCACCCGGACCGACGCGGAGGACCGGGGGCCCGGAAGCCGCTGCAGGTAAGTGTCCGCGGTGCCGAGAACCCACCCTCGCCGCCTGTGCCGCTGCAGGTAAGTGTCCGCGGTGCCGAGAACCCACCCTCTCCGCGGACGGGCGAGCGGCCCGACAGCGAGGTGCGGGCCTTAGGAGGCGAAGGCCTCCGTCAGCACGTCCAGGCCCTCGCCCAGCAACTCGTCGGAGATCACCAGCGGCGGCAGCAGCCGGATCACGTTGCCGTAGGTGCCGCAGGTAAGGATGACGACGCCCTGCTCGTGGCACTTCTTCGCCACGGCGGCGGTGCGCGCGACGTCCGGTTCCTTCGTGCCCGGCTTGACGATCTCGATGGCCAGCATCGCGCCCCGGCCACGGATGTCGCCGATCTCCGGCGTCGTCTCGGCGAGGATGCGCAGCCGAGCCTTCACCAGGTCTTCGATGTGCATGGCGCGCTCGAGCAGGCCGTCGGCGGCCATGGTCTCGATGGCGCCGAGTGCCGCAGCGCAGGCGACGGGGTTGCCGCCGTACGTGCCGCCGAGGCCGCCCGCGTGCACGGCGTCCATGAGCTCGGCCCGACCGGTGACCGCGGCGAGCGGCAGCCCGCCGGCGATGCCCTTGGCCGTGGTGACCAGATCCGGTACGACGCCCTCGTGATCGCTGGCGAACCAGGAGCCGGTGCGCGCGAAACCGCTCTGCACCTCATCGGCGATGAAGACGATGCCGTTCGCCGTGCACCAGTTCGCCATCGCGGACAGGAAGCCGGGCGCGGGGACGATGAAACCGCCCTCGCCCTGGATCGGTTCGATGATGACGGCGGCGATCTGGTCGGCACCGATGGTCTTCTCAGCGGCGGCGATCGCGCGCTGCGCGGCCTGCTCGCCCGTCATGCCGTCGGGGTCGCGGAACGGGTAGGACGTCGGCACCCGGTAGATGTCGGAGGCGAAGGGGCCGAAGCCCAGCTTGTAGGGCATCGCCTTCGCGGTCAGGGCCATCGTCAGGTTGGTACGCCCGTGGTAGGCGTGGTCGACCGCGACCACCGCGGTGCGGCCGGTGGCGTAGCGCGCGACCTTGATCGCGTTCTCGACGGCCTCGGCGCCTGAGTTGAAGAGCGCCGACTTCTTGGCGTGGTCGCCGGGAGTCAGCTCTGCCAGCTTCTCGGCGACGGCGACGTACTCCTCGTACGGGCTGATCATGAAGCAGGTGTGCGTGAAGTCGGCGACCTGCTCCTGGACGCCGGCGACGACGCGGGCGTCGGAGTTGCCGACGCCCGTCACCGCGATGCCCGACCCGAGGTCGATGAGGGTGTTGCCGTCGACGTCCTCGATGACCCCGCCACCCGCACGGGCAACGTAGACGGGCATCGTCGAGGCGACACCGGACGCGACGACCGCCGCCCGACGATCGGCCAGGGCTCGTGACTTGGGTCCGGGCAGCTCGGTGCGCAGCTCGCGCCGCTGGGCCAGCTCGGTGTGCTCGACGACGGACATGGGTACTCCTTCAGGACGGCTCCGGAACGACGACGACATCGTCCCGGTAGAAGTGTGCCACCGCGATCATTCGATATCGAAACACAGATCAGCTGAGGCGCGCGAGCACCTCGTCGTGCAGCAATCCGTTGGTGGCCACGGCGTTCCCGCTCCAACAACCGTCGCGCCCGTCGAGGCCGGTGAAGCGCCCGCCGGCCTCGGTGACGATGGGCACCAGCGCGGCCATGTCGTAGTCCTCCAGGTCCGGCTCGGCGGCGATGTCGACCGCGCCCTCGGCCACCAGCATGTAGGACCAGAAGTCGCCGTACGCGCGGGTGCGCCAGCACTCGTCCATCAGCATGACGACGGCGTCCAGACGGTCCCGCTCCCGCCAGCCGCTGAGGCTGGAGTAGGAGAAGGACGCATCGGAGAGCTTCGAGACACCCGACACCGCAATGGGTTTCGCGCTGGACAGCGAACGCCCGGTCCAGGCTCCGGTGCCGCGCCCGGCCCACCAGCGCCGCCCGAGCGCGGGCGCGGAGACGAGTCCGACGACCGGTTCGCCGGCATCGATGAGCCCGATGAGGGTCGCCCAGACGGGCACGCCGCGTACGAAGTTCTTGGTGCCGTCGATGGGGTCGATGACCCACTGGCGCTCGCCGGTGCCGGTGACGCCGAACTCCTCGCCCTTCACGCTGTCGCGGGGGCGGGCGCGGGAGAGCTGGGCGCGGATGGTGCGCTCGGCGAAGAGGTCGGCCTCGGTGACCGGCGTGAGATCGGGCTTGGTCGAGACCGACAGGTCGTCGGCGCGGAAGCGCCCTGTCGTGGTGGGCTCGACCGCGTCGGCGAGGACGTGCGCGATCCGTACGTCGTCGTCGTAGACGCGGTCGCCGGGTGGGATCATCCCGAGACCGTATCCGCGGAGGCCGCTCGATCGCGCGCCATCCCGATGCGCAGTACGTCGTGCAGATCCTTCGCGAGCTCGTGCGCGTCGACGAGGGTGCGGCTGACCGGAGGCAGTTTGAACAGGATGCGCTGCAGCCGGGCGGCCATCGCGTCCGCGTGCAGAGACGCCGGCGGATCGACCGTCCAGCAGGCCGCAAGGACGGTGTACGACAGCTTGTTGAGGGCCGCTTCCAGCTCGCCCCAGCTGCCGAGCGTGAGGGGCAGGTCCACCTGGGCGATCTGTAGCACCTGCGCGCACTGCAACTGTTCGAAGGACAGGTCACGGCGCGCCTCGAAGCCTGCCGGCGTCGACTGCTCGCCGTCCGCCAGCATCACCAGCACCCGTTCGAGCGCCCGCAGCGCACGGCGGTACTGGCGTCGGACGAGGATGACCGGAGTGCCCCGGCTGCTCACCCAGATGACGATCAACGACGAGGCCGCGCCCACGGCCGTGTCGAGGATGCGCAGCCCGGCGATGTGCCCGACCGGCTGGTAGGGGTTGTCCGCGGTGGAGATGAGCAGCGCCATCGGCGTGATGAAGATGCCGCCGAGCGCGTAGTTGCGCACCACGACTATCTGCATCAGGAAGACCAGCAGCAGCGCGACGCCGAGCAGCAGCAGGCCGCGCACGTGCAGCGCGTGCAGCGCGAAGAAGACCAGCACCCCGGCGAGGGTCCCGGCGAGCCGGTGCAGCGCGCGGTGGGTCAGCGACAGGCGGTCGGCCCCCACGGTGATGATCAGCGCGGTGGTGAGCACGGCCCAGTACGGATGCCCGAGGTGCAGCCCGTACGACACGGCACAGGTGAGCAGCACCGCGGCCGCGAGCCGGCGGGCGGCGAGCCAGGGCAGCGACCGCTGGGACAGGCCCCAGCGCAGCAGGTAGGCGAACGACGGCGACCCCAGGTACCGCTGGCCCTCCATCTCGTCCGCAGCGACCGGCGCGGCGTGCAGCCCGGCCAGGGAGATGCGGCGGACCAGGTCGGCGTGCAACTGCCGTAGCCGCAGGTTGTCCTGGGACCAGCGGCGGCTGCGCGGCTTCGACCCGACGGCCGCCTCCAGCACGGTGCTGGCGCGGAAGACGGCGGCGTACGCCCGGTCGCGCAGCAGGCCACGCTCGGCGGGATCACCCTGGTCGGGGACCGTCTCGGTGTAGGCGTGCACGGCCTCCTGGGCGTCGTCGACGGCGTCGTGGACAGTCGTGTCCCGCCTGGCGATCTGGATCAGCAGCGATACGGCGCAGGCGCTCCCGGTGCCCAGGGCGTTGATCTCGATCACCGTGTGGACAGGGACGTGCACGGTCGGCAGGTAGGACGCGATGGCCGCGCCCATGATCAGGAACATCGGTCCGGGCTGCTCGTTGACCAGTGCGTTGTAGGCCAACACGACGACCAGCGAGATCAGGACCAGCACGATCGTGAGCAGCCACGGGCGCGACCCGGTGAGCGCCCCGAGGGTCACCGACGCGAGGTAACCGACGTACATCGTCGACAGGATGATCAGCCGCTCACGCCAGGGCCGGGAGCGTGCGATGGTCGCGAGGAACGCGCCGGTGAGACCGATGATCGCCAGCGACGGGGAGAGCACCAGGCTGATGACCGTGAGCGAGACGGCGGCCAGGAACGTCGCCTCGAGGGCGAACTTCCAGCGACCGGGCTCGACCGGTTTGATCTCCGTGAAGGTGAGCACCTGCCGGCTGACGGTCTCCGGCACACCCCAGGTCGCCACGGTCAGTCCCCGGCGGGGTCGGACACGAGGGGTGGTGCACCGGGTTCGTCCGGCTGGTCGTGGACAGCGCTGTGCTCGTCGGAGGTGCCGGCACGCGAGCGCAGCAGCCTGCGCAGCGACTCCAACCGCGACGGGCCCGCCGGGCCGGCATTGCCGTTCGCGACCCACGCGTCCAGCCCGCACTCCGGCTCGTCGTGGGTGCAACCGCGCGGGCACTCGTCCGTGCCCGCGGCCAGGTCGGGGAAGTGGTCGATGATCCGGTCCAGGTCGACGTGCGCCAGGCCGAAGGACCGCACGCCCGGGGTGTCGATGACCCAGCCGCCGTCGGCGAGGGGGAGTGCCACTGCCGAGGTGGAGGTGTGCCGTCCCCGGCCGGTCACGGCGTTGACGATGCCGATCGCCCGGCCGGCGTGGGGCACGAGCGCGTTGACGAGGGTGGACTTGCCGACACCGGAGTGTCCGACGAGCACGGTCATCCGGTCCTGCAGGCGGGCGCGCAGGTCGGCCAGCCCGTCGGTTCCGTCGCCCTCCTCGGCGCCGCTCACAGACGTCGTCACGACGTACGGCACATCGAGCGAGACGTAGTCCTGCAGGAACTGGGCCGGGTCGCGCAGGTCGGACTTGGTGAGGACCAGCAGCGGGTCCATCCCCGCGTCGTACGCCGCGACGAGGCATCGGTCGACCATCCGCGGCCGCGGCTCCGGATCGGCCAGCGCGGTCACGATCGCGAGCTGGTCGGCGTTGGCCACGATGACCCGCTCGATCTTGTCCGAGTCGTCCTCCGCGGTACGGCGCAGCAGGCTCGTCCGCGGCTCGATGCGCACGATCCGCGCCAGGCTGCCCGGATCGCCGGTGGTGTCGCCCACCAGGCCCACCCGGTCGCCCACGACCACGCTCTTGCGGCCGAGCTCGCGGGCGCGCATCGCGATCACCGGCCGGTCCTGCACCAGGCAGGTCCATCGTCCGCGGTCGACCCCGATGACCAGTCCGATCACAGCGTCGGCATGCGCCGGACGCTCCTTGGTGCGCGGCCGCGAGCCGCGACGCCCCGGGCGCACCCGGACGTCGCTCTCGTCGTACTCGCGCTGTCTGCTCACCGGGTGCCGACCCGGTCCGCGCCACGCAGCATCGAGTCCCACAACGTCGTGAAGGTGGGCAGGGTCTTGGCCACGGTGCCGATGTCCTGGACCACCAGTCCCGGCACCCGGAGGCCGAGGACGGCGCCGGCCATCGCCATCCGGTGGTCGGCGTAGGTGTGGAAGACGTCGGGCGACAACGCTCGCGGGCGCACGATCAGGCCGTCGTCGGTCTCGGTGACCTCGCTGCCGAGGCGACTCAGCTCGGTGGCCAGTGCCGCGAGCCGGTCGGTCTCGTGGCCGCGCAGGTGAGCGATGCCGTGCAGGTGCGACGGCGCGTCCGCCATCGCGGCCAGCGCGGCGATGACCGGGGTGAGTTCGCCGACGTCGTGCAGGTCGACGTCGAGAGAGCCGATCTGGCCGTCGCCGCGCACCGACAGCCCGTCACGGTCCAGGCGCACCTCGGCGCCCATCATGTCCAGGATGTCGCGGATCTGGTCACCGGCCTGGGTCGTCGTGTGCGGCCAGGCAGGCACCCGCACCTCGCCGCCGGCGACCAACGCCGCGGCGAGGAACGGCGCCGCGTTGGACAGGTCGGGCTCCACGTCGACGTCGAGCGCGAAGATCTCCGACGGCTCGACCCGCCACTGGTTCGCGTCGCTGTCGTCGACGATGACGCCGGCGTCGCGCAGCACCTCGACCGTCATCTCGATGTGCGGCAGTGACGGCACCGGCTTCCCGTCGTGCACGACGGTCACCCCGTCGTCGTACCGGGCACCGGCCAGCAGCAACGCCGAGACGAACTGGGAGGAACCGGAAGCGTCCAGATGCACGGTGCCGCCGGCCACTCGTCCTGACCCCTCGATCGAGAACGGCAGCCCGTCACCCTCCACGGGCACACCGAGCGCTCGCAGCGCGTCCAGCACCGGACCCATCGGCCGGCGGCGCGCACCCTCGTCACCGTCGAAGTGCACCCGGCCGCGCGCCAGTGCGGCCACGGGTGGCAGGAACCGCATCACGGTGCCCGCCAGGCCGCAGTCGATCTGCGCGGGCCCCTGCAGTGGCGCGGGATCGATCCGCAGCGTCTCGGCGTCCTCATGGGCGATGCGGGTGCCGAGCGCACGCAGCGCATCGGCCATCAGGAGTGTGTCGCGCGACTCCAGCGGCAGCCGCAACCGCGAGGTGTCGGCAGCGAGCGCGGCGAGCACCAAGTACCTGTTGGTGAGGGACTTGCTGCCGGGCACCGTGATGTCGGCATCGATCGGGCCGGCCGCGTGCGGCGCCTGCCAGTCGTGCGGATCCAGGGGAGGGTTGCTCATCGGGACCTACGGTATCGGCGCGCGGCCTACGCTCGCCCCCATGTGTGGACGCTACGCCGCGACGTTCAACCCCGACGATCTGGTCGACCAGATGGAGATCGAGCTGGACCGGACGGCCGACGCGACGCGCTCGGTCCTGGTCAACCCGCAGGAACCGCCCGCCGGGGCGCCCGACTGGAACATGGCGCCGACCAAGCAGGCACCGGTCGTGCTCACCCGGCCCGACCGCTCGGAGAAGGGCTCCGGCGAGGAGCGGGCGGTCCGCCAGTTGCGCCTGCTCACCTGGGGGCTGGTGCCGAGCTGGGCCAAGGACACCAAGGTCGGCATCCGGATGATCAACGCCCGCGCCGAGACCCTGCTCGACAAGGGCGCGTTCGCCAAGGCGGCCGTCGCGCGGCGGTGCCTCGTCCCGGCCGCCGGGTGGTACGAGTGGCAGGTCAGCCCGACCGCGACCACCAAGGGCGGCAAGCCGCGCAAGCAGCCCTTCTTCGTGCACCGCGCGGACGAGGACCTGCTGGCCTTCGCCGGGGTGTACGAGTTTTGGCGGGACCGCAGCCTGGCCGACGACGACGACCCCTCGGCGTGGGTGGCGTCGTTCTCGATCATCACCACCGGCGCCGAGGAGGGCCTGGACCGCATTCACGAGCGGCAGCCGTTCGTGCTCGACCGCGACGTGTGGCAGGACTGGTTGGACCCGGCCCAGCGGGACCCGGATTTCGTGCGCGCGACGCTGGCGGATCACGACCCCGGCCGGTTCGAGGCGTGGCCGGTGGGTGCGGCGGTCAGCTCGGGCCGCAACAACGGCGCCCACCTGCTCGACCCTGCGCCGGAGAGCGAGCTGGTCGGTGTCGTGGACCCCAGCACCGGCCAGGTGCTCGGCCCCGTCGAGGACTGAGCATGACGCTGTCGGTGAGGGAGATCGACACCCCGCAGGGGCCCGCGCGGGTGCATGTCGAACGCCCGGCTCGGGGGGCGTCTCTCCGCGGCTCGCTGGTGTTGTCGCACGGCGCGGGCGGGGGAGTGCAGGCGGGCGACCTGGTGGCGCTGCGGGCGCTGGTGGACGACGGATGGACCTACGTGCGGGTGGAGCAGCCGTGGCGGGTGGCCGGTCGGCGCGTCGCGACGCCACCGCGAACGCTGGACGCCGCGTGGGTGCCCGTCCTCGCCGCGCTGTGTCGTGGCCGGTGGGCGCTGCCCCGGCCCCTGGTCGTCGGCGGGCGGTCCGCCGGCGCACGGGTCGCGTGCCGCACGGCCGCCGAGGTCGGCGCGGACGCCGTCCTCGCCCTGTCCTTCCCACTTGTGCCTCCGTCGGGCGGGCCGAGCCGGGACCACGAGGCCCGGCTGGTGCTGGACGCCGGGCTGCCGCTGGCCGTCGTACAGGGTCTGCGCGATCCCTTCGGCACCCCCGACGACGTATGCCGCGCGTTGGGCGAGGCGGTCGCGGTGTACGCCGTCCGCGGTGACCACAGCCTCGGCAGGCACTCGGAGGATGTGCTCGTCGCGGCCGACCGGTGGCTGGGCACGCTGACGCAGTAGCGTCGAACGCATGGCACTTCGTATCGGGTACAAGGCATCGGCCGAGCAGTTCGGCCCCACCGAGCTGGTGGACCTGGCAGTGGCGGCGGAGGAAGCGGGGCTGGACAGCGCGTTCGCGTCCGACCACTTCCAGCCCTGGCGTCACGAGGGCGGCCACGCCCCGCACGCGCTGACCTGGATGGCGGCCGCAGGGGCGCGCACCGAGCGCATCGTGCTCGGCACCTCCGTGCTCACCCCGAGCTTCCGCTACAACCCGGCCGTGCTGGCCCAGACGTTCGCCACCATGGGGTGCCTCTACCCGGGTCGGGTCATCCTCGGCGTCGGCAGCGGGGAGGCGCTGAACGAGGTCGCCGTCGGACTGGACGGCTGGCCGGACTTCAAGGAGCGCTTCGCCCGGCTGCGGGAGTCGGTGCGGTTGATGCGCCAGCTGTGGACCAAGGACCGGGTCACCTTCGAAGGGGACTACTACCGCACCAGCGACGCCACGATCTACGACCGCCCGGACACTCCGATCCCCGTCTACGTCGCGGCGGGCGGGCCCACCATGGCCAAGTACGCCGGCCGGATGGGCGACGGCGTGATCGTGACCTCGGGCAAGGGTCGCGAGCTCTACGAGGACAAGCTGGTACCCGCCATCCGGGAGGGGATGTCGCTCGCGCACAAGGAGCCCGGGGACACTGAGCAGCTGCTCGAGGTGAAGATCTCCTACGACCGCGACCCGGAGAAGGCGCTGGAGAACACCCGGTTCTGGGCTCCGCTCGCCCTGACGGCCGAGCAGAAGAACTCGCTGCACGACCCGATCGAGATGGAGCGCGCGGCCGACGAGCTGCCGATCGAGCAGATCGCCAGCCGCTGGATCGTCGCGTCGGACCCGCAGACGGTGCTCGACGGGATCGCGCCGTACGCCGAGCTGGGCTTCACCCACTTCGTCGTGCACGCACCGGGGTCGGACCAGCGCCGGTTCCTGTCCCAGTTCGCCGAGGACGTGCTGCCGGCGCTGCATGAACTGTGACCCGCGGGGAATGTGATGCGACGTGACCCTGTTGGAACGAGCGTCATAGTCCGTCGTACCCCTCGTGAGGAGACAGCGTGTTCGCCCTGTCAGAAGCGCCGGCCGGCGAGGTCCAGCGCCCGGGTGCCCGTCCGCGCGGTGTCCCCCTCCCGGCGGCCCTGCGCCCCGCCGACGCGCCTCCTGCCGTCGGGCTAGGCTGGCGGGCGATGAGTGACAACGACACCGTGGCTGCCCAGGAGCGGGTGAACACCGACGACGGCAATGTCGACGTCTCCACCGAGACCGACGCCGAGCGCGCCGCCCGGTTCGAGCGAGACGCCATGCCCTACCTGGATCAGCTCTACAGCGCGGCGCTGCGCACCACGCGCAACCCGACCGACGCCGAGGACCTGGTGCAGGAGACGTTCGCCAAGGCGTTCGCCGCATTCCACCAGTACAAGCCGGGCACCAACCTCAAGGCCTGGCTGTACCGAATTCTGACGAACAGCTACATCAACAGCTACCGCAAGAAGCAGCGGCAGCCCCTGCAGTCCGACGCGGCCGAGATCGAGGACTATCAGCTGGCGCGCGCCGCGTCGCACAGTTCGGCGGGATTGCGATCGGCGGAGACCGAGGCGCTCGATCACCTTCCGGATTCCGACGTCAAACGTGCGCTGCAGGAGATTCCGGAGGATTTCCGGATGGCCGTCTATCTCGCGGACGTCGAGGGTTTCGCGTACAAAGAGATTGCCGAGATCATGGAGACGCCGATCGGCACGGTAATGTCCAGATTGCACCGTGGCCGGCGAATGCTTCGCGAACTATTGACCGATTACGCCACCGAGCGAGGCTTCATCCGTGAGGAGGCGCGGTCATGAGCGATGGATGCGACGCCTACATCAGCCAACTCTACACGTATCTCGACGGCGAGCTGAGCGAGGCCGAGTGCGCCGAGCTCCAGGCACACCTGCAGGACTGCCCGCCCTGCCTGCAGGAGTACGAGCGCGACGCGATCCTCAAGGCTCTCGTACGCCGGTCGTGCACCTCCGAGCCCGCGCCGGCGACCCTGCGCGCGCAGATCCTCACCCAGATCACCGTCACGGTGACCGAGGTGCGTGTGCACCGCAGCTGAGATCCTCCCTCCCACCCGACGACGAAGGCCCGCATCCCCTCGGGGGGTGCGGGCCTTCGTCGTTGTGGTCGGTGAAGCGTCAGGCGTTGGGCTTCTTGCCGTGGTTGGCCGACTTGCCCTTGCGGGAACGACGCTTGCGTGCGCGCTTGCTCATGAGGTCCTCCTGCTGACCGGCGGCCTCGGAACGGCTGCGTTGGTCGATCGAATGCGGGTCCTAGAGTAGCGCGCCGGCCCCACCGTCCCGACCACACCATCCCGACGGCCGATTCGGGCCTGTTCGGTGTTGACCGTCGAAAGGCTTGGTCAAGGGCCGGTAAATATTGCCAAATCTTGGCAAACCATACCGTTTGAAGGTGGACTTTTTACCCCCTCTTTTGACAAGGTCTTCCTCAGCGGGCCGAGACACAGGCTCGAAGCCGGGAACCTACGGCACTCATACCACAGCCCAACGGGCCGAAAGAAGGAATTCATAATGCTTACTTCCACCACTTCCGCCACCACCGCCACCTCTTCCTTCAACGGCTGGCTCCCGCGCGTGACGTCCTTCAATGGTTGGTTGCCGCGTTGATCTCAATTTGGGAATCTTCCCACCTTTAGCAGCGCTAGCTTCGTTTCGTAGCTACCTCTTTTGAGTCGGCGAAGCAACTGCAAGGGGCAAGCGTGGCAGATCGTGGACCAAGGCTCATTCGTAGCCAATGGGTGTTGATCGCTGCGTTACTGTCGTTCGCTGTTTTGATAATTGTTGCCGCAGGCTTTCTGCCACTTGAGATCGTTCGGTATCCGAGTTGGACTCCCACAGTTTCTCTTGCGGTGATCGGTGTTATCGCAGAGTCCAACCTGGGCCGCATACGTGGTGGCCACACGCTGTCGTTAACAACAGTGGTTGTGTTGACCGCGCTTCCTCTGTCCGGCATGTACGGAAGCGTTATCGTCGCGGTCTCCAGTACTGCATTACTGGTCACGTCCGATGCTCCGTTCGTGGCACGTCTTTTTAACTCGGCGAACATTGCAATCTGTGGTGTCGGCGGGGCCATCTCATACTCGTGCAGTGGGGGTTATTCGCACCTGGGGCCCTCGACCAGCGCGACTGCCCTCATCGAGCACGTTCTCGGGCCGATGATCATCGCGACTGCTGTCCAACTGGCCTTGAATATCTTCTTCCTGAGCCTCATGATCGCGCTCGGAGCGCACCAGTCACTGGGGGTGACAGTGCGCGAGGCGCTGATCAACGGGTGGTCTCCCTATCCGATCTATCCGGTCATCGCATTCGTATTCGCCGTGCTCTGGGCATCGGCCAACTGGGCGCGATCAGCATCCTGCCGATCGTCGCCCCCCTCCTTATCGCGCAATGGTCCGTTGCGTTACAGGCCGAGGAGAACGACGCGCACCTGCGAACGGTCGAGACCCTGGTCGCCGCCGCACAGGCGAGCCAGCCGATCCTGCACGGCCGGAGCGCCTGGGTGGACGTGGTGTCTCGGGAGATCGGGCTGGAGCTTCGTCTTTCCGCTTCCCTCATGCACTCCCTGCAGTACGCCGCCCTCCTGCACGACATCGGCCTGGTCGCACCGGCCGCGCACACCCCGGGCGAGCGCTTGACCGGCAAGGAGTTGCGGTGGATCAAGGCCCACCCGCAACAGGGAGTGCGCATGCTGCAGGGCATCGACTTCCTCTCGGACGCCGTCGTCGCCGTAGGGCATCATCACGAACGTTGGGACGGCAACGGTTACCCCTCCGGCCTGGAGGGTGAGCAGATCCCGTTGCTGGCCCGGATCCTCGCCATCGCCGACGCCTACTGTGCACTTCTGGCCGCGGATCCCGACGTGAGCGCGGAGCAGCTCACATCGGTCGCCGAGCGAAGTCTCGACGCATTGCGCCCCCTCGCCGGCCAGCAGTTCGACGCCGTCGGCCTGGAGGCTCTGGCGCACGCCCAGCCACGGATCGTGGAAGCCCTGAGCGTCCTGATCGCCCGTCAGCCGCCGCAACCGATCACCGGGGTGGACCCGCACCTGCCATGGGTGTCGGCCATGTTCGCCTCTGCCCGGGCGGACATATGAGGTTGCGCCAACCCGGTGTCCTGCGGTGGCGATTGCGCCTGGTGTGGGTCATTCTCGCGGTCGTCCTGGTGTTCGCCGCCTTCGTCCGCGTCGTGAGCACGGCCGCGGGCGGTGCCCGGATAGCCGGCTGGGACGCCGCGATCCTGGCCACTCTGACGGTCGCCATCGCCTTCGGGTCGGCGTTGCCGGTGCAGATCGGACGAGCCCGCGCAGTCGCGCCACTCGCGACTGCAGCGTCGGTCGCACTCGCCCTCGCGTCGAGCCGGCCGCACCAGGCGCCGGTGAGCTACTCGCCCTCCATCGTCATCGTGTGCGCCGCCATCGGATACGCGGCTGGTATCGGTCTGCGACGTATCTGGCAGAGCGACACCAGCCGGTCGGTCGCGGTCGCGGTGCCCGTCGTGACCGTCTCCGCGATGTCGCTGCTCTACCGGTGGTTGCCGCTCTGGGGCGGTCACACCAGTGCGGAGATGTATTCCGATTGGGACTCCCAGCGGTGGAAGGCGGTCTGTGTGATGACCGTCGCCGCGCTGCTCCCGATCCTCGGGGAGCTGCTCATGATCGGCCTCCTGGTCAGCCCGGTCCGGACGATCGGCGCATTCCTCGCCGAGACGCTGCGCGACCTGGGTCCGATCTACGGTGCCGCTCTGTCCACCGGTGTCGCGATGGCCATCGGCCTGCAATCACTGTCGCTGTGGGCCGTGCCTCTGGTCGTGATGCCGCTCGTCCTAGCCCGGTCGGCGCTGCGACGCGCGTACAGCGTGCAGCGTGAACGACGCCAGACGATCGCCGCGTTGTCGACGATGACGGACGTCGCGGGATACACCCGCCCCGGTCACTCGGCCCGGGTCGCGGACCTGGCGCGCCGGGTCGGTGAATGCATGCGGTTGACCGAGCAGGAACTGACGCTGCTCGAGGATGCTGCGCTCCTGCACGACATCGGCCAGGTCTCGCTCAGCGCACCGATCCCCGGTGGCGCCACCGTCGAGGCCGCCCCGCTGGACCAGCTGAGCATCGCGCTGGAGGGCGGCTCGATCGTGCGACGCAGCGGAGTGCTGGACGATCTCGCCGTCATCATCGAGGCGCAGACGATCCAGTACCGGCAGGTGCGCGAGTTGGGCGAGGACGTCCCGGTCGCCGCGCGCATCATCAAGGTGTGCAACGCATTCGACGACCTGACCTCGGGGAACGAGATCATGGAGGACTCGGCGTTCGAGCGATTGTCGCTCGGCCTCGGATACGAGTACGACCCGGCCGTCGTCACCGCGTTGAAGGATCTGTCAGGACGACAGGACGACGTGCGCAGGATCCTGCGCTGAGCGCCGACTTCGACGCGTAGGGGTCGTGTCAGGTCGAGGCCTTGGGGGAGCCTCCACCGAGATCGGCGTCGTCGTAGGGCACCGGGTCGTAGGCGGAGACCCGTGGGTCGTCCTCGTCGGCGAAGTAGTCGGCCACGATGGTCTCGTCGGCGCCGCGTGGCACGAAGCGCCCGAGGACCACGGTCAGCACGGCCGACACCACGATGTTGATGATCAACGCCGTGAACGCGATGTAGCCGAGCTTGCCGATGATCGGGATGTCAGCCGTCGAACCGCCGAAGTGCGCCACCTTGGTGGCCGGGTTCGCGACGCCGTACGCCGTCCACGTGCCGTAGACCATGGCGACCGCCCAGCCGATCAGCAGGGCCCAGCGGTGGAACCAGCGGGTGTAGAGGCCGAACACGATGGCCGGCAACGTCTGCAGGATCCAGATGCCGCCGAGCAGCTGCAGGTTGATGGCGTTCTGCTTGTCCATCGTGAGGACGAAGCCGACCGCGAAGACCTTGACCACCAGTGAGGCGATCTTGGAGACCTTCGCCTCGTGCTCCACGGTGGCGTCCGGGCGCAGCCATTCCTTGTAGATGTTGCGGGTGAAGGTGTTGGCCGCCGCGATCGACATGATGGCCGCGGGCACCAGTGCGCCGACGGCGATGGCCGCGAAGGCGATGCCGGCGAACCAGCTCGGGAACTGGTCCTCGAACAGCTGCGGGATGACCAGCTGGGCGTTGGGCTTGCCGTCAGCGCCGATCGGGGTGGTCTTGGCCGCGATGGCGACCCAGCCGAGCAGCGCGAGCAGTGCCAGCAGGAAGGAGTACGCCGGCAGGATCGCCGCGTTGCGCCGGATGGTGTTGCGGCTCTTGGCCGACAGGCTCGCGGTGATGGAGTGGGGATACATGAAGAGCGCGAGCGCCGATCCGAATGCCAGTGTCACGTACGCCCATTGCTGCTTCGGCCCGACCAGGATCGAGCCGTTCGGCTTGCCGGTGACCTTGTTCGCGGTCTGCATCTTGGTGTTCGCGGCGTCGAAGATGTGCCCCCAGCCGCCGACCTTGGTCGGCAGATAGATGACGGCGACGACGATGACCAGGTAGATCAGCGCGTCCTTGACGAAGGCGATGATCGCCGGCGCTCGCAGACCGCTGGTGTAGGTGTACGCCGCGAGGACCGCGAAGGCGATCAGCAACGGCAGGTCCTTGGCGAACCAGTTGCCGCTGCCGCCGATCCCGGCCACTTCCAGGACGGCCTGGATGCCGACGAGCTGCAGGGCGATGTAGGGCATCGTCGCGATGAAACCGGTCACCGCGATGGCGAGCGACAGTCCGCGCGATCCGTAGCGACCACGGACGAAGTCGGCCGAGGTGACGTAACCGCGTCGGTGGCTGACCGACCACAGCCGCGACATGAAGAAGAAGATGATCGGGTAAGCCACGATCGTGTACGGGACGGCGAAGAAACCGGCCACCGCGCCGGTCGCGAACATCGCTGCGGGCACCGCCACGAACGTGTACGCCGTGTAGAGGTCGCCGCCGAGCAGGAACCAGGTGACCCAGGTGCCGAACGAGCGGCCGCCGAGGCCCCACTCCTCCAGGCTCTCCATCGAGGACGCGCGCCTCCAGCGCGCTGCCATGAAACCCATCACGGCGACGATCACGAAGATCACGATCAGCACCGTGAGGGCGACGCCGTTGACACCGGTGTTGGGGCGCGACGGGTCTGCGGCGGCGTGCACCATGGCGAGGGTGTGCGGCGTGATCATGCGTCACCCCGCTCGTTGCGGGCCATCGGACGGTGCGGTCGTGCGCGTTTCACGACGACGTACGCGGAGTAGGTGAATCCTGCGCAGAGGAAGACCCACAGCATCTGGTACCAGACGAAGAACGGGAACCCGCCGAGCTCGGGGGAGCGTCGGGAGTACCAGCCGACCGGGATGAGGGCCAGGCACGGGATCGCCAGCAGGACACCCGCCAACACCTGCAAGGGGCGATTGGCGGGAGGTGCACCGTCCTGCGAATCCGGTTGGTGGGACACGGGAGACCTCCTGTCGCCGCGCACGACGGACCTGGTCCCGTCGGCTCTGCCCCGCAAACTATCGCGTGACCCGGGTCACACTGTGGTGCGGCTGGGCGTGTCCTGGGACCGGGCCGGGACGGAGCGGCTGCCCCGGAGCGTCGCGAGGTCGGTCTCGCAGCGGCGCTCCAGCTCGGCCAGTTCGGCGAGGGAGTCCTCGATGTCGCGACGACGCGCCTCCAGATCGGCCCGTCGGTCGCTGATCTGGTCGAGCAGGTACTGCAGCTGACCGACGCGACCCGGCTGATCGTCGTACATGTCGACGATCCTGCGGATCTCCTCCAGCGGGAAGCCGAGGCGTCGTCCCCGCATGATGAGGGCCAGGCGGGTGCGGTCGCGCTTGCTGAAGACCCTTGTGGTGCCCCGGCGTTCGGGGGAGATCAGGCCGAGCTCCTCGTAGTGCCGCAACGTCCGGTGGGTGATCTCGAATTCGGTCGCGAGCTCGGCGATCGACCACGTGCGCTCGCGAGTTGTCATGGCGCTCAGCGTGCTTTACGTTTACGTCAACGTCAAGTGCGTCGACGACCAGGCTCGACGCGCCGAACGCCCTTCACGAGAGGCACCTGATGTTCGAACTCACCAAGGACCACGACGACTTCCGCCACGCCGTCCGCGACTTCGCGGCCGACAAGATCGCGCCGCACGTCGCCGGATGGGATCGCGAACATCACTTCCCGTCCGACCTCATGCCGCAGCTGGGCGATCTCGGGCTCTTCGGTCTGGTCGTCCCCCAGGAGTACGGCGGCGCCGGGCTCGAGCACGGCGGCTTCACCTATCTGTGCCTCGCCATCGAGGAACTGGGCCGGGTGGACCAGTCGATCGGCATCACGCTGTCGGCGGGGGTGGGCCTCGGCATCAACCCGATCCTGAGCTACGGCACGGAGGAGCAGAAGCAGACCTTCCTGCCCGACCTGGTCGCCGGTCGCACGCTGGCCGGCTTCGGTCTGACCGAGCCGGACGCAGGCTCCGATGCGGGCGCGAGCCGTACGAAGGCGACGCTGGCCGACGGGTCCTGGACGATCAACGGCGCCAAGGCGTTCATCACCAACTCGGGCACCGACCGCACCAGCGTCGTCACCGTCACCGCCCGCACCGGCACGGCCGCCGACGGGCGACCGGAGATCAGCGCGATCATGGTGCCGTCCGGCACTTCCGGGTTCACCGCGGAGAAGCCCTACGACAAGCTCGGCTGGCACATCTCCGACACCCATGGCCTGACCTTCGCCGACTGCGTGGTGCCGGAGGGGAACCTGCTGGGGGAGCGGGGACAGGGTTTCCGACAGTTCCTGAAGATCCTGGACGACGGCCGGATCGCCATCTCCGCCCTGGCACTCGGCTGCGCGCAGGCGTGCCTGGAGCTGGCGACGGACTACGCCAAGACGCGCACCAGCTTCGGCCGCCCGATCGGGGTCAACCAGGGCGTGTCCTTCCAGCTCGCCGATCTGGCGACCTCGGTGGAGGCGGCCCGTCTGCTGACCTACAAGGCGGCCTGGCTGAAGGACGAGCAGGAGGCCGGGCGCCGGTCCGTCGCCGAGGTGAAGCAGGCAGCGGCCATCGCCAAGCTCTACTCCACCGAGGCGGCAGTCGTGGCCACTCGCACCGCCACCCAGATCTTCGGCGGCAACGGCTTCATGGAGGAGTACCCCGTCGCGCGGTTCTACCGCGACGCGAAGATTCTGGAGATCGGCGAGGGCACCTCCGAGGTGCAGCGCATGGTCGTCGCCCGCGGCCTGGGTCTGCCGGCGTGACGCACCCCACCGACCCGCGCGTCCAGGACGCCCGGAAGCGGCTGCGGGCGGCGTACGACGCGGCGGCCGAGCCCACCGAGGCGGCGCGCGCCAAGCTGGATCGTCAGTCGAAACTGCATGTGCGCGAACGCATCGCGCTGCTGTTCGACGAGGGTTCATTCGTCGAGGACGGGCGCTACGCGAACTCGACCGCGGCGGGCCTGCCCGCCGACGGCGTGGTCACCGGGCGGGGGACCGTCGACGGGCGCGCCGCTATCGTGGTGGCCAACGACCCGACCGTGAAGGCCGGTTCGTGGGGCGCCCGGACGGTGGAGAAGATCGTGCGGGCCACCGAGGCGGCGCTGCGCGAGGAACTGCCGATCTTCTGGTTCGTCGACTCCGCAGGCGCCCGGATCACCGACCAGGTGCAGCTGTTCCCGGGCCGGCGCGGTGCCGGACGGATCTTCCACAACCAGGTCGCGCTGTCCGGCCGGGTGCCGCAGATCTGCTGCCTCTTCGGGCCGTCCGCAGCCGGCGGCGCCTACATCCCGAGCTTCACCGACGTGCTGATCATGGTCGAGGGCAATGCCTCGATGTACTTGGGCAGCCCGCGGATGGCCGAGATGGTCGTCGGGGAACGGGTGTCGCTGGAGGAGATGGGCGGCGCGCGGATGCACTGCACCGTCAGCGGAGTCGGAGACCTGCTGGTCGAGGACGACACCGAGGCCATCGAGCTGGCGAAGCTCTACTTCTCTTACATGCCCTCGACCTGGCGCGACGAGCCGCCGTCGTACGCCGCGGAAGCCCCTGTTGCGCAACTGGACTCCGACACCGTGCCGGAGGTCGAGAGTCAGCCGTTCGACGTGCACGACGTCATCGACGGCCTGGTGGACGAGGACTCCTTCTTCGAGATCAAGCCGCTCTTCGCGCCCGAGCTCGTCGTCGGGTTCGGACGGATGGACGGGCGCACCGTCGGTTTCGTCGCCAACAACTCGGCGGTGAAGGGCGGCGTGCTCTTCACCGACAGCGCGGACAAGGCCGCGCGCTTCATCTGGACGTGCGACGCGTACTCGATCCCGCTGATCTACCTGGCCGACGTGCCCGGCTTCATGATCGGCTCGGAGGTCGAGCGCGGCGGCATCATCCGGCACGGCGCCAAGATGGTCTCCGCTGTGTCCGAGGCGACGGTGCCGCAGTTCTGCGTCGTGGTGCGCAAGGCGTACGGCGCGGGCCTCTATGCGATGGGCGGACCGGGATTCGGTCCCGACGCGACGCTCGCCCTCCCCACCGCGCGGATCGCCGTGATGGGCCCGGAGGCAGCCGTCAACGCCGTGTACGCCGGCAAGATCGCCGCGCTCGAAACCGACTCCGAGCGTGAGCAGTTCGTGCGCGAGAAGCGCGAGGAGTACCTCGAGGACGTCGACATCCAGCGCCTCGCGGCGGACCTCGTCGTCGACGGCGTGGTGGAGGCAGAGGACCTGCGCGGTGAGTTGCTCGCCCGCCTGCGCTACGCCGTCCGCCGGGACCGTTCGTTCACCGAGCGGCGGCGGGCCATCCCGCCGGTCTGACCCGCCTCAACCGAGCCGGCCCGTTCAGGCGGGTTGCTCGGCGCCGGCCCCCGCTCCGACCAGGGTCGTCTTCGAGGTGCCGAAGCTGATCCCCTTGCGTTCCGAGCCGATCAGCGTCAGCAGGATCACCGCGATCAGGACGGGCACGATCGTCACGGACAGCGCGAATGCGTAGCCGTGGGAGGACGCCAAGGACTGCTGGATCGGCAGGTTGAACGCGGCCAGGCAGTTGCCGAGCTGATAGGTGACGCCCGGATAGAACCCGCGGATCTCGTCCGGCGACAACTCGGTCAGGTGCGCCGGGATCACGCCCCATGCCCCCTGCACCATCACCTGCATCAGGAACGAGCCCAGGATGATCAGGCCGAGGCTGGTGGAGTAGGCGAAGAGCGGCACGACGGGCAGCCCGAGGACGGCGCACGCGATGATCAGCACCTTGCGCCCGTAGCGCTCCGACAGCATCCCGGCGATCGCGCCGCCGGCGATGGCGCCGATGTTGTAGATGACCGCGATCCAGGTCGCCGTGCTCTTGCTGAAGCCCAGGCCACCGTCGTTGCTGGCCTTGAGGAACGTCGGGTAGAGGTCCTGGGTGCCGTGGCTCATCCAGTTGAACGCCGTCATCAGCAGCACCAGGAAGACGAACCGCTTCCAGATGGTGGGGTTGGCGAAGATCTGCCGCGCCGAGGTGTTCGTCTGCTTGACCCGCTTCTGCGCGGTCTCCCACACCTCCGACTCGTGCACCCGCGAACGGATGATGAGGCTGATGGCCGCCGGGATGATGGAGAGCGCGAACATCCAGCGCCAGGACAGATCCAGCCAGCCGGTGACCACGAGCGCGGCCAGCGCGGCGAAGAGGTAGCCCATCGAGTAGCCGCCCTGCAGCAGGCCGGAGAAGAAGCCGCGTCGTTCGGCCGGGATCTTCTCCATCGCCAGCGCGGCGCCGAGACCCCATTCGCCGCCCATGCCGATGCCGTAGAGCATCCGCAGGCCGATCAGCAGCCAGAAGGCGTTGTTCGGCACAAAGGCGCACGCGAACCCGACGACGGAGTAGAAGACGACGTCCACGATCAGCGGCAGGCGACGTCCCGAGCGGTCGGCCCACAGCCCGAAGAGGAACGCCCCGACCGGGCGCATGACCAGCGTCATCGTCGTGATGAACGCCATCTCACCGAGGGTCTTGTGGAAGTCCTTGGCGATGTCCGCGTAGATGAGCACGACGATGAAGTAGTCGAAGGCGTCCATCGCCCATCCGAGGTACGCGGCAGCGAACGAACTGCGTTGATCTGAGGTGAGTTTCACCTTGGTCGGTGCGGTTGCTGCGTCGGACATCCGTGGCTCCTTAGAACATCGGTTGTCTGTGTACCGTACTCATCGCAGTGGCGTACGTCTCACCCGTGTGGTGCGCTCCAGAGTTCGTGCCAGGCGACGTCCAGCTGCGCGAGCATCTCGCGCAGCGTGGTGAGACTGACGCCGACCACGTTGTGGAAGTCGCCCTCGATTCCCGTCACGTACGCGCCGCCGAGCCCGTCGACCGTGAATCCACCTGCAACAGAAAGAGTTTCGCCGGTGGCGACGTACGCGTCGATCTCGGCGTCGCTGAGGTCGGCGAAATGGACGACGGTCGAGCAGGTCACGCCGAATGTCGCGCCGGTGGAATCCTCGCGTTCGTCGATGAGCCAGTGACCGGTGTGCAGGACACCCTCCCGTCCGCGCATCGCCCGCCAGCGTTCGGTGGCGGTGTCGGCGTCGCCAGGCTTGCCGTAGTCGCGGCCGTCCATCTCGAGCACCGAATCGCAGCCCAGCACAACACAGTCCGCGAGGTCGTCACGGCTGCTCACGTCCTCGCACTTGGCCTTGGCGAGTAGCAGCGCCACGTCGGCCGGCTCCAGATCGCCGTACGCCGCGCGTGCCCTCGCCACGACGGCCGGCTCGTCGACAGCGGACACCACGACCTGTGGTTCGACACCGGCCGAGCGCAGGGTGGCGAGGCGGGCGGGAGAGGCCGAGGCCAGCACGAGACGCACCACGCGACCCTACCCACCCGCCGAGCCCTCGGTTGCGATCCCGAATTGAGACGGTGCGTCAGGCCCAACATCGGGTCAAGCCCGGAACTCGCGTGGTGCCTGTGGATAGCGCGGTCGGTAGATCGCGCAACCTTGGCACGCTCACGTCATGCGCCGACGTCCGTTGCCCCGTGAGCTCGACGAGGCGTTCTCGCGAGCGCAGGCGATGGACGCCGGAGTGAGGCCGAAGCGTCTCGAGGCGGGGGACCTCACCAGGCCATTTCGTGGCGTACGCACGACGTCCCCGGCGGTGGACCTGGAATCGCGGGCGCGGGCCCTGCTGACTGTGCTGCCCGACCGCGCAGTATTCAGCCACGCATCTGCAGCCCTGCTCTGGGGGATCCCGCTACCGCGCCGGCTCGAGAGCGGCGAGGATCTCCACATCACGCTTCCTGCCGGTGCCAGCACGTTCGTCCGCGGCGGCGTGGTGGTGCACGACGGAGACCGGGACACGACCAAGTGCCCCGCTGGACTGAGCGTCACCGCACCTGGTGCAACGTGGTGCGATCTGTCAGCCGGCATGGCCGTTGATGACTTGGTCATTGCGGGCGATGATCTCTGCTTCAGATCTCTCACCGATCGTGCCGGGCTGCAAGCGGCGCTCGTGGCGCATCCGGGCCGGCGCGGTCGGGTCGCTGCCCGATCGGCGTTGCCGCTCATCCGGGACGGAAGTGCATCGCCCGGTGAGACTCGTACACGCCTGCTCCTGGGCCGCTGGGGTCTGCCCGAGCCCGAACTCAATGCCGACGTCTTCGACCGGAGCGGTGGATGGTTGGCGCGGGTGGACTTCCTGTGGCGTGCCCACAACGTGGTCGCCGAGTACTACGGCGCGGTGCACGAGAAGTCGTGGGGCAGGGACCTGACCCGAGCAGCTCAGTTGGAGGATGCCGGGTACCGCGTCGTCGTGATCACCGCGCGCGATCTCCGGGGCGGCGCGGGCGAGCTGCGTGCCCGGCTCGCCCGACTGATCGTGCCGTGAGATCCCGCTTTGAGCAGGTGCGTTTGTGGGCGCACTGGGGCGAATCGGGATGTGAGCGCGCCCAGGGCGGCAGGAAGGGGTCAGCCGAGGCGCTTGTCGACGTAGCACCAGCGCCAGCCCTCGCCGGGCTCGAACGAGCGCATGACTGGGTGCCCGGTGTTGCGGAAGTGGCGGTCGGCGTGCAGCCCGACCGAGGAGTCGCAACAGCCGACGTTGCCGCAGGTGAGGCACAGGCGCAGGTGCACCGGCACGGTGCCCTCCCGGGCGCAGTCCGGGCATCCCTCGGGGGTCAGCGGATCGACGGCGACGGGTGCCTCTTGCAGGTGGTCGCAGTCGAAGGTGCGCGATTCAGGGGTGAGCAGCAACTCCCGGCGCACCTGCTGGGTACGGTCCTCCACCACCGCGATGGTCGACTCCTCGACGTCCAGGTAGCGCATCGCCTCGTCGAGCACCTCGTGGTCCATCACGCCCTTGTCCCTCATGTGCAGCACCTTGGCGCGTTCGGACTGCAGCATCTGCATCCGCAGCCGTCGGTAGGTCTGCGTCGGCGTCTCCACCTGCAGCCCGCCGCCGAGTCGCTCCCACACCAGGTTCGCCCGTCGGTCGCCCTGCTGCCGCAACTGCCGGACGATCTCCTCGGGCAGGTCGTCCTCCTCCTGCATGATCTCGCCGAGGCGGGACCTGCCCGCGGTCACCGCCGCCTGCACCAGTTGCGCCTGCTGCAGTGCGTCCTCGCGTGGATCCGGAGCGTGCAGGCCGAGCCGACCCGCGACCCAGCCGAGCGAGAACCCCTGCAGCAGAAGGGTGCCCACGGTCACGACGAGTGCGATGAAGATGATGGCGTCGCGCTCAGGGGTGTTCTCGGGTAGCAGGAACGCCGCGGCGATCGTCACCACCCCGCGCATACCGGCCCACGACGCGACCAGCGCCTCCCGCCGGGTCAGCTGCGGCTGCTCGAAGTCGATGAAGCGGTTGACGAACTGCCAGATCGCCAGGTAGATCGGGCGCAGCGCGATCACGGTGACCAGCACGACGAGGCTGATCAGCACCACCTTGGTCGCGCCGAGACGGGAGTTGGTGATGCCGTCGACGATCGAGTACACCTGCAGGCCGATCAGCAGGAAGACCGTGTTCTCCAGCATGAAGGTGATGGAGGCCCAGTTCGTCCGCTCCGAGACCCGCGACTGGGCGGTCTGGATCAGCGGCGCTTCGTGGGCGAGTAGCAGGCCTGCGATCACGACGGCGACGACGCCGGACGCGTCGATCCTCTCCGCGGGCAGATAGGCGACCCACGGGGTGAGGAACGAGAGCGCGACGCTGGTGATCGTGTCCTGGATGTGCTTGCGGACCTCGGCGATGACCCGATAGGCGACGTAGCCGATCAGTACGCCGCCGACGGCGGCGACGATGACATCCCACGTCACGCCGTACCAGGTCAGCGTCGCGCCGCCGATGAGCACCTTGGCGATGTTGACCGTGCTCAATGCGGTGGCGTCGTTCAGCAGCGACTCGCCCTCGAGGATGAGCACGACCCGCCGGGGCAGGCCGATCCGCCGGGCGATCGCCGTCGCCGCGACGGCGTCCGGGGGCGCCACGATCGCGCCGAGCGCCAGCGCGGCGGCGAACGGCACGTCCAGCAGTTTCCAGGCGATGAGGGCGACACCGAACGCGGTGAAGAGCACCAGCAGGATCGACAGTCCCAGGATCTGGCGCTTGTCCCTGCCGATGTCGACCAGCGAGGTGCTCGACGCGGCCGCGAACAGCAGCGGCGGCAGGAATCCGAAGAGGATCAGATCCGGGTCGATGTGGATCGGGTCGACGCCGGGCAGGAGCGAGTAGGCCGCGCCGACTGCCACCAGCAGCAGCGGAGCCGACGTGCCGATCCGGCGGGCGACGGTGGCGACGACCACGACGGTGATCGCCACGAAGAAGACGGCGAAGGCGACATGCACCCCGTAAGTCTGTCAGGGGCGCGGTAGCGACGTGGGTACGCCGGAGACCTCAGGAGGTCGTGCGCGCGGTCTCCGGTCCGCCGAGGGTGCCGAGCACCGCCTGCCGCAGCGTGTCCAGCCCGACGCCGCCGATGTCTAGCGCGCGACGGTGGAACGCCTTGAGGTCGAACGCCGCACCCTCGCGATCCTGCGCCTGCTCCCGTAGCTGCATCCAGATGCGCTCGCCGATCTTGTAGGACGGAGCCTGCCCGGGCCAGCCGAGATAGCGGTCCAGCTCGAAGCGCAGGAACCCCTCGGCCATGTCGCAGTGAGCGGTGAGGAACGTCCACGCCTTGTCGTAGGTCCAGTCACCCCCGCCGACCTCGGCCGGTGCCGGGAAACCGCAGTGCACGCCGATGTCGAGGACGACGCGGGCCGCGCGCATCGACTGCGCGTCGTACATACCCATCAGCGTGCCCGGATCGTCGAGGTGGCCCAACTCCTGCATGAGCCGCTCGGCGTAGAGGGCCCAGCCCTCGCCGTGCCCGGAGGTCCACGCGTCCATCCGGCGCCAGGAGTTGAGCAGGCCCGAGCGGTACATGGTCTGCGCGACCTGCAGGTGGTGACCCGGGACGCCCTCGTGGTAGACGGTCGTCAGCTCACGCCAGGTGCCGAACTGCTCGACGCCCTTGGGCACCGACCACCACATCCGGCCCGGCCGGGAGAAGTCCTCGCTCGGACCGGTGTAGTAGATGCCACCGGACTGGGTGGGCGCGATCATGCACTCGATGCGCTGCACCGGCTCCGGGATGTCGAAGTGGGTGCCGCCGAGATCGGCGATGGCGCGGTCGGCCTTGTCCTGCATCCAGTTCCGCAGCTCGGCGGTGCCGTGCAGCTGGTAGGCCGGGTCGGCGTCGAGTGCCGCCATGGCCTCCTTGACCCCGGCGCCCGGCGTGATCCGCTCGGCGACCTTGCGCATCTCGCCCGTGATCCGCGCCAGCTCCTCCTGGCCCCACGCGTAGGTCTCCTCCAGGTCGACCGTGGTCCCGAGGAAGTGCCGCGAGTGCAGCGGATAGAGGTCGCGGCCGCAGGCGTCCGCCTCGGGAGCCCGCGGCAGGATCTCCTCCTTGAGCCGCTCTCCCACGGCGACGTACGCCCGCGCGGCCTCGCCGATCTGGTCGGCGATGGCCGGATGCTCGGCGGCGTACGTCGTGAAGTAACCGTCCGCCGCGGTGTGGTCCTGGGTCTGCTGGATGCACGCGAGCACCTGACGGCGCGGCGCCACCATGCCGCGGTCGGCCGCCGCGTGCAGCGACTCCAGCCACTGGTCGAGCGCTCGCGGCATCGCGCTCATGCGGGCGCCGATCGTCGCGAGATCCTCGGCGGTGTCGGTGCTCATCAGGTCGATGACGTCGCGCATCTCCTGCATCGGCGAGGCGATGACGTTGAGGGACATCAGGGGTGTGCCGGCCTCGAACTCCTCCACCACCAGCTCCAACCGCTCGGTCATCGCGGCGATGGTGACCTGGTCGACGTCGTCGGTCGCGGTCGCCCCGCCGAGCGCCGCCAGCGTGCGGCGTGCCTGGTCGGCGACCTCGGCACGACCGCCGGGGGAGAAGTCGTCGAGCCGGTCGTCGTAACCGGGGACGCCGAGCTCGGTGGCGAGGATCGGGCTGAGCCGCATGGACGCGTCGTGGTGGGCCTCCGCGATCGCGTCGACGGGCGTGGGCGTGCGGGTGGTCGTGTCCTCGCTCATCCCGCCAAGCTATCGCGCACCGCCGACGGCGTCCCCGGCCGGACCGTTCCGCTGCGGCTCAGGCGCGCGGCAGCGCCGAGCCCTTCCAGCCGCCGCCCC
Organism: Allobranchiibius sp. GilTou73; assembly: GCF_021391335.1. Lineage (GTDB taxonomy): Bacteria > Actinomycetota > Actinomycetes > Actinomycetales > Dermatophilaceae > Allobranchiibius > Allobranchiibius huperziae. The sequence continues at coordinate 3,337,826 of NZ_CP090051.1, read as the reverse complement.
CGCGGCCGGTCCATCGGGATCGCGCGGGGGCCGCCGGGGGAGCGGCAGCGCCGGCGGCAGCCAGCACCGCGATGACCGCGGCGATCTCCTCGGCCGTCGCATCACCCGAGATGACCTGCAGGGTGGGCGCTTTCGCCGTCTGGTCGTCGCTCATAGCGGGATGTTGCCGTGCTTCTTCGGCGGCAGGGTCTCCCGCTTCGTGCGCAGGGTGCGCAGCGCGCGGGTGACGTAGCTGCGCGTGTAGCTGGGCGGGATGACGGAGTCAACGTAGCCGCGCTCCGCGGCGAGGTAGGGGTTCGCCAGCGCGTCCTCGTACTGCTGGATCAGCTCCTGGCGGGTGGCCTCGACGGCGGCCGGGTCGTCCGGATTCGCCTCGCTCGCCGCCTTGATCTGCTTGCGGTAGAGGATGTTGGCGGCACCCTGCGCACCCATCACCGCGATCTGCGCCGTCGGCCAGGCGAGGTTGACGTCGGCGCCCAGGTGCTTGGAGCCCATCACGTCGTACGCGCCGCCGTAGGCCTTGCGGGTGATGACGGTGACGAGCGGGACGGTGGCCTCGGCGTACGCGTAGAGCAGTTTGGCGCCGCGACGGATGATGCCGCCCCATTCCTGGTCGGTGCCGGGCAGGAAGCCGGGCACGTCGACGAACGTCAGCACCGGCACGTTAAACGCGTCGCAGGTGCGCACGAAGCGCGCGGCCTTCTCGGAGGAATTGATGTCGAGGGTGCCGGCGAGCTGCAGCGGCTGGTTGGCCACCACGCCGACCGGATGGCCCTCGACACGCCCGAAGCCGGTGAGGATGTTCGGCGCGAACAGCGCCGAGGTCTCCAGGAACTCGCCGTCGTCGAGGACGTGCTCGATGACGGTGTGGATGTCGTAGGGCATGTTCGCCGAGTCGGGGATGAGCGTGTCGAGCTCGCGGTCGAAGTCGTCGATCTCCAGGTCGGGCGTCGCGTCGAAGACGACCGGCTCGTCCATGTTGTTCGACGGCAGGAAGGACAACAGCTCCTTCACGTAGGAGATCGCGTCCTCCTCGTCCGAGGCCATGTAGTGCGCGACACCCGAGCGGGTGTTGTGGCTGCGCGCGCCGCCGAGCTCCTCCATGCCGACGTCCTCGCCGGTCACCGTCTTGATGACGTCCGGTCCGGTCACGAACATGTGCGAGGTCTGGTCGACCATCACCGTGAAGTCGGTGATCGCGGGGGAGTAGACGGCGCCGCCGGCGCACGGGCCCATGACCAGGGAGATCTGCGGTACGACGCCCGAGGAGTGCACGTTGCGCCGGAAGATCTCGGCGTAGAGGCCGAGGGCGACCACGCCCTCCTGGATGCGGGCACCGCCGGAGTCGTTGATGCCGACGACCGGGCAGCCGATCTTGGCGGCCAGGTCCATGACCTTGACGATCTTCTCGCCGAAGACCTCGCCGAGGGATCCGCCGAACACCGTGAAGTCCTGGGAGAAGACGCACACCGGGCGGCCGTCGACGGTGCCGTGGCCGGTGACCACGCCGTCGCCGTACGGGCGGTTCTTCTCCTGCCCGAAGCTGGTCGACCGGTGCCGCGCCAGCTCGTCGAGCTCGATGAACGAGCCCTCGTCCATCAGCAGCTCGATGCGTTCGCGGGCGGTCAGTTTGCCCTTCGCGTGCTGTTTCTCCACGGCGCGCGCCGACCCCGCGTGCACGGCCTCGTCGTTGCGCTGATACAGGTCGGCGAGGCGCCCTGCAGTCGTGTGCAGATCGGGCTGATCGTGCTGGGAGGTTTCTCGGACGCTGGCCCCATCGGTCATGCGACCAGACTCTAGCCTTGTGGCCGTGAGCCACGATCTGCGAGCCGACGTGCTCCGTGACGCCCTGGCGGCCACGGTGTGGCGTGAGGTCGCCGTGCACGACGAGGTGGGCTCGACCAACGACCTGCTGCTGGCCGATCCGCGGCCCTGGCGGGTCGTCACCGCCGATCACCAGAGCAGCGGCCGTGGCCGGCTCGATCGCTCTTGGGAGGCGCCGCCCGGCACCTCCATCGCGCTGTCCTGCACCCTGCCCCTGCCGGCGGACCAGGCCCGCTGGGGGTGGGTTCCGCTGCTCGTGGGCGTGGCGGTACGCCGCGCCGTCGCCGAGCTGACCGGCGTACAGCTCGCCCTCAAGTGGCCCAACGACCTGCTCGCGCTGACGTCCGAGGACGCCGAATGGCGCAAGGTCGCGGGCATCCTGTGCACGGTGGCCGGGGGTGAGGCACCCGTCGTCGTGGTGGGGATCGGGCTCAACGTCCACCAGAGCGCCGACCAGCTGCCGACCGACGTGTCGACGTCGCTGCGCGAGTGCGGTGCCGACGTCGTGCGCGAGGACCTGATCGAGTGCATCCTGCGCGAGCTGCTGATGATCCAGCGGCAGTGGGCGACCTCGGCCGCCGACGACGACTACCGCGCCGCGTGCATCACCGTCGGACAGCGAGTGCGGCTGCAGACCGGCGCCGAGCGCCATCTGACCGGTGACGCCGTCGGGGTCGATGCCGCGGGTCGGCTGCTGATCACCACGCAGGGGCAGACCACGGCGTACGCCGCCGGCGACGTCGTGCACGTGCGGCCCACCGACGACGCGCCCAGCTCGGAGCCCGAGCCACCGGCCGTCCTCTCGCCGGCCGGCGAGCTGGATCCCGCGGAGTTCGTCGACGCCATCGAGGCCCGCCTCATGGGCCACCCGCGCTCGATGCGCCGCAGCGAGATCAGTCGTGCCTCGGGGATCTCGCAGGACCAGACCGCGACGATGTGGCGTTCGCTGGGCTTCGCCCGCGCCCGGGACGACGAGGTCTTCTTCGGCGAGGCCGACCTGGAGGCGCTGCGCCGGTTCGACGGCCTGGTGCAGGACGGTCTGCTCGACCGCACGACCGGGCTGGCGCTCGCGCGGGCCGTCGGACGATCCACCGACCGGATGGCGATGTGGTCGCTGCAGCTGATCGCCGACATGGTGAGCGGCGACCGCGGCGGTGTCGACAGCGACGTCGCGCAGCGCACGGCGGCGCTCACCGTCGAGCTCGCGGAGCGGATGTCGCCGCTGGTGGACTACGTCTGGCGTCGCAACCTGTCGGTGGCGATCTCGCGGATGATCGCCGACTCCGAGCCGGAGTCGCACATCGGGATCGTGCGCACCGTCGGATTCGCCGACCTGGTCAACTTCACCCAGCTCGTCCGCCGGCTGAGCGAGCGGGAGCTGGCGCAGTTGGTGCTGCGCTTCGAGTCGCTGGCCTCGGACATCGTCGGCGCGCACGGCGGGGCGATCGTGAAGACGGTGGGCGACGAGGTGCTCTTCACCCACACCGCGGTCGAGGGCGCCGTCGACATCGCCTTCGACCTGCGGGCCGCCGCGGAGGCCGACGATCTGGTGCCCACGATGCGCGTGGGAATGGCGCGCGGCCGGGTGCTCGCGCGCCTCGGCGACGTCTACGGCACCACGGTCAACCGGGCGAGCAGGCTGACCGGTGCTGCCAAGCCTGGCAAGATCATGGTCGATCAAGAGGTCATGGACGGCCTGCCCGACGGAGCCGCGGTGCGCGTGCGGCGCCGTAAGCGGGTCGACCTGGCCGGCATCGGTGCCACCGATGCCTTCGTCATCGAGCGACCTTCGCAGTGAACGCAGAAGGCGCAGATAGGCTCACTACATGACCAAGGTCCTACTGGCCGAGGACGATCCCACGATCTCCGATCCCCTGGCGCGAGCCCTGCGCCGCGAGGGGTACGACGTCATGGTGCGTGCCGATGGAGTGTCCGCGCTCGCCGCGGCGTCGACCGGCCCCGATCTGGTGATCCTCGACCTCGGCCTGCCCCAGATGGACGGGCTGGAGGTCTGTCGGCGGATCCGATCGACCGGGATCGTGGTGCCGGTCCTCATCCTCACCGCCCGCGCCGACGAGGTCGACACGGTCGTCGGACTGGATGCCGGTGCGGACGACTACGTCACCAAGCCGTTCCGGCTGGCCGAGCTGCTGGCACGGGCGCGGGCGCTGCTGCGCCGTTCCAGCTCCGACGAGGGGCAGGGCGCGCGGGTGCGCATCGACGCCGCCGGCCGACGCGCGTTCAGCGGCGACCGCGAACTGCAGCTGACCGCCAAGGAGTTCGACCTGCTGCGGGTCCTGGTGCGCGAGGGCGGCAAGGTCGTCTCCCGCGAGGACCTGATGCGCGAGGTCTGGAACACCGTATGGGTGGGATCGACCAAGACCCTCGACATGCACGTCTCGGTCCTGCGCCGCAAGCTGGGCGACGACGCGACCGACCCCCGGTTCATCACCACCGTGAGGGGCGTGGGTTTCCGTTTCGAGACCGACGACGGCGATTTCTAGGTGACGCTGCAGAACCGCCTCGTCGGCGTCATCGTCCTTGCGGTCGCCATCCCCGTGGTGGTCGTCGCCGCCGTCGCCGCGATCGCGGCATCCACCTGGTGGATCTCCCTGCTGGTGATGGGGGTCGCCCTGGTGCTCGGTGTCGGCTCGGTGCTGTTGTCCGCGTCGCGGATCGAGTCGGTCGTCGACCCTGTGCGGGAGTTGGCCGACCGTGCCGACCGACTCGCGGACGGCCCGATCTCCTTCACCCCGCTGCGGACCGGGATGGACGAGGTCGACCGGATCGCGGCCTTCTACGAGATGCGCTCCACCGAGCTCACCCGAATGCTCGCGGCGGAGCGGGAGTTCGCATCGGACGCCAGCCACCAACTGCGTACGCCGCTCACCGCGCTGCTGATGCGGCTGGAGGAGATCTCCTCGGCCGACGACCTCGATGCGGCCCAGGAAGAGGCGCAGATCGGGATCGCCCAGGTCGAGCGACTCACTCAGGTGGTCGACGAACTGCTCGCCCGGTCCCGCGGCACGGTCGACGCGCCGAGCAACATCTCCCTCGACTCGGTCATCGCGGCGCTGCAGCTGGAGTGGCAGCCGGCGTTCGAGACCGCGCGGCGCAGCGTGCTCGTGAGCGGTGAGCGCGGGCTGCACGTGTCGGCGACCCGCGTGGGTCTGGCGCAGATCCTCGCGACCCTGCTGGAGAACGCCCTGATCCACGGCGCGGGCACCGTCGAGGTGCGAGCCCGCCGCAGCGGACCGTCGGTCGTGGTGGAGATGAGCGACATGGGTGCCGGGGTCGACCCCAACCTGGCACCGCACATCTTCGAACGACGGGTCACCACGGGCGGGACCGGGCTGGGCCTGGCCCTCGCGCGCGACCTCGCCGAGGTGAGCGGCGGCCGACTGGAGCTGCGGAACGCTCAGCCGGCGGTCTTCGCGCTCTTCCTGTCGGCGGCGACGTCGGACTGAGCGGCGTCGCCCGGCGCGGCCGGGCCGTCGTACTGCTCGTCACCGGTGTCCCCGGGCAGGTCGGCCACGTCCGGCTCGTGGGCGAAGACGAACCTGCGGTAGGCCCAGAATCGGAAGAGCGTGCCGAAACCGATGCCGATGAACGCCGCGACGTTGAGCTCGAGCCTGCCGTGCACATGGAAGGCGTAGTGCGCGAGCGCCACCCAGCCGGCGGAGACGGCCAGCGCGATCCCGTTGACCACGAAGAACAGGACGACCTCGTGGTGCACCGGACGGTTGCGCCGGTGCCGGAAGGTCCAGTAGCGGTTGCCCAGCCACGCGAAGACGGTGGCGACGGCGCCGCTGACCAGCTTGGCGGTGGTGATCTTGTGCTCCATCGCGCCGCTCACCAGCAGGTTGAAGCCGCCGAGGTCGATGACGAACGAGATGAGGCCGATGACGCCGAACTTCGCCAGTTCGCGCCAGAGGACGTCGAGAGTGAGGCGTAGGCGTTGCAGCACCAGGGAAGGGTAAGCCCGTCGGCTGCGATCGTTACAGTGACGGCGTGGATCGACCCCTTCCTGCCCCCGGTGGTTTCCCGATCGTCGGCATCGTCGGCGGCGGCCAACTCGCCCGCATGTGCGCCGGACCCGCGGTGGAACTCGGCATCACCTTGTCGGTGCTCGCCGAGTCGACGCAGGCCGCGGCGGCGTTCGCGATCCCGTCGGCGCCCGTCGGCGCGGCGGACGACCTCGAGGCGGTGCGCGCGTTCGCCCGTGAGTGCGACGTCGTGACGTTCGATCACGAGCAGGTGCCGCAGGATGTGCTGGCCGCGCTGGTGGCCGACGGCGTCACCGTGCACCCGTCGCCGGAGGCTCTGGTGCACGCCCAGGACAAGCTGGTCATGCGGAACCGCCTGTCGCGGATGGGGATTCCATGCCCCGCGTGGGCGCAGGTCGACGACGCTGCCGCGTTGCGCGCGTTCGGCGAGGCCCACGGGTGGCCGGTCGTGCTGAAGACGCCGCGTGGCGGGTACGACGGCAAGGGCGTGCGCGTCGTACGGACCGCTGAGGAAGCTGCCGACTGGTTCGCACACGGCGAGCCCCTGCTGGCCGAGGAGAGCGTCGACTTCGTCCGGGAGCTGGCGGTGCAGGTCGCGCGCAGCCCGTCCGGGCAGGCGTCCGTCTGGCCGATCGTGCACACCGTGCAGACCGACGGCATCTGCACCTCGGTGGTTGCGCCGGCGGCCGACCTCGACGAGGAGCTCGCGGGGGAGCTCGCGGCGACCGGCCTGCGGATCGCCGGTGAGCTGGGGGTGACGGGTGTGATGGCCGTCGAGGTCTTCGAGCTCGCGGCGGGTGACGGGCCGGCGTACGTCGTCAACGAACTCGCCATGCGGCCGCACAACAGCGGGCACTGGACCCAGGACGGCAGCGTCACCAGCCAGTTCGAGCAGCACCTGCGCGCGGTGCTCGACCTGCCGCTCGGTGCGGTGACGCCGCGGTCGCCGTGGACCGTGATGACCAACGTGCTCGGCGGGGATCCGGAGCGGCACGGGCAGCTCTATCCGACGTACAAGCACCTGATGGCGCGCGATCCCGCGCTGCGCATCCACCTCTACGGCAAGAGCGTGCGCCCCGGCCGCAAGATCGGGCACGTCAACACCTACGGCACGGATCTCGCGGAGGTGACCGCCCGTGGGCGGCACGCCGCCGACTACCTGCAGGGAGTGATCGACGAATGAGCGCTGTGGTCGGTGTAGTGATGGGCAGCGACTCGGACTGGCCGGTGATGAGCGCGGCCGCCGAGGTGCTCGCCGACTTCGGCGTGGACTACGAGGCCGACGTCGTCTCGGCCCACCGGATGCCGCACGAGATGGTGGCGTACGGCGAGCGGGCGGCCGGTCGCGGGCTGCGGGCGATCATCGCCGGTGCCGGGGGAGCGGCGCACCTGCCGGGGATGCTGGCCTCCGTCACGACGCTCCCGGTGATCGGCGTGCCGGTGCCGCTGAAGTACCTCGACGGGATGGACTCGCTGCTCTCGATCGTGCAGATGCCTGCCGGGGTGCCGGTCGCGACGGTCTCGATCGGGGGCGCGCGCAACGCCGGGCTGCTGGCGCTGCGCATCCTGGCGGCCGGGGAGGGCGCCGAGGCTGATCGGCTGCGCGCCGCGATGGCGGACTTCCAGGCGGACCTGAAGACCCAGGCGCAGGACAAGGGCGCAGCCCTCCGGTCGCGCCTGGCCGACGTTACTGACGAGTAGGATGGGCACCGTGAGCGGCACCAAGGATTTCGACCTCTTCCGGATCAACGAGGACCACGAGGCACTGCGCGAGGCGGTGCGCGACATCGCGGACGACAAGATCGCGCCGTACGCGGCCGAGGTCGACGCGGAGTCGCGCTTCCCGCACGAGGCGTTGAAGGCGCTCGTCGCCTCCGACTTGCACGCGCCGCACATCGGTGAGGAGTACGGCGGTGCCGGCGCCGATGCGCTCGCGACCTGCATCGTCATCGAGGAGGTCGCTCGGGCGTGCGCGTCGTCCTCGCTGATCCCCGCGGTGAACAAGCTGGGCTCGATGCCGATCATCCTCGGCGCCTCGGACGAGGTGAAGAAGAAATATCTGCCGCGGATCGCCTCCGGCGACGCGATGATCTCCTACGGCCTGTCCGAGCGCGAGGCCGGCTCGGACACCGCCTCGATGCGCTGCAAGGCCATCGCCGACGGCGACACGTTCGTGCTCAACGGGCAGAAGTCCTGGATCACCAACGCCGGTGAGTCCCAGCTCTACACCGTGCTCGCCGTCACCGACCCCGACGGCGAACGCGGTCGCAACATCTCGGCGTTCGTGGTGGAGAAGGACGACGAGGGCTTCGACTTCGGGGCCAAGGAGCGCAAGCTCGGGATCAAGGGCTCTCCCACCCGCGAACTGCACTTCGACGACGTACGCATCCCTGCCGACCGGATGATCGGCGCGCCCGGTGAGGGCCTCAAGATCGCGCTGCGCACGCTGGACCACACCCGCGTGACCATCGGCGCGCAGGCGGTCGGCATCGCGCAGGGTGCCTTGGACTACGCCCTCGGGTACGTCAAGGAGCGCAAGCAGTTCGGCAAGGCCCTCGCGGAGTTCCAGGGCCTGCAGTTCATGCTCGCCGACATGGCGATGAAGCTGGAGGCGGCGCGGCAGATGGTCTACGTCGCCGCCGCGAAGTCCGAGCGTGGCGACGACGACCTGTCCTTCTTCGGTGCGGCCGCCAAGTGCTACGCCTCCGACGTCGCGATGGAGGTGACCACCGACGCCGTACAGCTGCTCGGCGGCGCCGGTTACGTGCAGGACCACCCGGTCGAGCGGATGATGCGCGACGCGAAGATCACCCAGATCTACGAGGGCACCAACCAGATCCAGCGCATGGTGATGGCGCGTCAGCTCCTCAAGCGCTGACCGCTCGCGGTCAGAGTCGCCGCGCGCTCTATAGGGCGCGCGGCGACTCCAGCGTCCGTCACCGCTGCGGGTCGCCCGACCATCCGCCCCGGTGCAGCGCCGCCTTCACCTGCTCGGCGAACTCGGTCGGCGCGACGCGCAACCCGAGCACGGGTATCCGCAGCACCGTCACGCCGTCGTTGCGGACCACGTTATCCCGCAGGGCGTCCTCGACGACCGCGTGACCCACGGTGTGCTGGAATCCGTCGACTTCGACGGCGAGGCCGTACGCGTCCCAGAAGGCGTCGAGGTAGATGCGTCCGGTATGACCGCGCCGCATCGCCTGCCGGAGGGGCTCGGGGATGCCGTGAGTGCGGCACACCTTCGCGAAGTCGATCTCGCAGAGGGCCTGGGCGCCGCCTGTCACGTCGGCCACGACCCCGCGGATGAGGTGGATTCGGGGAAGGGCCGGTGATCGGGTGAGGAGCGCCTGCAGGCGCGGTCCGGTGGTGATGCGTTGCTGGACCGCCATCGCGAGCAGCGTGGTCGCGGCCCGATCGCTCCCGGCCCACGCGGCTGCGTGCAGGGCGGCCCACTCCGGCGTGGTGCGTACGGGTTCACCGGTGATGTCGACCGTGTGCCGGGTCTTGTGGACCGTCACCCCGACGACCGGGGTGATGTGTGTGCCTTCGGGCACGCTGACATGGACGGTGGCCTCCTCCCAGTGGCGCAGGCCGGCGGCCAGCAGGGCGCTCACGCCGTCGAGCCGCGCAGAGCCTCGCACCTCCCAGACCGCTCGCCACCAGTCGGCCGCCGAACCACCTGGCTGCACCTGGACGGTCTGATGACCCCGCAGGATCCAGCGTCCCGCCTGAACCTCGTGGCGGATGTCATCCCGAGTGACGCCGCGTCGGCGTAACTGCTCCCGGTGACAGACGCCGTCGTGGTCGGTTGCCAGGGAGGCGGCGACCTGTGTTCGGAAGGCACGACGGGAGGTGCCGGGCGCAGGGAGGGGGTCACGAGTGATGGTCACCGGCGGATCGTCCGCCGGCCCACCCGTTCGCGCGAGCTTTCTGGGGGAGGGTGTGGACGGCCGCCAGGGGTGTGGACAGGCGGGCGGAGTCGCGGCGCGCCGTATAGAGCGCGCGGCGACCCTGAGGTCGCGGGGGGCTAGGGGGCGACGTCGGGGGAGCGGTCGTGGTTGAGCGCGTCGAACAGGGCCGCTGCCTTGGTCTTGTCCCAGAGCACCGCTTCGCCCGCGGAGGTCGGATAGGCGGCGTTCGCGATCGGCACCTGCACCGAGTTGCCGCCGTTGCCGATCTTCTTCAGCGTCCAGAGGATGCGCAGCGCGGTCCAGGAGTGCATGCCGTTCTCGACCGCCAGGCCCTGGGCGCCGGACTCGCCGACGTTCTTCAGCCGCCACGGGACCAGCAGGTTGCCCGGCGAGGCGACCTTCTTGGTGAGGGCCGCGAGGAACTCCCGCTGCCGCTTCACGCGGGCCAGGTCGCTGGTGGCGTCGACGTGGCGTGAACGGACGTAGCCGAGCGCGTTCGCGCCACTCAGGTTCTGGCATCCGGCGGGCAGGTTGATGTGCGCGTACGTGTCGTCCATGGCCTTCGGCAGGCACATCCGCACGCCGCCCACGGAGTCGACGATCCCGGCGAACCCGCCGAAGCCGATCTCCATGTAGTGCTCGATGCGCAGACCGGTGACGTTCTCGACGGTCTGCACGAGGACCTGGGGGCCGTAGGAGAACGCCGCGTTGATCTTGTTCGCCCGGTGCCCGGGGATCTGCACGTAGGTGTCGCGCGGGATGCTGACCAGCGTCGGTTCGCCGCTGTCGGGCATGTGCAGCACCATGATCGAGTCGGTGCGGGAACCGGTGATGTTCGAGCCGCCGGTGCGCAGGGCCTTGGCCTGCGCCGAGGTGAGCCCGGCGCGGCTGTCGGAGCCCACCAGCAGCACGTTGGTGCCCTTGCCGGCGGCGGGCTGGTCGCCGGTCGGGATGGCGTCCACCCGTGCGACCTTGTGCCACGCGGCGAGCCCGGCCCAGAGCAACAGCCCCGCCCACAGGCCCACGATGACGACGAAGGCGGCCAGCACCCGCGGCCAGCGGCGCCGCCGGCGGGGGGCCCGACCGGCGGGGCGCTGGGGCTGTTCGGGCCGGTTCGGCGGCCGGTCGTACCCACCGCCGTCGTACCCGCGCCCACCGTCGTAGCCGCCGCCGTCGTAGCCGCGCCCGCCGCCATGCGGATCGGCGTACGGGCGACCGGACGCCGGGCGTGCCGCGGGCTGCTGTGCGCCACCGCGCGGACCGGACGGCATCATCCGGGTGGAATCCCCGGCGCCGCCCTGGGGACGCGCGGCAGGACGTGGACGGCGCACCGGGAGCGGCTGGGCGATGGTCTCGTCGCCACCCCGGCGGCCTCCCCGGCCACGGGGATCCATGCGGTACTGATCGTCGTCCGTCATCGGCAAAGGGTAACCGGGCCACCTTGGTCCGCCGTGTAACCTTTCGCCCGTGCAACCTGTGGATTCCCCGTCATTTCAGGGAATTTCAGTCGTGATGCCGATCCTGAACGAGGAACGTCACCTGGCCGAGTCGGTCGGCGCGATCCTGGAGCAGGACTGGGACGGCCCCCTGGAGGTCGTCCTGGCGCTCGGCCCGTCGCAGGACCGCACCGACGAGGTCGCCGCGCGACTGCAGGCAGCGGACGCCCGGGTGCGGACCGTCGCCAACCCCACCGGACGCACCCCCGACGCGCTCAACGCGGCCATCGGCGCCGCGTCCTACGACGTGGTGGCCCGGGTCGACGGGCACGGGATCCTGTCGCCCGGTTACCTCAAGACAGCCGCGGTGACCCTGCAGGACACCGGTGCCGCCAACGTGGGCGGGATCATGGACGCCGAGGGCACCACCGACTTCGAGCGCGCCGTCGCGGTCGCGATGAAGAGCAAGATCGGCGTCGGTGGCGTCAAGTTCAAGCAGGGCGGCGCCGCGGGGCCGGCCGACACCGTCTACCTCGGGGTCTTCCGGGGTGACTGGCTGCGCAAGGTCGGCGGCTACGACCGGCGCTACATCCGCGCGCAGGACTGGGAGATGAACTTCCGCATCCGACGGCAGGGCGGCGTGGTGTGGTTCACCCCCGACCTGCGCGTCACCTACCGGCCGCGGGGCAGCTTCCGGGCCCTGTCGCGGCAGTACCGCGAGTACGGCCGCTGGCGCAGGGTCGTCGCGCGGGAGCACCAGGGCTCGATCAACGCCCGCTACCTCGCGCCCCCGGTCGCGCTCGCGGCCATCGCGATCGGTACGGTCGGCGGCCTGGTGTGGCGTCCGCTGTGGGTCATCCCCGCGGCGTACGCCGGTGGCGTCACCGTCGGCGGCCTCGCGATCTCCCGCGGTTCGGCGCGCGCTGTCCGGGTACTGGTGCCCGGTGTGCTCGCCACCGTGCACTTGTCCTGGGGGTGGGGTTTCCTCACCAGCAGGGTGCGGCTTACCGACGACGTCCAGCGGATGTCCAGCAACACCCCGGTAGCCTGACTCCCAGCAATCAGCCGGTCCTTCCGGACAGACAGATCAGCAAAGGAACTCATGTCGTTCGCGCAACGCCTCCAGCGCATCGTCGATCACCGCGCGGTGCTCTGGACGCTGGTCAAGCGGGACCTGCGGATCCGTTATGCGCGCAGCGCGCTCGGCTACCTCTGGACCTTGATCGACCCGCTGTCGATGACGCTGGTGTACTGGTTCGTATTCGGGGTGATCTACCAGATCGGTAACAACCCGCGCCAGGAGGGACGTAGCGACCACATCCCGTTCGTGCTCTTCATGGTCTCCGGTGTGCTCGCCTGGAACTGGTTCAGCAACTCGGTCAACGAGACGGCGCGCGCTCTGTACGCCGAGCGGCTGCTGGTGCGATCGACCAACCTGCCGCGCGAGCTGTGGGTCATCCGGGTCGTGCTGTCCAAGGGCATCGAGCACCTGCTGTCGCTGCCGATCCTGATCGCGTTCATGCTGTATTTCCGCTACGTCGATCACGCGGTCATCCTCAACTGGAAGCTCGTGTTCTGGCTGCCCGCGCTGGTGCTGGAGCTGGTCCTGTGCATCGGAATTGGCCTCGTCATGGCCCCGGTGACCGCCCTCGTCGACGACTTCGTGCGTATCGTGCGGATCGTGCTGCGGATCGGCTTCTACTTCACGCCGATCGTGTACTCCCTGAACTACCTGCACCAACGCGGCAACAGCGATCCGTCGCTGAAGATCATCGCCCGGATCCTGGAATTCAATCCGCTCTCGGCGGTCAACGACCTCTATCGGGAAGGGATGCTGGTGCGAGAGACACCCCCGTACCACATCTGGCTCTACGGCACCGTCATCAGTGTGGCGTGGCTGATCCTCGGCATGTGGGTCTTCCGCCGTCTCGAAAAACCCATCCTGAAGGAGATCTGAGGTGTCCCTTCCCTCTGCCGAGAAGGTCAAGTGGAAGTCGTCGGTGGGCGAGCCCGTCATCACCGTCGACAACCTGGGCATCGAGTTCCTGACCGGACGCAAGCGCAATCTGTCGATGCGGGAGATCGTCTTCCAACGGCGCACGAGCCACAAGAAGGAGACGTTCTGGGCACTGAAGAACATCTCCTTCCAGGTGGGCCGCGGTGAGGCGGTCGGGCTGGTCGGCAGCAACGGTGGCGGCAAGTCGACCCTGCTGAAGATGATCGCCGGCACGCTGCTGCCCGACGAAGGCGACGTCAACGTCCGCGACGGTGTCGCGCCGTTGATCGAGTTGACCGGCGGTTTCATCGGCGAACTGTCGGCGCGGGAGAACATCTACCTCACCGGCGGCCTGCACGGCATGAGCAAGGATGAGATCGACGAGCGCTTCGACGACATCGTCGACTTCGCCGGGCCCAAGGTCCGGTCGGGCCTCGACCTGCCCTACCGGCACTTCTCCTCCGGTATGCAGGTGCGGCTCGGTTTCGCCGTGATCACGTGTCTCGACGAGCCGATCATCCTGGTCGACGAGGTGCTGGCCGTCGGAGACGCCGCCTTCCGCGACAAGTGCTACCAACGGATGGAGGGTCTGCTCGAACAGGGACGCACCCTCTTCCTCGTGTCCCACTCGGAGGGAGACCTGCTGCGCTTCTGCACCCGCGGCATCTACCTGAAGGAGGGCCACATGGTCGCGGACGGGTCGATGGAGGAGATTATGCAGCAGTACATGGAGGACCTCCTCGGGGTGCCGTGGATCCCGCCGGCCGAGCGCAACGCGGTGGACGCGCTCTACAACCGGCGCGACCGCGAGGCCCCCGGCTACAAGGCCGACTGAGCCTCAGGCGCGGGCGAGCGGGGCCGCGGTCGCGGCGCGTACGTCGTCCTCGCTCACCCCCGGCGCGAGTTCGATCAGCACGAGCCCACCCGGCGTCACGTCGATGACCGCGAGGTCGGTGATGATGCGTTGCACCACGCCCTTGCCGGTAAGGGGCAGCGTGCATTCGGGCAGGATCTTCGGCGACCCGTCGCGGGCCACGTGCTCCATCAGGACGATGACCTTCTTGGCCCCGTGTACCAGGTCCATGGCGCCGCCCATGCCCTTCACCATCTTGCCGGGGATCATCCAGTTGGCGATGTCTCCGGCCGCGGAGACCTGCATGGCGCCGAGGATCGCCGCGTCGACCTTGCCGCCGCGGATCATCCCGAAGCTGGTCGCGGAGTCGAAGATGGACGCGCCGCGCCGCAGCGTGATCGTCTCCTTGCCGGCGTTGATCAGGTCCGGGTCCTCCTGCCCGGCGACGGGATAGGCACCGACGCCGAGGACGCCGTTCTCGGACTGGAGCACCAGCTCGGTGTGGTCGTCGACGTAGTTGGGCACCAGGGTGGGCAGCCCGATCCCGAGGTTGACGTAGTCGCCGTCGGACAGCTCGCGGGCGGCGCGCGCGGCCATCTGCTCGCGGGTGAGTGCCATCAGCGACCTGCCTCCTGGACCGTGCGCTTCTCGATGCGTTTGTCGTCCGCCTGCTCGGGCGTGAGCGCGAGGACGCGGTGCACGTAGATGCCGGGCAGGTGCACGTCGTCCGGGGCGATCTCGCCTGGCTCGACCAGCTCCTCCACCTCGGCGATCGTGTGCCGGCCGGCCATCGCGGCCAGCGGGTTGAAGTTGCGGGCGCTCTCGTGGAAGACGAGGTTGCCGTGCCGGTCGCCGCGCCGCGCGCGCACCAGGGCCACGTCGGTGACGATCGCCTCCTCGAGCACGAACGTGCGGGATTCGCCGTCGACCTCGAAATGCCGGGTCTCCTTCGGCGGTGACGCGACCGCGATGTTGCCCTCGGCGTCGTACCGCCACGGCATGCCGCCGTCGGCGACCTGGGTGCCGACTCCGGTCGCGGTGTAGAACGCCGGGATCCCCGCGCCACCCGCGCGCAGCTTCTCCGCGAGCGTGCCCTGGGGGGTGAGCTCGACCTCCAGCTCGCCTTCGAGGTACTGCCGGGCGAACTCCTTGTTCTCTCCGACGTACGACGCCGTCATCCGTCGGATCCGCTTCTCCCGCAACAGGATGCCCAACCCCCAGTCGTCGACTCCGCAGTTGTTGGAGACGACCGACAGATCGGTCACGCCCTTCGCGAGCAGTTCGGCGATGAGCACACTGGGGATCCCGCAGAGCCCGAATCCGCCGACGGCGATCGAACTCCCGCTGACCACGCCGTCGACGGCGCGCGCGGCTGAGGAGACGACTTTGTCCATTCGCCGGACCTTACCGGTCGCCCTCGCCGGGGTAGACGACTCCCACGTCGGCGCGTGCCCGATCCAGCAACGTCATCACCCGCAGGGTGGCCGAGGGCGGCAGCAGCGGCGACTCGCTCGCACCGTCGGCGACCAGGTGGGCGAGGTGCGCGGCCTCGTAGGCCATGGCCTGGTGGCCGCGGATGCGCCCGCCGTCGTACGACGCGCGGTCGCCGTCGCGGGAGATCAGCGTGATCCGGGTCGGCAAGTAGAAGTCGGGCTCCAGTTCGACCCGGGCCAGGATGCCGCTGATCGAGGCGGTGGTCGGCGTACGTGCCGCCAGGGTGGTGCTGAGGGCGGCGTACGCCGCGCCGCTGCGCAGCGTCATCGTGACCTGCCGGTCGACGCCGGTGTCGGTGAGGTCGCCGGTCGCGGTCAGCTCGCGCTCCACGCCGGGCAGCGCGAAGTCGGCGAACGAGAGAGGGTAGACACCCAGGTCGAGCAGGGCCCCACCGGCGAGCTCGGGCGCGTAGAGCCGGTGCGTGGGGTCGGGTGCGAACCACTGGCCGTGGTCGGCCAGCACCGTCCGCACCTCACCCAGGGCGCCGTCCTCCAGCAGTTGCCGGATGACATCGGAGCCGGGGAGGAAACGGGTCCACATGGCCTCCAGTGCGATCAGATTCGCCGCGCGGGCGGTGTCGAGCACGTCCCGCGCCTGCGCGGCGTCGCGGGTGAAGGCCTTCTCGACCAGCACATGCTTGCCGGCGCGCAGAGCAGCCATCGCGTCCGCGTGGTGCTGGGAGTGCGGTGAGGCGATGTAGACGATGTCGATCGAGTCGTCGGCCAGCATCGCGTCGAGACCCTCGTGAGCGCGCGGGATCTCCCAGGCGGCCGCGAAGCGGTCGGCGGACGCCTGCGACCGGGAGCTGACGGCCACGATCTCCTGGCGGGTGTGCCGACGCAGCGTGTCTGCCATCGACGCGGCGATACCGCCGGTGGAGCTGATGCCCCATCGCAGCGTGGGGGCCTCGGACGGCTCGGGAGTGCGGGGTGCGGGCAGGGACGGTGTGCTCATGGGTGGGCCTCGGCTCCTTCGGTGGCCAGACGTCGGTCGACGTCCTCGGGTCGTACGTCGCGCAGGAGGAGCACCGAGCCATCGTCGGCCCAGACCGCCAGCGCGTCGCGCAGGGCGTCACCGAGGTCGCCGGTGACCAGCACCCGTGGGCGCAGCGCACCCCCGACGGTGACCAGATCGGCATACGACGTGTCGTCCAGCGCGGGGTCGGCGTCGGCGGGGGCGCGGTAGGCGACGAAGACGTCGCCGTACGAGGACAGCTCTCGTGCCTCGTCGATGCCGCCGGCGGGTACGTCGGCCGTGGCCTGCCGCGCCAGCGCCGCCAGGGTGACGATGATCTGGGTGTCACCGGACGCGACGGCCGCCTGCGCCACGGCGACGTCGCTCGGCCCGTCGGTGGTGATGACGTGCGCCCCCACGGACCACGCGGCGAGGGCCCAGTAGTAGGTGCGCCAGTGGTCGGCCGGAAGGTGCAGTGCCACGGTCGCGCCCGGGCCGGCGTCCAGCTCGTCCTGCAGCAGGTTCGCCGCTTTGGAGACCCAGTTGACGAGCACCTTGCCCGACAGCTCGATGCGCTCCCCGGTGCCGTCGTCGTAACAGGTGATCCGGGGTGACGTGGGGTCCGACCGCAACAGGCCGGCGAGGACGTCGCCGGGGGTCATGCCGCCCACATCCGCTCGTCGACCTGCAGGATCTCGCCGAGCGACAACGGTTTCCGTGCCGACAGGTCGAGGTTGCGGCGAAGCTGCGCGCGGTCGAGCGAGCCGACGGCGACCGCGGAGACCTCGGGGTGGCCGAGTGCGTACGCCATCAGCAGGTCATCGGCACCGTCTCGACCGAGTTCATCGGCCAGGGCTGCGATGCGCGGATCGGCGACCAGCCGCCCACCGGCGTAGATGCTGCGGGCCAGCAGCTCGACGCGTGCCCTACGGGCGGTCGTCCGCAGATCCTCCGGCAGCGGCGACTCAGGACTCAGGGGCACCTCGAGAAGACCGATTCCTCTCAAGGACAGAGCTTCTCGACCTTCCTCTGCCGAGCCGACACTCACGCCGATCGCGGCGACGGTGCCCTCGTCGCGGTAGCGAGTGAGGCGCGCCCAGACCTGGGGCCCGGCGTCGACCAGGCCGTCGACCACGACCGCGGAGGCCGTGCGCCGACCGATGGTCGCGAACGAGCGCTCCAGTCCGGCCTCGGCCGCCGCGGCGCCCCCACCTTCGAGCGGGTGCAACCTGCTGATCACCTTCATCCGTTGCACCAGCTGAGGATCGGCGCAAGCGCGCAGCACGGCCTCGGCGGCGCCGTCGGCGCGTCCGACCTCCACGTGGGTGACGCCTCGGGCCACCGCGTCCGACAGCATCACCCGGGTCTCGGGCGCCGACGACTCGGCCAACCGGCTTCCGCCATAGACGAACGAACTCAGGCCGAGAGCTGAATCGCGCTCTGGGACACTGACTCCCGCGGCGCGGACCTCCTGCGCCAGGAGCTCCATGAGCTGGGTCCACGGGGCTGCGACCGGATCGTCCACCTGGGCGAAGAGGCGGCTGGCCCGGTCGAAGTCGTCCAGCGTGTCCACCGTGCATCGGAAGCGTTTCGGATCACCAGGGTTGGCCACGGGAGCGAAGAGCAGCTCACCGAGGTGGCGGCGCAACCAGGGCGTCACGTGTTCACGGTCGTACGGGTCCTGTGTCGCCTCGGCGGCGCGGCGCAGGTCGCGCACCAGGAATCCCTCGGCACCCAGACCCTCGGGGACCACGTCGATGTCGACGCGGCCGTACGCGTCCCCGGACGCGTCCATCGCGGTCAGCAGCTCGTCGATGACGTCGGCGTCCATCACGGGGTTGTCGCCGGTCAGGCGCACCACCCGGTCGTCCGGGTCGAGGTCGGCGGTGGCGTGCACGAACCTCCCCAGCACGTCGTCGAGTTCGCCGCGCATCACCGGGACCCCGACGGCCTTCAGGTGCTCGGAGATCCGGGTGTCGTAGTGCTCGTCGCTGGTGGCGACCACGACCTCGTGACCACTGCGACTGGCCCGCCGCGCGACCAGCTCGACCAGAGGCATCCCACCGATGGTCATCAGGGCCTTGCCGGGCAGTCGCGAGGAATTGAGGCGCGACTGGACGACCACTCTGGTGCGGGTCACGGGGAGCCTTCCGGTGCAGGGGAGTATGACGAGTAGACGCTGGTCCGAGGCTAACGCGCCGGGCGCAGCAGGTAGATCCACACGGTGCCGTCGCTGAAGACGGGGCGTGCCAGGATCCGCAGGGACGCCGACACCGGCCCGGCGGAGGTGTCGGCGAAGAGCACCCGCACCCCGTCGGCGTACAACCGGGCGAGCAGGGCGGGGGTCGGCGCGATGAACGCGCTGTCGTTGCGACGCAACCGCGCCGGGTCGAAGAACGCGGTGTGCGTGTAGTTGATGTGACGGCCGGGGTGGTTGCTCGCGGCGGCCGCCGCCTGGTCGGTGTAGCCCCACGACTCCACGTACGCCTGGCGCTCGCCGAGCCCGGTGACCCAGAACGCCCGCGCGTCGCAGGCCGTTCGGGTCGGCCCGCTCAGGCAGTGCACGTCGGTCGCGACCAGGTCGCGCGCGGGCGTGTGCGTCCTCAGCCAGGTGGTGCCCGCGATCTCGGCTGCGGACAGCCGTGCGGACGACGCGGGCGATGTCGCGGCGCCGGCGCCGGCGCGAGCCGCGTCCACCGTGCTCGGCACGAGGATCGCCGCGAGGAGCGCGATGGCGACCACCCCGAGGCGGCGTGGCGAACGGCGTACGACGAGGAGGCAGGCCAGCGCGCCGGCCGCGAGCACCAGCAGGGCGACGGCGAGCGGCAGCGTGCCCACGTGGGCTCCCCGGTGACGCCCCGCCACGGCCGCGACCACGGCCACCAGCGCCCACGCGGCCAGGCCGGCGACGGCCGAGAGGGCGATCGAGACCGCGCCCGGGGCGGTCCGCCGCAGCACATGGGTCGCGCCCCAGGAGGTGAGCACCGCCACGAGCGGGAGCACGCCGCGCATGAAGTACAGCTGCGACCCGCCGGGGTGGTGCACCAGCATGAGCCCGGCGGAACCGGCCGCGCAGCTCGCCGCGAGCAGCACCGCGCCAGGGTCCCGGCGCAGCGGCCAGGCGAGGAGCACGCCGCTGAACTGGATGAGCACCACGGCCGACAGGAGAACCGCGAGCACGCGCAGGTCCAGACCGGTGACGACGTGCGGGTGCGCGTGGTGCTGCGCGATCGCCCGTTTGAGGGCGGTCAGCTCATCGGCACCGGTCAGCAGTCCCGGCGTCGAGCCCGCGCTGCCGCCGGCCAGGAACCGCGAGGCGGGCAGCAGCACCACGAGCAGCACGGCGGCGAGCATCAGCGTCGGTCCGTGGACGGCACGCTCGCGCCACCATCGGATCGCCCCCGTCAGCAGTGCGGCCGCGAGGACGGTGGGCAGGATGGAGGACTTCGCGCCCGCGGCTAGTGCGGCGAAGAGGGCCAGCAGCACCCATTCGCCGACTGGAACGGCGCGCATGCCGGGCGAGCGGACGAGGTGCACCGAGGTGCCCAGCAGTGCCAACAGGACGGGCAGTCCGAAGACCTGGGAGGGGGACAGGGGCAGGAGTGCGTCCGTCGCGAGGGCGGGCACCCAGGTCACGGGTGTCAGCGCGGAGGGGACGACCAGCAGCGCCACGGCCAGAAGGCCCGCCCGCGGCGAGCGGGCGAGGCGGGCCGTCAACAGGTAGGTCAGCAGGAGCGTGGCGGCGTACACCGGCAGGTACCAGAGCCGGGCCGCCACCTCGAGGACGTCGACCCGCGCTACGAGCGCGTCGGCGGCCATCTGCGCGTTGGCGAACCAGTGGTAGAGCAGTGGCTGGCCGCTGACCTGCGGTACTTGCGGGGAGCGTGGTGCATCGCCTCCGCGCTGATGGACAGGTGCCAGTACAGATCGGGGTACCACCGTCCGGTGGACGGCGGAAGGGGGTGTGCCGCAGCACGGTGGCCCAGAGGCGCAGCAGCGCGAGCAGGTACGCCGCGCAGAGGGCCCAGGCGGCGCCGGTCGGCATGCGTTCGGCGTACGCGGGACCGCGCAGCCGTGCGCGGAGCCGCGGCACCAGGGCGGCGGCGGCGAGCAGTGGCAGTGGATAGAGGATCAGCCATCCGCCGACGCCGGCGGCGACGAAGGGGCCCCAGGCGAGGAGCTGCATGCCGAGACCGACCACGAAGCCGGTGGCGAGCTCCTGCGGGAGGGCCCGGGGCCGCGGGAGCAGCAGGCGCAGGAGGAGTACGCCGGGCAGCAGGATCGACCAGCCGACCGCGGCGGCGAACCGCACGGTGTCCTGGACCGGGACGCCGGTCGCGGTCGCCAGGGCGCCGGATCCGAGCAGCGCGACGATCGCGGGACACCACGGCAGCCCCGCCCTGACGACGCGGGCAGGTCGTGGCCTCACGGGAGGAGGGCGTTTGCGACCCGCTCGCGGCCGGCACCGTCCACCAGGGCCTGGCCCCGCGTCGCGTACCCCTCACGGCGGGACGCGTCGGTGACGAGCTCGGCGAGAGTGGCGGTGGCCGCTGCGGCGTCGAACCTGCCGAGGTGGCCGAGGCCGGCGACGACGCCGCGGTCCAGGCCCTGGCGGTAGCCCGACTCCTGGTTGTCCACGACGCACACGACCGCCGCGGGGACGCCCATGCAGAGCAGCTCCCACACCGAGCTCCCCGACGCGCTGAGGACCAGGTCGGCATCGGCCACCAGCGCCCCGAAGTCCGGATCGGGCGCCACGACCTGGACGGTCTGCCCGGCCGCGGTCGGCATCGCGCGCACCGCGTCGACACTCTCGGGGCGGGCCGCCACGACGGTCACCTCCACGGGCTCGCCGGTCGCGAGCAGGGCGGGTACGACGACCGGTGCCGCCCCGAACGCGTCGGTGCCCCCGAAGACGGCGACCACGCGCACGGGTCGGCCCGGCGCCTGCGGGGTCGCTCGGCGACGGTCGCGCACGGTGTCCCTGAAGAGCGCGTAATCGATGCCCGCCAGCACGGTCGCGCGCGCGGGCAGGCCGGGGTGCGGCAGGGCCCCGAGGTTCTGGTCGACGTAGACGTCGGCGTGCTGTCGCACCCCGAAGTCGTAGTCCACCAGCGTGAGAAGGCGCCGGGATGGCGCCGCGAGCGCGCTGCCGATGCCCGTGTCGAGGTGGTACCCGTCCAGGACCACTGCGTCGAGGCTGAGTGCGTCCGCCTCCCGCGCGCACCCGGAGGGGTCGCCGGGTGCCGGCACCACGGCGTACCCGTGCGCGGCCACCAGGGCCTGTAGCCAGCCGATGTCTCCCAGGTCGCCCCACAGCAGCACCTCGTGACCGCGGGCCGTCAGCTCCTCGCCCAGCGCGACGCACCGCATGGCATGGCCGACACCGAGCGTCGGGCCTGCGTCGCACCGCAGCGCGACGCGCGCGCCCCCGTGTCGCGACATGCCGTTGCCTGCTCCTTCGTCGTGCGGTCTCCCGGACCCGGAATGCTAGCCTCGTCGCTGGTCTGCGGCGGTCGCGGTCCGCATCGCGGTGCGGTACGCCGGTCGTGTCACGCCGACGCCCCCGTCCACCCTCGTCAGTGCAGCAGGAGTCGCCAGAGTGAGCATTCTTGAAGGTTCGTCCATCCTCGTCACCGGTGGCACCGGATCTTTCGGCAAGGCGTTCATCACCCGGCTGCTGGCCGACGTCGGCCCCAAGCGCGTGGTCATCTACTCCCGCGACGAGCTCAAGCAGTGGGAAGCGCGTCAGCTGTTCGGTGACGACCCGCGGCTGCGCTGGTTCATCGGCGACGTCCGCGACCTGGACCGCCTCAAGCGCGCGATGCACCAGGTGGACTACGTGGTGCACGCCGCCGCGCTGAAGCAGGTC
Organism: Allobranchiibius sp. GilTou73; assembly: GCF_021391335.1. Classification (GTDB taxonomy): domain Bacteria; phylum Actinomycetota; class Actinomycetes; order Actinomycetales; family Dermatophilaceae; genus Allobranchiibius; species Allobranchiibius huperziae. The sequence goes on along the minus strand of NZ_CP090051.1, from coordinate 3,315,479 downwards.
GACACGGGTGAGTACAACCCGTTCGAGTTCGTCAAGACCAACGTGCTCGGCAGCCAGAACGTCGTCGAGGCCGCCATCGACTCCGGTGTGCAGAAGGTCGTCGCGCTCTCGACGGACAAGGCCTCCAGCCCGATCAACCTCTACGGCGCGACGAAGCTGACCGCCGACAAGCTCTTCATCCTCGGCAACCACTACGCAGCGGCGTACCCCAGCCGGTTCGCCGTGGTGCGCTACGGCAACGTCACCGGCTCGCGCGGCTCGATCATCCCGAAGTTCCGTGCGCTGCACGCCGCGGGGGAGTCGCTGCCGATCACCGACCTGCGCTGCACGCGCTTCCTGATCACGCTGCCGGACGCCGTGCAGATGGTGCTCGACACCTTCGACATGATGCAGGGCGGCGAGCTGGTCGTGCCGCACATCCCCTCGCACATGGTCACCGACCTCGCCCAGGCCGTCGCGCCCGGCGCGAAGATGCACGACATCGGTCTGCGGCCCGGCGAGAAGCTGCACGAGGAGATGATCAGCCCCGAAGAGGGTCGTCGCGCGGTCATCGTGATGGACGGCAAGTACTACGTCCTCGAACCCGAGCTCGGCACCTGGGGCTACCAGCCGATCAAGGACGCCGTCCCCGTCCCCGAGGGCTTCCACTGCTCCTCGGACAAGAACGACCTGTGGTACTCCGCCGAGGACATCCGCAAGGTCCTCGAGTCGGGGATCTAGTGGTCGTCCCCTACGGACGCCAGTCGATCGACGAGTCGGACATCGAGGCCGTCGCGCAGGTGCTGCGCGGCGACTGGCTGACCACCGGTCCGGCCGTCACCCGGTTCGAGGACGACATCGCGCGCGTCGCGGGGGTGAGCGGGTCTGCCGTCGCGGTGAGCTCGGGCACGGCCGCGCTGCACACGGCGTACGCCGGGATCGGGGTCGGCGCCGGCGACGAGGTCGTCACCACGCCGCTGACCTTCCTGGCCACCGCCACCTGTGCGATCTGGCAGGGCGCCGACGTGGTCTTCGCGGACGTGTCGGAGGACACCGGCAACCTGGACCCCGAGGCCGCGCAGGCGGCGGTCACCGGGCGGACCAAGGTCATCGCCGGTGTCGACTTCGGCGGTCACCCCATCGACGCGCCCGCGCTGTCGAAGGTCGCGCATGACGCCGGTGCCCTGCTGCTGCAGGACGCCGCGCACAGCATCGGGGGAGCGCTGGACGGCGTACCGGTCGGTTCGATGTCGGACGTGACGACGTTCTCCTTCTTCCCCACCAAGAACCTCACCACGGCCGAGGGCGGGGCCGTGGTCGCGCTCGACCAGGACGTCACCGATCGCGCTCGCCGGTTCAAGGGCATCGGGATGGTGCGCGACGAGGCGCAGCTGCGGCACGGGTCGCCCGGCGGCTGGTACTACGAGATCTCCGACCTCGGCCTGAACTACCGACTGCCCGACGTCCTCGCCGCCCTCGGCTCCAATCAGCTGAAGCGGTTGCAGCAGTTCAAGACCCGTCGTCAGCAGATCGCGGACCGCTACAACGCGGGGCTGGCGGGCATCGAGGAGCTGCGGCTGCCCGGGCACCGCCCCGAGGCCGACCCGATGTGGCACCTCTACCCGCTGCGGATCCAGGACGGTCGCCGGCGCGAGCTCTTCGACCACCTGCGCTCCGAGGGCATCCTGGTGCAGGTCAACTACATCCCCGTGCACTGGCAGCCGTACTTCGAGGACCGCGGCTACCGGCGCGGCATGTGCCCGGTGGCCGAGACCTACTCCGAGCAGGAGCTCAGCCTGCCAATGTTCTCCGACCTGCGCGACGACGACGTCGACCGGGTCATCGAGCTGGTGCGCGGGTTCGTCGGCGTCTGAGGCTGCATGCACCACGCCAACGTCTTCTACGGGCACGCCCAGATCCTCGCCCGGTACTGCGGACTGGAGCATCCTCCGACCATCTGGGGATACCTGCAGCACGGCTGGAACACCCACGACGGGTTCGCGGTGGGCCACGAGTTCGTGCCCGGCTACCCGAAGTTCGTCTGGTCGCACTCGGTCGCGCGCCGCGGGCGCTCACTGGGAGAGCACGACTACGTCGTCATCGGCTCACCGTGGGCGTATCTGCTGCAGCAGCAGCGTAGTTCGAGCACCGTCGATCCTGACGCGCGCGGCACGATCGTCTATCCGTTCCACGGGTGGGAGGGGCAGCGCATCGTCGGCGACCACGCGGCGTACGCCGCCGAGATCCGCCGGGTCGAGGGCGAGGTGCCGCTGACCGCGTGCCTCTACTGGAACGACCACGAGAAGCCCGCCGTCCGGCGGGTCTACGAGGACGCGGGCTTCCGGGTCATCACCCACGGTCGGCGCGGCCACATGTACGTCGGCGGCGACGACGACTTCCTGGACCGGCAGCTGCTCGAGCTGCGCAGTCACCGGCGCGCCGTCAGCAACCGGATGGGGTCCGCCCTGCTCTACGCCGCGTCGCTCGGACTGTCGATCGGCGTGTACGGCGACCCGATGGTCCTCGACGGAGACCACGCGGTCCTCGGGGGGATGGAACGCCAGCAGCGGCTGTTCCCGGTGCTGCACCAGGCGCACGTCCCCGACCGCGACGCGCAGGACGTCGCCCGCTCCGAGCTCGGGCTCGAACTGACTCTGCCGCCTGCCGTGCTCGCGCACGTGTTGTCATGGGATAAATTCGCCTGACATGGACTCCAGCAACCACTGGTACGGGCACGCCCACATCTTCGCGGCGTACTGCGGCCTCGACGGGACCAATCCGCCTCGCATCAACGGGATCCTGCAGCACGGGTGGACCTTCGTGCACGGCTTCGGCTACGGGCACAACCCGCCGAAGGGTTTCGCGCGCTTCGTGTGGTCGGACGTCTGCCGGCGCCGCGGACAGGCCATCGGCTGGCGTGACTACGTCGTGACCGGCAGCCCCTTCCTCTACCTCGACGGCATGCTGGCGCCCGAGCCGGACGCGCCGGAGCCGGAGGGCACCATCTGGTACCCGTTCCACGGCACCGCCGACTACGAGGGGGTGACCGGCGATCACGACCGACTGATCGCGGAGATCAAGGAGACCGAGCCCGGCCCGGTCACCATGTGTCTGTACTACGTGGAGTACGAGCAGCCGCAGATCCGGGCCAAGTACGAGGACGCGGGCTTCCGCGTCATCTGTCACGGCAAGCGCGGCACGTTCTGGACCGGCGGCAACCACGACTTCCTGCACCGTCAGCTGCGGGAGCTGCGCCGGCACACCAGGGTGGCCTCCAACCGGCTGTCCACGGCGACGTTCTACGGCGCGGCGCTCGGCCTGGAGCCGGCCGTCTACGGCGACCCGATGGAGTTTATCGGGGTGAAGGACGGCTTCAACGGCGAGCAGCTGCTGGAGTGGACCTTCCACGACCTGCACGGCAAGCACACCGACGCCGCGGTGGCCCGCCAGATCGCGGACCGCGAGCTCGGACGGGACGCGATGATGTCGCCGGAGGAGCTGCGCGAGGTGTTCGGCTGGCAGGACGAATGGGCGTTGACCGAGGCGATCGAACAGGAAGTTGTGACCGCATGACCACCACGGCCATCCCCGCGGGGGGCACCAGCCGTCCGCACAACGTGCAGCTCGGCCCCGGGGCCATGCAGAACTGGTCCGATCTGGAGCACCACCCGGCCGGCGCCAGCGCGGCGCAGCGCGCAGTGGTGCAGGAGTTGGTGCGGCCCGGGCAGCGGGTCGCCGTGGTCGGACCGCACTCGCTCGACGTCATCACCGGCATCGCGTCGCAGGTGGCCCACCTCAGTGTCATCACCCGTTCCATCCCCGACGCGGTGACCATCGGCAACGCGCTGCTGGAGCATGAGTCGGTCGACGTGCAGTGCGCGAGTGCCGCGACCCTGCTGGAGCAGCCCGAGCCCTACGACCTGGTCGTGGCCCTCGACGACGTCACCCGCGTGTGGTCGCCGGAGAGCGAGCCGATGACGTGGGCGCAGGTCTACGACGCCGTACGCCGACTCGTCGCCCCCGGCGGCAGGTTGCTGCTCGGTGTGGAGAACGAGCTGGGTCTGCAGCGCATCACCAGCCTGCACTCGCGGTACACCAGCGACCACGACGAGGACTGGTCGGTCACGGCGACGTTCGACGCCAGCCGGCCGCGGTCCCTTCAGGCGTTGATCGGTGTGGCCGACGGCGACACGGGATCGGTGCAGGTGCTCGGTGCGCTGCCCATCTGGCAGGAGCAGACCGTGCTCGTCAGCGGAATCGACGAGCTGTCACCCGAGCTGACCACCCTGCTCGGCGCGCTCACCCTCGGGTCGCCGGCGTACCGACGCGTCGGAGCCGACCCGACCCGGATGACCCGCGCCGCGGTGTTGTCCGGCCGCCTTCCCCATCTGTGCTCGGGCTGGATCCTGATCACCGGGCCGACCCCGGTGCAGGCGTACGCCGGCGCGGGCATCCTCGCCGACGACGCGGCCGGCCGGGTCGCGACCTACACCGACGTCGACGGTCAGGTGCTGCGCCGCGTGCCGGGTGCCTCCGATGCCATCGTGCCGGTCAGTGCGAGTGCCGAATCACTGTCAGGCACAGCCCTCGACGCGTGCGCCGCGCAAGACGTCGCCGGGTTGCGCGCGCTGCTGGTGCGCTACCGGGCGTGGCTGGTCGCCAACGCCACGGACGGTGTGCTGTCGCGCGACGTGGCCGACACGCGGGTCGACAACGTCATGCTGGACGACGACGGTTTCCAGGCGCTCGCGCCGGCCGAGGACGACCGTCCGTTGGACGAGGCGACCTGGGCCGCGCTCGCCGACCTGGTGCTGGTCATCCGGGCGCGCGGCTCCCGTCACCCGTGGCCGGCCGCCACCGACGACACCACGATGCTCGCCACCCTGGGCGCGATGGTCGGTCTGCCGGCGGACGGCGTACCGGAAGGTCTCCTCAAAGCCGCGGACGAGACGGCCGGTCTGCCTGCACACGACGTGTCCGGTCTGCTGGCCGTGGTCGAGCGGCTCACCGAGACCAACGAGGCGCTGGCATCGCGTTCGCGCTGGTTCGAGGAGCGGCTCAACGTACGCGAGCGCGAGATGCGCGCGCGTGCCGAGCGGCACCGCAAGGAGCTGGAGCTCGCGGTCAAGCAGCAGCGCATCCTGCAGGATTCGGCCGAGGACCTGCGCCGCTCCATCACCTACCGGGCAGGCGCCGCGATCATCAACCCGATCCGCAAGTTCGGCGGCAACCTGCGTCCCTGACGCGACAGTCGCACTCACGCCGACCCCCTCATGGAGGCAGGGCGCCGCCGCGACGAGCGCCCGGTTCAGCGCATCCGGCGGTAGGCGCGGATGGCTCCGTCGGCCCGTTTGAGCGCGACCCGCGCGAGCTTCTTGGGATCCCGCAGGTCGGCCACCTGGCTCGCGCGGCGTGCGAGCCGGTAGGTGCGGCCCGCAGTGAGCGCCGCAGTCGCCGCGACAGCCTCGTCGCGTTTCTCGACCTCGTCCAGCAGGTCCCGTCGCAGCCCGCGGATCCGTGCCTCGCGCAGCTGCAGTGCGGTGTCGCGATTTGCGAGCACCCTTGTCGTGGTCTCGAGTTCAGAACGCATCGTCGCCACCAGATCCTGGTCGCGGTGTGCCCTCTCCAGCGTCGAGCGCAGATCCTCCGGCGCCGGGGGCAGCGGGGGCGCTTCTGCGTCGAGCACCGGCTCCGTCACCCCGGACATCCCGAGCCACAGCTCGACGAGCTGGTCGGTAGAAAGCGTGGCGGGCCAGGGGTTCTCATGCCCGGCCTCGCGCAACCGGTGCGCGAACCGGCGCCATGCGCGGTCGAGCAGAACGGCCGACGACGCGGACGACCCCTGCGTCGGTCGGTGGTCGAGGCTCAGGCCGGGCGCGAAGCCGTCGCCGACGGGATGGATCTGGTCGAAGTAGACCGACATCGTCGCGAAGGACGCCGCAGATTCGCGTATCCAGGATCCCAGTCGTGCAGCGAGCGATCGGAACTCCTCGGTCTGCGCGAGCGCGACCTGCTGCAGTAGCAGGTGTTCCACCGTGCTGGACGTCGGCAGCGTCGCAGGAAGATCACGGGTGTCGTGCCCGCCGGTGACCAGCCCGTCGGTCGACCGGTCGAGCCAGACGGCGTCGTCACCGGCGCGCAGGTAGGCGGACCTGCCACGCCCACCCACGACGGCGATCCAGCCCGCAGCCGCGGCGGAGAGCGAACCGGCCAGCGACAGACGGTGCACCAGTGCAGCGGTCGACAAGATCCGTTGGCCGTCGGCCTGATCCAGGGCGCGCTGCACGACCGACGTAATGACCGTGCCCGGTCCACCATCGGCGAGGGCGCGGACGGAGACCAGGGTGCGCAGGTCGCGCGGATCGCCGAAACCGCAGTGCACGCTCACGATCGGGAAACCCTCGGCGGCGAGAGAGGACTCCAGAGCGTGGACGGACGCCGGGCGGGAGTGATCGTGCCTGGCCGCCTCCAGCTCGCGCTCGGCCGCGTCCCGTGCGCTCGGCACGCTGAGCAGTTCATCGAGTCGAGCCGGGTTGCGGGCGCCGATCACGAGCGTCCCGCCCGGCCGCAGCTGCCCGCAGAGCAGACGCAGCGACTGCGACCAGGTCGTCGGGGTGCCGTCCAGGGCACCGGTGCGGTCGAGTCCGTCGACGGCGACGACCGCGTCGTACGACGCCCCTTCATCCGACGCGAACGCCGCGAGTGCGCCGGCCACGACCCGCACGTTGCCCGGCGCATCGGCGGCGATCCGGCCCGCGTCGTCGTGCGAGCGCACCAGCACCGTCACCGAGCGCCCCTGGGCCCACAGTGCGGGCAGCAGGGCAGAGTCGGTGGCTCCGACGACGAGAAGCGAATCAGACTGCGGGAGAACGTCGCTCAGGAGATCGAGCAGGACCGGCCCAGAGATGACCGGCTGGTCGTGTACGGCGCGCAGGGCGCCCTCGATGACATCAGTCACGGTGGTTCCAATCCAGGAGGGTGCGCAGTTCTTCGGGGGTCACCACGTGCGCGGCGCCCAGTTCGCGGTCGGCGTACTCCCGCCAGCCGGTGTCGTCCAGTGTCGCCATCCACCGTCCGAGGCCGGTCAGGACCGGGTCCTGCTCACCGACGGCGGGTCCCTCCAGCGCGACAGGGAATCGCGACGCCGCGGCGAAGAGCAGCTCCGCGCGGGGTGCGTTCGCGATGACCCGTTCGTGGCGTGCGAAGAGATCCCGCAGCCGGACCAGGTAGCGCGGTTTGTCCGTGCCCGGCTCGTCCTGCGTCGGCCCGAGCGGGACGATGTCGTGACCGAGGTCTGTATAGGCGGCCCGCAGCGCGGGGACGGCGTCGTCGGCCGGTGACAGACCGACGGTCGCCGATCCTGCGACGTGCTGCAGATGCACGGCGAGTCGGCGAGCGAGGTGCTGACCCTGGATGCCGTGGGTGGGGAGGAAGACGACGCCCCGGGGCGCCACGGGGGCAGGGGGATCCTCCTCGCGCAACTCCAGCTCCTCCGGGGTGCGGAACGAATCCCGTTCCAGAGTCTGCAGATACGTCCACGGCGCGCCGAGCGCGAACCCGGGAGTCTGGCCGGCGGCCATCCGCCGACGACGTGCTGCGTCGCTCCACACGAACACCGGCAGGCCGTCGTGCGCACTCGACGCCCGTCCTGTGAGATCCCATTCGGCCTGCACCTGCCCACGGATGCTCGGCGGACTCCACGGGTCGAGGTCGTCGTGCTCGGGGTCGGCGTAGACCGCGAGGATCTGCGCGTGGCCGAAGCGGTGATTGTCCGGGTGCATCAGCGCACCTGCGCGCGGACGGTCTCGGCGTTGGTGGTCAGCGTCAACAGTCGACCCGCGACCTGTAGTTCGTGCGGGAGCAGGCTCGCCGCGCCGGGCTCGCAGGCCACGGGGAAGTCGCCGCCCTCGATGTGCGCGAACAGCGTCCAGTCCGCGGCCGGTGCCCCGGGGACGACCGGTTCGTCCACGAGCGGGATCAGGAGCGCCGATTCACATGTAGCCGTGAATCCGCCTGCGGTAACCTCATATTCGCAGGCGACCTCGACGAAGTCGTCACTTCCCGGCAGATACCTGCGCCATGCCATCCCGCTGACCGGCACTCCCTGCCACACGACGCCGTGCACGACCACCTCGCCGTCGCGGGGCTGCACCAGGTACGCGGACGGGCGCGCCGGACCGTGAGTCAGACGCATCAGCCCGAACGGCGTGCGGGTGAGGCTCACCAGCTCGTCGGCCACCTCGACGGCCACGTTGCGCGCGTGATCCGGCCAGGACAACGGGACCGGCCCGATATCGGTGATGAGCTCGACCGATCGCACGGACGTCTGGGTGAACGGATCGTCGGCGTGGTCGCCCTCGAGCACCTGTGCTGCCGGGACCCGTACTGCGAACTCGGTGCGGCCATGGTGCTGGCGCAGCTCTGCCGGGAAGGACGCGGGCGGCAGCGGCCGGGCGCGGCCGATCTCCAGTGAGGCGACGGCGGAACGGTCCGGGATCGACCCCTCGATGACCAGGTCGGTGCCCTCGGCACGCACCTCGGTCACGGTCGTGGGCGCGTAGACGCGGAACACCGCGAGGACTCCGCCCTGCGACGCCGACGGTTGCAGGAGCGCATCCTCGCCCAGCCGGTGCGACGGCGCGTAGCGCGCGCTGCCGTCGTACAGGTTCTTCAGCATGCCGACCCGGTGGATCCCGCCGTTCGTCAGGTCGACCTCGAAGCGCAGCGGCCAGACCATGTCCGAGCGTTTCGCCAGGTGGGCGACGTCGACGCGGGTCTCGAACCCGACCTCGCTCACCCCGCCGCGCAGGTTGCGGGTGCGCCGCCGGGTCACCTCCAGCGGGTAGCGCGCCAGGCCGCACACCGCGCTCACCCCGAGCTCGTAGTCCGGCGCATCGGGGAAGTGCTCCAGCTCGACGCGACCCTGGATGACCAGATCGTCACCGTCCCAACGCAGATGCGTGACGGCGGTGGCCAGTTTCAGGGCAGTCAGGGGGTAGGAGTAGGTGCGCTCGGGCGCGGTGGAGCGGTCGTGGCCCGGGTAGGCCGCGGCGTACCGCCAGGGCGTGCGCCACGACCGGCGCAGCGGCACGCCGCCGACCAGTCCGCCGTCGTCGCGGAAGCGGGCGAGTTCGCGCAGCAGCGGGACATCCGAGGCGCGCAGCGCGTGGTACTGGATCTGGTCGATGCGTGGCCGGGAGGCGATGTCGAATCTCAGCCGGGAGGTGAGCCGGTGGCCGAGTTGCAGCAGCGCGTCGACGTCCTCGTCGGGCACCACGGCGAACGCCGCACACAGCGCGGCCAGGTCGATCCCGGCCAGATACCAGTGCAGGGTCTCCCGGATCTTGGGCGTGCCCTTGCGGTCGGCCAGGTCGAGGACCATCTCGGCCGAGATCACCCGGTCCAGCAGGTTGTCGTAACGGAACACCTGCTGGGTGATGGAGTCCCCGGATTCCCTTTCGCGCCAGTAGTACCCGTGCGCGGAGATGATGTCGACGGTGACGGCGTCCAGATGGGCGCCCAGCGTGACGGGGTAGTCCTCGTAGCGGATGGCCGGGAACTCATAGCCGTACTCGTCCCAGAAGCTGCGGCGGTAGACCTTGTTCCACACCATCCGGTCGCCGACCAGCCCCGGTCGGTCGAAGATGTCGGTGCCCGCAACGGTGTGCTTGCAGATCCCCCCGTGGGTCCAGCTCTGCCGCACTCCGGAGGTGCGGCTGAAGCGTCGCGCGTTGCTGAGCGCGAACGAGGAGCCGCTGCGCTCCAGCGAGGACACCATCAGCTCGAAACTGGAACGGCTCACCAGGTCGTCGCTGTCGATGAAGGTCAGGTAGCGCCCGGTCGCGTTCCGGGTGCCGGTGTTGCGCGCAGGTCCGAGGCCGGCGTTCTCCTGGGTGACGATCCGGAAGCGCTGATCGCGCTCGGCGTACTCGCGTGCCACCTCGACGCTGGCGTCGGGGGAGCCGTCGTCGACGAGGATGACCTCGATGTCCTGCAAGCGCTGCACCCGGATGGACTCCAGGCATGGCGCGATGTAGTTCTCGACGCCGTAGTAGGGGACGACGACCGACAGGAGCGGGCTGGACACCGGCGGTTAGATCAGGTCCAGCGAGAGCGCGGTGCCCCGGGCGACGTCGCTGGTGAAGGTGCGCCCCACGACGGAGTCGAAGTCGTCCGGCGGCAGACCGTTCGCCGGACGGATGGACCGCACATTGTCCGCCGTCACGGCCTCGCCGGCCTTCACGTCCTGGACCACGTAGAGGGAACGGCGGAAGCGCAGCCCCTCCTTCTCCTGCTGACGGGCGCCGATACGCGGCTGCCCCAGGCACTTCCACGCGATCTCGGTCTGGCTGACCAGTGCTGCCAGCTCGTCGGGCTCGGAGGAGAACGCCGAGTCGACGCCGCCTCCCTCGCGCGAGAGGGTCACGTGCTTCTCCACGACGACGGCGCCGAGCGCCACCGCGGCGATCGGCGCGCCGATGCCGATGGTGTGGTCGGAGTAGCCGACCAGGGTGCCGAAGGTGTCACGCATGACCGGGATGCCGCGCAGGTTGGACTCCGCCGGGTCCGCCGGGTAGTTCGCGGTGCACGCGAGCACGACGATCTGGTCGTTGCCCGTGCTGCGGGCGGCCTGGACGGCGGCGTAGATCTCCCCGACCGACGCCATGCCGGTGGAGATGATGATCGGCTTGCCCTTGCTGGCGGCCAGCCGGATCAGTGGCAGGTCGACGATCTCCGAGCTCGCGATCTTGTACGCCGGGGTGTCCAGCGACTCCAGCAGATCGATGGCGGTCGGGTCGAAGGGGGACGAGAAGACGGTCAGGCCGTGCTTGCGCGCCTCGGCGAAGATCGGCTCGTGCCACTCGAACGGGGTGTGGGCCTCGACGTACAGGTCCCACAGGGTGCGGCCGCCCCACAGCTCGTGCCCCTGCGACAGTCGGAAGTCGGGGGCGTCGGACTGGATGGTGATGGTCTCCGGCGTGTAGGTCTGCAACTTCAGCGCGTGCGCACCCGACGCGGCGACCATCCGGACGATGTCCAGGGCCTTGTCCAGGGAGCCGTCGTGGTTGCCGGACATCTCGGCGATGATGAACGGCGGCTGGTCGGGGCCGATCTCGAGGTCACCGATGCGAACGTTCGTCGCGGTCGTGCGGTCACTTGTCACGGTCATTGGGCTGCCTCCTGCGTCGGATGGTGTGCACGAGCACGCGTTCTCCATCGATGGTGTGCTCGGTCGCCGAGATCTCCTCGAAACCGTTGCGGGTGTTCATCCTGCGGACCGCCTCGTTGGCGTCCAGCACCTCGCCGTCGAGCTGCTCCAGACCCAGCTCGCCGAACGCGTAGCGCACCGCTTCGCGCTGGATCTGGATCCAGGCCGGGAGGAGCTCGCCGCGCGCTTCGAGTCCGGCGTTGTCCAGGTAGTAGCCCCACATGGCCCGGCGCTCCCCGGACTCCTGCTCGATGCCGAAGAACGTCACGACGCCGGACGGCGTGCCGCCGCGCTCGTACATCAGCACGATGCGGGAGGGGTCGTCCTGCAGTGCCGCCCAGTAGCGGTCGTGCTCCTGCGGGCTGATGACCCCACGCGTCAAGGACACGGATCGCACTGCGGGATGGTTGCGCCAGGTGCGCACGGATTCCTTGTCCACCTCGGTGGCAGGGCGCAGCATCGAGCCTCCGGCAGGGCTGGTCTAGGGCGGATCACGGGTGGCGGACGGATGTCTAGACTACATCGCCATGACCACCCTTCCCCGTGACCAGGTCCGCAGCATGATGGGCGAGGTCCTCGCCGCGCAGGGCAAGGAACTTCCCGCCGAGGACGGCGCGCTGCTGGAGACCATCGGCTTCCGCTCCCTGGATTTCTCCGAGTTGGCGCTGCGTGTCGAGGACGAGTTGGACGAGGAGCTGAACTTCGACGCTCCCGGTCTGCGGTCGATCGAGACGGTGGGGGACGTCCTCACCTTCATCGACCAGCTGCAGCAGGCGTGAGCGAGCGCCTGCCTGCCGGCGCGGACAACCGCGTCGTCTCCCGTGGGTACGTCGGCCGGTGGCGTGACATCGACGAGGCACCCGACCTGCCAGACGCGGCGGCCTTCCTGGTCGCCGACAACACCGAAGCGATCCGGGCCGTCTGGCAGCACGTGCTGCACGCGGAGCGCCGCGAGACGCTGGTGGCCGCGCGCTCGCGCATCGGCGCCGAGCAGGAGCAGGGGTTCCGCGAGTCCGGGCTGGCCGTCGTACGACCGCCGGACGTGCAGCCGGCACTGCTCGACCGACCGGCCGACCCCGGCCGCATCTGGCTGCTGACCAGCGGGTCCACGGGGCGGCCCAAGCAGGTCGCGCACACCCTGGACTCCCTCACCACCGTCGGCACCGATCAGCCGCCACGTACCTGGCTGTGCCCCTACGCGACCGGCGCGTACGCCTGGTGGCAGGTCGTCACCCTCTCGATCCAGGTGCCGGGTCAGGACGTGGTCTTCGTCGAACCGGACGAGATCGACGCGTGGCCCGCGCTCGCGGAGCAGCACGGCGTCACCGCCGCGTCCGGCACCCCGACGTTCTGGCGCCAGGCCATCTTCCGTGCGGTCGACACCCTCTCCAGGGTGCCGCTGCGACAAGTCACGCTCGGCGGCGAGCCCGTCGACCAGGCCATCCTCGACCAACTGCACGAGGTCTACCCGGACGCGCGCATCTCATGGATCTACGCCTCCTCCGAGGCGGGGGCGGCCATCGCGGTGCACGACGGGCAAGCCGGATTCCCGGCCGCTTGGCTCGACCGAGAGACCCCCGGCCGACCCCGGCTGAGCGTGCAGGACGGTGAGCTGATCATCGCCTCGGCCAAGGCCGCCGAGGGGATGGACGCACAGATCCACACCGGTGACCGCGCCGAGATCGTGGGTGACCGGGTCCTGATCACCGGCCGGATCGCCTCCGATGAGATCAACGTCGGCGGCTCCAAGGCCTCCGCGTCCGGCGTACGCGCCGTGCTGCTCGCGCACCCGGCAGTCGCCTGGGCGGCTGTGAAGGGCCGTCGCGCGCCCCTGGTCGGCAACGTCGTCACCGCGCAGGTCGTGCTCTCGGGCAGCGGCGACATCGTCACCGAGGCCCAGTTGTTGCAGTGGTGCAGCGCGCGGCTGCCGGACTATTCCGTGCCGCGCCGGTTGCGCGTGCTGCCCGAGATCCCGATCAAGGAGTCCCTGAAGTCCGATGTCTGATCACCCCACGAAGTTCTCTGCGCTTCACCCAACGAGGTTTCTCCTCCGCTTCGCTCCCCGAATACCTCGTCGGGGCCCGAAACTGCGCTCCGATACTTCGCGGGGACCCCGATCTTCCTGAAGGAGATTTCCAACTCCCATGTCTGAGAATTCGACCGCCATTCCCCGCGCCAGCTGTGTTTTGGTCTCCGGCGGCTCCCGCGGGCTCGGGCTCGCGCTCGTGCAGGACGCGCTCGATGCCGGTGCGAAGGTCGCTACCTTCGCCCGCACGATCACCCCGGAGCTGGAGAAGCTCGCTGCCGACCGCCCCGACGACGTGCACATCGGATCGGTCGACATCACCGACGAGAAGGCGGTGCGCACCTTCATCAAGGAGGCTGCGGCGCACCTCGGCCCGATCGACGCTCTGGTGAATAACGCTGCCATCGGCCAGGACTCGCTGCACGTGCACACCTCGCCCGAGCGCATCGCGGCCATCGTGGCGACGAACCTCACGGCCCCGCTGCTGGTGGTTCGCGCGTTCCTGCGGCACGCGATGGCGAAGTCCGGCCGCGGCCGCATCGTGATGGTGACCTCCGTCTGCGCGCAGCGTGGTTACTCCGGTCTGGTCACCTACTCCGCCACCAAGGGCGGGCTCGACTCGGCGATGCGAACCCTCGCCCGGGAGATGCACGGCCGCTTCCTGGTCAACTCGGTGGCGCCGGGCTTCTTCGCCTCCGAGATGTCCTCGGTGCTCGGCACCGAGCAGCTGTCCACGATCACCCGGCGCACGCCGACCGGTCGCCTGGTCGAGCCGGAGAACATCGCACCCGTCGTGCGCTCGCTGCTCTTCGACGACACCAACATCAACGGCCAGGTCCTGACCATCGACGGCGGCGGCAGCATCTGAGTCCGCTCGACCCGGCGGACTACGTTGCGGCGTACGCCGATCCGACGCATCTACGCCTCACGCCATCGCTGACGGCGGCGCGGGCGCTCGGTGGAGTGCGGTCCTACCTGCCCGACGGGCGCGGCGTCGTCTGGGTGGCGCCGGAGCTGCCGGGAATCGCCCGGGCCATCGACGCCGAACCCGCCGCGGCCGAGGTCTCTCGGCGGCTCGCGCGTCGCGCGGGCACCGAGGACCCCACGGTCGTCTGGCCACTGTGGACCCGCGCCGAGACGGTCGCGAAACTGCTCGACCTTCCGGTCCTGTCCTGGCTGGCGTGGCCGGGGCTCGAGATCCCCGCCCACCTGGTCTCCCGGGTAGCGCTGTGCACTGTGCTGCTGCCTGACGAGGTGACAGGTGGTGTCACGGTGTCCTGTGGCGCCACGATGGCGACCTGAGGCCTCAGCCGTCGGCGAGAGCACCCATCGGATCCCAGGCCGGGAGCACGATCGGCTCCTGCTCCAGAGCATCCTGCAGCTCCTGCGGCAGGCGACTCCTGTGCGCGGCGATCTCGAAGACGTACGGCGCGAACCACGAGTCGTTCATCGTGTAGAAGCCCTGGTCGGCCTTGCTGTCGCCCCAGGAGTTCTCCACCCGCCACTTGCGCGGCGTGTCGCCGTCCAGGTCGACCCCGGTCAACAGCATGGCGTGCGTCATGAGCGTGTCGTGGAACTCCAGCCGGCCGGCCTTGTCCAGCGCGAACGAGGTGTCGTAGACGCCGTCGTAGTCGAAGAGCCGGGCGTCCCAGATGCCCAGGTCGCGCGCCATCATCTTGCTCACGTCACAGCCGAACCACACCGGCTCGCCGTCGCGGATCGAGGCGGCCGCGATGCTCTTCAGCAGGTCGGGCTCGACGTTGAGGTAGCGCACCGGCACACCGCCGACGACGTTGCCGAGCTCGTCCACGGTGAAGGTCGCTCCGCGCGGGCTGCTCTCACGAGGGTCGTCGACGAGGCAGACGTAGTCGTCCAGGTCCTGCTCGACGTACCGGTCGCGGAACTCCTGCGGGGTGAGCACGCCGTCGCGGTGGAACTGCTTGTCGGTGTCCGTCCACTGCCACTCGACGGTCTCCGGCGGGGTGCCGAGGTGCATCGCGAGGATCCGGTACGCCGCGGACATGACCTGCGCGCGTACGCCGTCGATGTCCTTCTCCTTCGCCGCCCTCAGGTCGCGTGCGGCCTGGCGCAGCAGCGAGCGCAGCACGCCGTTCATCGCCCCGGTGTCAGAGGAGGAACGGGTCTCCGGCATCGCCGACTTCGGCACCAGGCCGTGCTTGTGCACCAGCGCCACGAACATGTTCCACTGGCCGCCGTCGCCCATGACCTCGTCGAGCACGAAGCCGAGGGTGCGGTCGTCGGACGGCCGGTCGCGCAGCCGGACCACCGAGTCCATGAAGTAGTTGCAGCGCTCGAGCTTGTCCCAGAAGAGCAGGTGGTTCTGGGAGAACTCGAAGTCCTTCAGTCCCATCCGGCGGGCGGCGCCGACGCGCAGCAGGTTGAGACCGGCGAAGAGCCAGCAGCGCCCGCTCTTCTCCTGGTTGGTGACCTTCCAGTCGTCCAGGCGGTGCGACATCGAGGTGTCGGTGCGGGTCACGATCGTGCGATCGAGCGCAACGTCGGCGAGCGCGGTGTTGGTGAGCGCGTTCTGCACGATGCGGTGGGTGGGGGAGGCGTCGAACTCCTTGCGCAGCAGGTCGACGTCGTCGGAGGTCAGGGCGGTAGTGGGCACATCACTCATCTATGCATCGTCGCACGCATCGGTCAGCCGGGCTTGTTGATGCGGTTCCGGGCCGCCTCGACCAGTCGGGACGTAGGTGCGGTCATGAGGAAGAGCGCCTGTCGGGCCCGGGGGCCGTGCTCGGTCTCGATGGCGTGCTCCAAGGCGCGGATGCGGCGTTCCTGACGGGTGGCGAGGCCCTCCAGATAGGTGATCTTCCCCTCGCGCTCGCGCAGTGCGCTCTCCAGTTGCGCGACCCGGGGGGCATCGCCCGCGGGTTCGGCCCGCGGGTGACGCGCCGGGAGGGCGACTTCGTAGCGCAGCTTCTCCGCGTGCCGCCACGCGTCCTGATCGAGGTCGGCCCGTCCCGCGAGCGCTCCCAGCTCGTGGGCGATCCCGGCGGCGTCCAGCTCGGGCGGGTACGGGTGCTGTGAGGTGCCGGCGACCAGCGCGGCGGCGTCCCACAGGCCGTGCGCCACGGCCACGGGTGCGGCGACGTCCGCACCCTGGACGAGCACCCGCCGGGCCATGACGCCGTCCTCGCCGACGACCGTGTTGCGCGGCACGGCATGCCCGCGTTGATCGGCCGGCAGTGCATCCACGTGATCGCTGTAGCGGACCACCAGGGCGCGGACGCGGTCCAGATCTCCGGCCCGGAGTGCCGCGACGAGCAGCACCTCCAGGGGTTCGCCCTCGGTGTGGGAGTAGTCAGGCAGCGTGGGCGCGAAGACGGCAGGCAGCTCGGGCAGGTCCCGGCCGCGGACGAGGACCCACCCGCTCGCGAGCTGGCGCACGGCGCCGGCGCGCAGGGCGTCCAGCCAGTCAGGGTGCGCCGGCAGTGCCGCGCGAACGGTGGTGCCGGCCAACGGATCGGTGACGCGGGCACCGTCGAGCACCACCGCGTCGCCCAGGACCAGGTGCGATGCGGACTCGGCCAGGTTTGCGCGCACCGGTGGACGGTCGTCGTACCCGGGAGTGCCCACCCACCACGATGTATCGCCGGATGCCCGACCCTGCGAGACGGGTTCGACGGCGAGGGCGTTGGGGACGTAGGCGATGAACCGGCCGTCGGCGTGGGAGACGGCCAGGTCGAGCAGGTCGAAGTGCCCGAGGCCGGGGGAGTCGGGCGTGAGCACGCGTTCGGGCGGGTCCAGGATCACCACGGTGTCGTAGGCCGACCGCAACGGCAGCCGGTCCAGTCCGCCGCAGTGCACGTCGACGCCCTCGGCGTGCAACCGCACCGCATCGATCGTGCCGCGCACCAGCACTGTCGCCCGCTCGCCCAGCCGGCGGGCCAGCGTGGCCGCCCGCGGGCCGATCAGCAGCACGCTGCCCTCGGCGTCGTCGAGGACGGCTGCGACCCACTCGGAGAGCGCCGTCGGAGGGTCGATGCCGTCGCGCCACCCGGTCATCTCGCCCCCGAGCAGGGTGGGACCGGCGCCTGCGTGCTGGCCGTCGTTGCTCATCCTCGTAGCCTAAGGCGGTCCCGCACCCACCAAGGAGGATCTGCGACCGATGGCGACGACCCCCACGATCGGCGTGGTGCTGCTGCACATGGGCGACCGCCCCGTGCAGCTCGCCGAGGCGCTGAGCACCCTGCGTGCCCAGCGCGACGTCGAGCTCGACGTCGTCCTGGTCGGCAACGGCTGGGAACCCCACGGTCTGCCGGACTGGGTGCGCACCGTGCACCTGCGGGAGAACGTCGGCATCCCGCAGGGCCGCAACGTGGGCGCGAGCGAGGCCCGCGGGGAGTTCCTGTACTTCTACGACGACGACGCGTCGCTTCCGACGCCCGACGTGCTCTCCCGGCTCGCGGCGGTCATCGGGGCCGACGACCGCGTCGCGGTCGCGCAGCCGCGCGGCGCGGATCCCACGGGCAAACCCGCGCCGCGCCGCTGGGTGCCGCGGTTCGACGTGCGTGACGGCGGGCGGGCCGGGTCGGCGACGTGGTTCTGGGAAGCCGTCTTCATGATCCGGCGTACGGCGTTCGAGCAGGTCGGCGGGTGGCCCGGGCAGTTCTTCTTCGGCCACGAGGGCATCGACCTGGCGTGGCGGCTCGTGGACGCCGGCTGGCGCATCGAGTACGTCCCCTCGGTCGTGGTGCACCACCCGTCCACCGACGCCGCCCGGCACGACATCTTCTACCGCACCAACGCCCGCAACCGGGTGTGGGTCGCGCGCCGAAGGCTGCCCCTGCCGCTCGTCCCCGTCTACCTCGCCACCTGGACCGGCGTGATGATGCTGCGGGTGCCCGACGCGCGCTCCCGGTCGGTCTGGCTGGACGGCTTCCGCGAGGGCTGGACCACCGACCCCGGCGAGCGGGCGCCGATGTCCTGGCGGACGGTCGGCCGGTTGACCCGGGCCGGTCGGCCGCCGGTCATCTGATGCGCGTCGTCGTCACGGGCGTCCGCAGCCGCACCCACCTGGTGCACGTGTCCGCCTATCTGCGCACGGCACTGGACGCCACCGCGCGGGGTGAACTGGTCGACGTCGGCTACCTCGGCGGCGGCACCTTCCTCGGAAGCGCCAGCGTCGACGCGTCCGACGTGGCCCGTCTGCTGCCGGACGATCCACGGCTGCGGATCCGGATGCTCGACCGCCTCGAGGACTGGTCCCCCGCCGGCGACGAGCTCGTCTATGTCGCCGTCGGCGCCCCGGGTATTCGACCGTGGATCGAGCTGCGCCGGCGCGCCGGCCTGACCCGGATCGCGGTGGTGGTGACCGACGAGGGCATCGGCAGCTACGGCACCTGGCGCACCCGGCACGACGCCTGGCTGCGCCAGGGGGTCCGGGAGCCGTGGTGCACGGTGCGCACGAGCGCGGTGCAGCTCGCCGACCGGGTGCTGACCACCCGGCGGTTCGCGATGTACGACGCTGCCCGCGACTGGGCGCTCGACCCGGTGATCGCTGAGGAGTTCCGATCCCGCACCAGCGAGGGGGACGGCGACGGCGCCGACCGGGTCGTGCTGCTCACCCAGCCCTGGGTCGAGATGGGCGCCCTCCCGCATGCCGCCTACCTGGACCACGTGGCGCAGGTCCGCGACCGGGTCGCTGCCACGGGCCGGCGGCTCGTCGTGCGGCCCCACCCGTCCGAGGACCCGTCCCGGTACGACGGCTTCGAGACCCTCACGGGCGATCTGCCCGCCGAGCTGGACGGGCGCGTCGTGGGCAGCGCCGCCGTCCTCGGCGGGTCGAGCACCGCCCTGCTCAACCTCGCCGCCCTGCACGACCTCCCGGCGTGGCGCTTGCTGGTGCCCGGTCTGGAGCGTCTCGAGGAGCGCCTGGGCGCGGATCAGCGCGGCCTGCTGCGGCGCTACCTGCCCGCGGCGGTCGCGGCCGCCGACCTCCCCGCGGGCTAGAGTCGACGAGGTGATAAGTAACTCCACTGCGGCGGGTCGGATCGCGACTTCGCCGACCGTGCAGAAGGCGTTCGGGAGGGCGCGCGCCGCCGCACTCGGTGCGCGAGGTGCCGCCGCGAAGATCCCCCGGCCCCCCGAACCGGCGACCTCGCTCGGTGCCGCCGACGTGGCCGACGTACGCGTCACGGCAC
This sequence comes from Allobranchiibius sp. GilTou73, assembly GCF_021391335.1. Classification (GTDB taxonomy): domain Bacteria; phylum Actinomycetota; class Actinomycetes; order Actinomycetales; family Dermatophilaceae; genus Allobranchiibius; species Allobranchiibius huperziae. Next base: position 3,296,095 of record NZ_CP090051.1, on the reverse strand, counting down.
TGCTCGTGGACGGCGCCGACGCCCGCGCGGCCCGGCGTCGTGCGCGGCGTCTCGGCCTGCCGCGCACCCTGGACGACACCGCCGCCTGGGCGGCGCTGGGCGGGCTCGCGGCCCTGCTGCGGGTCATCGACGACGGTCGTCGCCGCGCCGTGGTGGTCGACACCGCCGGCGCGCGATCGGTCTTCTCCCGATGGGCGGTCACGGCCGGGTTCGAGCCCGTGCACGTGGACGTGATGCGTCCGGAGGTCGTCGGCACCGCGATCGACCCCCGATCGGTCGACCTGGTCGCACGTCTGCACCCGCACTCCAGCGTCGCCGAGACGGTGGACGCCGACCTGGCCCGCGCGGCGGGTGCGCTGCGCCGCGGCGGCGTCGTCGCCATCACGGTGCGGCTCGGCCCTCCCGAGGTGGGCGCCCTGTCGGTCGCCGACCTGCGCTCGCTCGTGGCCCGCGCCGACGAGCAGGGGCTGACGCTGCTGGGCGACTTCGACCTGCACGAGGGCGCCCGCGCCCGCGAGGTCGCGCTCATCGACGAGAGCGACACGTTCGGCCTGGCACTACTGGCCTTCCGGCGCAGGTGAGCACGGCGACCGAGACCGCCCGCTGGGAGCCCGGGCGTCCGGTGCCGGTCCGGGCGATCCTCGGTCCGCTGCGCCGCGGTGCGGGCGACCCCACCTGGCGCGTGCACGAGGGCGCGCTGTGGCGCGGCGTGCTGACGCCGCACGGCCCGGCCACGGTGCGGCTGTGGCGCGAAGCCGACGGCGAGCACGCCGATCGGGCTCACCTGCACGCCTGGGGACCCGGCGCGAGCTGGTGTGCGGCGGCGCTTCCCGACTGGTTGGGCGCGCGCGACGACGTCAGCGCGTTCCAGGTGCACCACGACGAGCTGCGCGATGCCGCCCGACGGCTGCAGCACTGGCGGGTCGGCCGCACGGGTCTGGTACTCGAGGCGCTGGTGCCCGCGATCATCGAGCAGCGCGTGACCGGCAAGCAGGCGTTCGCGGCGTACCGGGTGCTGGTACGCCGCCACGGGACCCCTGCCCCCGGACCCGGCGCGGAGCTCGGGTTGATGTGTCCGCCGGACGTGCCGGGCTGGCGGCGGATCCCGTCGTGGGAGTGGCTGCGCGCGGGCGTCGACGCCCAGCGGGCCGACACCGTGATGCGGGTGCTCCAGGTGGCCCACCGGCTCGAGGAACTGGAGCGGCTACCGCTGCAGACCGCCTGGCGCCGGCTGGGGTCCATCCCCGGGGTGGGGGTATGGACCGTGGCCGAGACGGTGCAGCGGGCGTTGGGCGACGCCGACGCGGTCAGCTTCGGCGACTACCACGTCGCCGCGGACATCGGCTGGGCCCTGACCGGCGCCGCGGTCGACGACGTGGAGCTGGAGCAGCTGCTCACGCCGTACGTCGGGCACCGTTACCGGGTGCAGTACATCGTCACGGCCGGCGGCCTCACCAAACCGCGCCGCGGCTCCCGGATCACCCTGCCGACCCACCTGCCGTAGGCACGACAGGGAGGGTGCGCTCGCGTACCCGCACGGTGACCGCCGTCCCGGCGCGTGACGCCTCGCACCCCAGGCGCTCACCGGCCAGCGCCACCTCCAGCCGGGCCCACACCCGGCCCAGGGCCATCGGATCGCCGGCGCTCAGCGTGACCAGCTCGCCGGAGCCTTCGAGGTCGACCCCCACCTCGTCGTCGGCGCACAGCGCCACCCGCACGGCTCGGGCGACCCGGTCGAGGAGCGTCTCGGGCTGCACCGACTCGAGGCCCACCTGCTGCGACAGCTCGCTCCCGGCGGGCACACCGAGAGCGTCACGGACGGCCTCCGCGCGACCGAGCGCGAACCAGTCGCCCGGTCCCGAGCGCACCAGATCTCGAGCGGGCACGCCGTCCCCGGGCTCTCGGACGAGGTGCGCGAGCCCGCGCACGATGGCGACCGGCACCCGGTGCAGCTTTCCCTTGACCAGGTCGGCGGCGGAGGCGATCTCGTCGGCGAGGTTGCGGACCGTGACGGCGAGGTCCCGGCCGTGGGTGTCGGCGTGCCCGCGCAGATCGTCCAGGCCCGCGAGCCCGCTGGAGCCGAGCGCGAAATCGGTCAGGCCGGCGCGCCAGGCACGGCCCGAGGTGTCGCTGAGCAGCACCGCGAACCGCGCCGGCACCAGGCCCGCGAGCCGTTCGTGCAGGTCGCGCGCGGCAGCGTCGGGGTCGTGGGGGAGCAGGAGCAGGCGCTCCTCGCGTGCATTGGAGGCGTCGATGCCGGCGCCCGCCATGACCGGCCCGCTGCGCGCGGCGACGACGCGGGTGACCGAGTCGGGGGTGCGGCGTTCGGCCACCACGGACGTCGACTGCGCGAGCACGAGGGAGGCGCGATCGGTCGGATCGGCGTGGAGGCCGAGGGCCTTGGAGACGATCTTGCTGGTCACCACCAGGATGTCGCCGTCCTGCAGCGCGAGGTCCGCCGTCGTCATGCCGGCGGCGAGCACGGCGGCGAGGTCGTCGCCGTGGACGATCTCCGGCAGACCGCCGAGAGGGATGACCCGCAGTTCGGTCGTGGCCACGCCTCAGCCCCGTCGGGGCAGTTCGGCGGCGAGGTCCAGGGCGGCGCCCGCCATCGCGCCCGCCGTCTCGACCGAGGTCATGAGCAGGGGTACTGCGCGCACCTGCAGCCGGGCGTCGTACCGCGCGCTCGCGTCGCCCTCGTCGACCAGCCACCCGGACAGGAAGTCGGCGTAGAGGCCGGCGACGCCGACAGGGGTGACCGGCACGTCCAGCGCCGCCAGGCAGGCGTCCGCGTGGCCGCGCACCGGTGCGCCACCGACCAGCGGCGAGACGCCGACGACGGGAGCGGCGGTGCCACGCAGGGCGTCCCGCACCCCGGGCACCGACAGGATGATGCCGATCGAGACGACAGGGTTGCTCGGCGGGAGCAGCACCACGTCGGCCTGCCGGATGGCGTCCAGCACGCCCGGCGCGGGTGCCGCACGATCCATCCCGGCCACCACGAAGCGCTGCGCGGGGACGGACGCCTGCATCCGCACCCACCACTCCTGGAAGTGCACGGCGCGCTGCCCGTCCTCGTCGTCGATCACGACGTGGGTCTCGACCGGGGTGTCGGTCATCGGGAGCAGCCGCACGCCCTGCTCGGGCAGGCCCCACCGGGTCGCGAGCCGCCCGACGACCTCGCTCAGGGTGTGTCCCTGCCCGAGCCACTGGCTGCGCACGATGTGCGTGCCGAAGTCCCGGTCACCGAGACCGAACCACTGCGGCGACGCGCCGTACGCCGCGAGCTCGCCCTGCACGGAGTGCGTCTCGTCGGCCCGGCCCCAGCCCTGGCCCTCGTGCACCCCGCCGCCGAGGGTGTAGAGCAGGGTGTCGACGTCCGGGCAGACGCGCAGCCCGAAGAGGGTGATGTCGTCACCGGTGTTGGCGATGACCGTGACCTGGTGCGGGCCGCCAGGACGGGTCTGTAGGTGGTGCAGCAGGCCGCGCAGAAATCGTGCGCCTCCTACGCCCCCGGCGAGTGCGGTTATGTGCATGGTCGCCATCATCACCCGTGTCCTCGAAAAGCAGCGCAGTGGACCACAATCCGGGCTTGACTCGGGGGAATGACACGCGTGTAATTAGCTCTGTCGTTTCCGGTCGGTGTTGGAGGACCTCGTGCAGGAATTTGCTTTGATCGATGGGGACGGCGTTGACGACGAGGGGGAGTTGTCCTGGCAGGAACGCGCGCTGTGCGCGCAGACCGACCCGGAGGCGTTCTTCCCCGAGAAGGGCGGTTCGACCCGCGAGGCCAAGAAGGTCTGCGTCGGGTGCACCGTGCAGGCCGAATGCCTCGAGTACGCACTCGCTCACGACGAGCGGTTCGGCATCTGGGGCGGCCTCTCCGAGCGTGAGCGCCGCAAGCTGAAGAAGCGCGCAGTCTGAGCACGCTGCAGACTCGCTCCTCCCGGCCGCCGTCAGAGGATGAGCGCACCGGGGGTCTCGTGACGGCGCTGCTCGTCGTCCGTGGCGGACACACCGACGGTCTTGACCGACCCGCCTTCCTCGACGCCACCTGCGCGGCACTGATCGAGCAGACCCGCCCCCCGACCGGCTGGTCGTCGTCGACGCCACCGCTGACCGGATGATGCGCGGGTACATCGACGACCACGAGCGACTGCGCGGCGCGTACCCGCAGGTGTCGGTCGTCGCGGTGCCGCGTGACGCGCCGTTCGCCGCGATGGTCGACACCGCGGTCGATGCTCTGCCCGCACCCGGCGAGGACCTGGTCGTCGCACGTCGTACCGGCGGTCGCGCGGGTCGTCGCCCCGTCCGCCCGCGTGATCGCACGCACTGGCTGTGGCTCCTGCACGAGGACTCCGCGCCGGACCCCAGCGCCCTGGCGAAGCTGACCGCCGTGGTCGCGCAGTCCGAACGGGTCGGTATCGCGGGGTGCAAGGTGGTCGACGCTGCCGACCCCACGGTGCTGCTCGACATCGGCACCGACGTCACCCGCACCGGGCGGCACGTCGGCGCCGCGGCGGGCGAGACCGACCAGGGTCAGCAGGACCATCGCCGGGACGTGCTGTCGGTGAGCAGCGCCGGCATGCTGGTGCGACAGGACACCTACAACACCCTCGGCGGTTTCGACCCGGCGTTCGACGGCGAGGGCGACGGTCTCGACCTCGGCTGGCGCGCGCACCTGATCGGCCACTCCGTCGTCGTGGTCCCCGCAGCGCGGGTGCGTCAGGTCGCCGCCGACGCCGGCCGCGACGCCACGACACTGCGCCGTCACCGCCAGGTGGCGCTGGCCCGGGCGAGCCTGCTCGGCATGCCGTTCCTCGCGATCTGGACCGCGCTCAGTTCGCTCCTGCTGACCCTGGTGCTGCTGCTCGGCAAGCGTCCCCGCCGCGCCGGGGTCGAGTTGGCGCAGGGCACGGCACCGTTGGGCATGCTGCGCATCCTCGGCGCCCGCGGCCGATTCTTCCGGCGCGGCACGACCCGTCGGCGCAATCTGCGGGCACTGTTCGTTCCCGCGGCCGGAGCCCTGCGCGCCGCGTACGACGGGCTGCTCGACGGAGCCGGCGGGCGCTCCCGCGGCGCCATGGCACGCGACGCGGGCGCCGCCGAGACAGGTCCGGTTCCGGCCGTCGCCGAGGAACTGCGTGTCGAGCGCGGACCCATCGCCAGGTCCGTGCTCGGACCCGCGGGTCTTCTGGTGCTGCTGCTCGCGATCGCGAGCGCTGTGCTGTGGCGTGACCTGCTGACCAGCGGCGCCCTGACCGGCACGGGGCGCGGCCTGACCGGTGGCCAACTGCTGCCCTTCGACACCGACGCGACCGGCATCTGGCGCACCTACCGCGACGCGTGGGTCGGCCCCGGCCTCGGACACCCCGCCACCGACGCGCCGTACCTGCTCGTGCTGGCCCCGCTCGCCTGGCTCGTGGGTCTGCTGCCGTGGATCGACCATGACGCCGCCGGGGGCGTCGCCGTCGCCTGGCTGCTGTTCGCCGCGATGCCGCTGTCCGGGCTGGCGGCCTACCGCGCCGGCCGGGTCGCGACCGACGCCCGCTGGCCGCGGCTGGCCGTCGCACTGCTCTGGGCCACGCTGCCCACGCTCACCACCGCCGTCGCGCAGGGCCGCCTCGGTGCCGTCGTGGGGCACATCCTGCTGCCGTTCGCGCTCGCCGGCACCCTCGCGGCTCTGCGTCGCGGCGCGAGCGGCGCGGTCACCTTCGCCGCGGTGCTGGCGGTCGCCCTTACCGGTGCCTTCTCTCCGGTCCTGTTGATCGTCTGCAGCGCGGTGGCGTTGGCCGGCGTGCTCCTCGCTCCCGGCGTCGGCCGGTTGCGGGCGCTCGCGGTGTTCGTCGTGCCGTGGCTGTTGCTGGGGCCGTGGAGCCGCGACGTGCTGACCGGTGACCGCCGCGGGCTGCTCGCCGGTCCGGGTGCCCTCGACCCCACCCGCGGCGGCGGCGTCCACCCCTGGGAGTTGGCGCTGCTGCACCCGGGCGGCCCGGGGTCCTACGCCGTCCTCGCATCGATCCCCGTGCTGGCGATCGGCCTGATCGGACTGGTGCGCACCGGACTCGGCCGCTCCGGGGCGGCGCTCGTCGGGGTCGGCCTGCTCGGGCTCGGCGCAGCCCTCGCGGCTCCCCACGTGCTGCTCGCGGCCACGTCCCGTGGTGACGCCACGCCCTGGACCGGTCCCGCGCTCGACGTCTACGGGTTCGCGCTGCTCGCCGCCGGGCTGCTCGGCATCGCCGGTCTGGGCGCCGGGCGGTGGCGTCCGTGGGTGCACGGCCTCACCGCCGTCGCATGCGTCGGGGCCTGCGCTGTCGCAGGGTTCGGGGTCTGGACCGCGTCGGCCACCGCGCTGACGCCGGTCGTGAGCTCGTTGCCATCGGTCGTACAACGTCAGCTGACCTCCGGTCCCGCACCCCGCGCCCTGCTTCTGACCGCCGCATCCGACGACGCGGTCACCTACCAGCTCATCGGCCGGGAGGCGGGCCTGCCCGCGCGCGACCTGCGCAGCCCGTACCCGTCGTACGACGCCCGCACGGCGGCAGCGGCCCGCGTGCTCACCTCGACCGGTGCGAGCGGTCGCACGGAAGGCTCCCGTCTGATGCACCAGCTCGGAGTCGAGTACGTCGTGGTGCGCGGAGCCGCCGCGGTCCGACGACTGGACGCACCCCTCTCGACGACCGCGGGGCTCACCCAGCTGTCCGCCGGCCGCTCCTCGTCGGTCTGGCGGGTGGAACCCACCAGCACGACCGGCGGCGACGAGGTCGGCAGCAGCCGACTCGTCATCCTGCAGGGTGGCCGGCCCACCACCGAGCTCGCCTCCCGTGCCCAACACGGGCGCACCGACCTGACCGTGCCCGCCGGGGCGCCGGGACGCACCCTCGTGCTCTCGGAGGGCAGCGGCTGGACCGAGCACGGCCGAGTCGCGCTCGACGGGCGGGTGCTGTCGGCGTCGCCGGGTGCCGACCAGCCGACGTACGTCCTGCCGGCCGGCGGCGGTCACCTTGTGGTCGAGACCGGTGTCCGGCACGAATGGCTCGCCTGGATGCAGCTCGGGTTGTCGATCGTCGTGCTGTACCTCGCGATCCCGTTCGGCACCCGTCGACCGCGTACGGAGCAGGTGAGCGGCACATGAGGATCGGCGGAGCGCTGCGGGTGCTGATCGCCGGCGGTGTCGCGGCCGGTCTGGTCTACGGCGCGGGGCGCGCCGAGGGCGAGGTGCATCTGGCCCGCGCCGCGGACCGCGTGGTCACGGTCTCCGGCACCCCGCAGGCCCTGCAGAGCGCGTCCGTCACCTGCCCCGGTGCGGACCGCGGCGGGCTGAGCGACAGCACTGACCCGGAGGCCGCGCAGCAGCAGGTGACGCTGCTGTCCGGCAGCGCACCGACCAGCGTCCTGCCCGCAGGCACCCGCACCCAGGGAGCGGGCGGCGGCACCGTTCCCACGACGCGGACGGGCACGACGTCCACCACCCTCTCGGGGGACCGGGCGATGCGGCTCGACACGACCGGGAGCCTGGCGCCCGGCAGCACCGCCACGCAGTATTCCTACGACAGCATCAGATCCGCTCGTGGGATCTCCGTCCTGCAGTGCACGGCTCCCGTGCAGGACGCGTGGGTGCTCGCCGGTGGCACCGAGCCCGGCCGGGTGACCCGCCTCGTCCTCGCCAACCCGGGCAGCTCAGCCATCACGGTGGCTGCGACCGTCGTGGGTAGCGCGGGACGCGATCCGTCCTCGGTCGCGGGGACGGTGATCGCGCCCGGACGGCGGACCGTCCTCACCCTCGGCACGCTGCGCAGCGGGAGCGACCCCGCCATCCATGTGACCTCCTCCGGTGGGCCCGTCACGATCGCGGCCGCCGACGTGTGGATGGACGGCGAGACCCAGATCGGCGAGGAGACCACCGGCGTGAGCGCGTCGCCCGCGACCACGCAGGTGCTGCCCGCCGTACCCGTCCTCGGACCCGCGCCGGTGGTGCGGGTCGCCGATCCCGGCACCCAGGACGCCGTCGTACGCGTGCGCGCCACGGCGTCCGACGGGTCGATCGCCACCGAGCAGGTGCTCACCGTCGCGGCCGGACGCACCGGCTCGCTGACCCTGCGCGGGCTGACCCGCGGCGACTACGGCGTGCAGGTCCTCTCCGACGAGCCGGTCGTCGCTGCCGCTTCGGTGCGCACGACGGCGACGGGAGTCGGTGACCTCACCTGGGCGACGGGTGCATCCCTCACGCGCGCGCTCACCGGCACCGGCCTGCCCGGGGGCCTGGGCAACGGCGACGCGGTACTGGGGGTGACGGCTGCGAGCCGCACCGCGCAGATCGTGGTCAGCACCGTCGACGCGCAGGGCCGGGTCACGTCCACCAGGCGTTCGCTGGCTGCCGGCACGCCTCTGCTGCAAGGACTTCCGGCCGCGCGGTCGGTGTGGGTGACGGTGCGGTCCGGCTCCGTCTGGGCTGCGGTCACCCTGCGTCGTATGGACCGCAACGGCCCGCTCGTCGCGACGACCACGCTGACGCCGCTCCCGCTGGCAGCGCAGGCTCCGGCGCTCCGGCCGGCGAACGGCTGAGGTTCACTCCGAGGCGCGGTCGGCCCACCACTGGGCGTAGGAGCGACCGCCTCGGACGGCCTGGTCGCCGGGCAGGTTCGAACCGTTACCCAGCGCTGTCAGAACGCGCCCGACCCGCGGGAGCTGGACCTGATGCGGGGTGGGACGACCCGACAGGTGCGCGGTGAGGACAGCGATGTCGCGGGCGCTCAGCACCTCTGGCCCGGCCAGCTCGACGGTGCCGCCGGTCGGCGTGGTCTCCAACGCCACGTCCACCAGCCGTCGTCCCACCCACGCGGTGTCGCACGGCGCGAACCGCAGGCCCCGCAGTCCGACGCCGATCGGGCCGACATGCACGCCGCAGATCCGTTCGACGAACTCGTGGAACTGCGTGGCACGCACGATCGTGTACGGCCGCTTGGACTCACCGACGACCCGTTCGGCCTCGGCCTTGACCCGGTAATAGGGAAGCGGGCTGTCCCAGCACCCGACGATCGACACATGGACGAGGTGAGCGTCCGGGTTGTTCTCGGCCAGTGCGTTGCACAGCCGCTCCAGACCGTCGACGTCAACCTCATGACCGTGGGGGTCGGTCGCGCAGTGGATGACCGCCTGCACGTTCTGCACCGCGTCGCTCAGTCCTGCGCCGGTGCGCAGATCGCCGACGCACACCTGCGCATCCGTCCCGGCGTCGGCGCGGCGGGTGAGGACCTTCGCGGGGACGTCGGAGTCGAGCAGCTCGCGGACCACGGCCCGGCCGAGGGTGCCGGTGCCGCCGGTGACCAGCACGGGCGCGCGTCCGACGTGCGGGAGTCCGGACAGCAGGTTCGGAGCGGCGGTGGGGTCGGTCACGTGCGCTCAGTCCTGCAGGTCGTCGGGATGGATGCCGACGACGCCGGCGACCTGCTCGGCGACGATCTGCTCGATCAGGTCGGCGAGCTCGTCCTCGCCCACGGCCCGCGCCTCGATGGGACGGCGGTAGATCACGACCCGCGGCGTCGCCTTCCCGGTGCCGGGAAAGGTGCGACCCAGCGCGACATCGGACTCCCACGGCGCCGGATCGTGGGTGGGCACGTCCTCGACGGCCACCTCGAGCATGTCCAGCGGCCTGCCGAGGCGACGCTCGACGCGCTCCAGGGCGCTCAGCACGGTCTCGTCGAACTCCTCTGCGCGGGTGCGCATGACCGGCACCCTCGGCCAGGCCAACGGCCCGCGGATTCCGCGGCCGTGCCGCTCCGAACGGGCAGGGCGGGCAGCGCGCGTCCCGGGTCCGGGTGTGCTGCGGAGGTCCTGCCAGGCGGCGTACCCAGTCATCCCAGGAGCCTATCCAGCCACCCGGCCATGTCGACCTCACCGTCGCCCGGCGCGCCGATGACGACGAGTCCGGGCGCTCGCCTAAAGTCACGGCGTGATGCACCCGAGCCCCCGCGTGATGATGCGCCAGTGCAACCGCAGTGCCTGCCAGGGGCCGGCCGTTGCCACCCTGACCTACGTGCACGCGGACTGCACGATCGTGCTCGGACCGCTCGCCACCTATGCGGAGCCGCACTCCTACGACCTGTGCGCCGCGCACACCACGCGGTTCACCGCCCCGCGCGGCTGGGATGTCGTGCGACTCGCTGTCGATCTGGAGCCGCCGGTGCCCTCCGGTGACGATCTGGCGGCGCTCGCGGACGCCGTACGTGAGGCCGGTCGACGCGAGCCCGCACGTCCCGCCGCCGACCCGTCGGCCCAGCCGGGACGGCCGCGGTTGCGCATCCTGCCGAGCTCCTGACCCCCGTTAGGCTGCGGCCATGACCTCCCCACGCCTCGCTGAGTTCGTCAAGGCGTACGACGTGCGGGGCCTGGTGCCGCAGCAACTGTCGCCCGAGGTGGCCCGAGCGATCGGCGGCGCGTTCGCCGAGCAGATCGCGATCCCCGAGGGCGCGAGCGCTGTCGTCATCGGTCACGACATGCGCCCCAGTTCACCTCAACTGGTGTCGGCGTTCGCCGAGGGCGTGATGGGGCGAGGTGTCGACGCGGTGCTCATCGGACTCTGCTCGACCGACGGTCTCTATTACGCCAGCGGCGCCCTGGATCTGCCCGGGGCGATGTTCACCGCGAGTCACAACCCTGCGGAGTACAACGGCATCAAGCTGTGTCGCGCGGGGGCCCGGCCGATCAGCACCGACACCGGACTGGATCAGGTGCGCGACCGTGCCCAGGAGTGGCTCGATGACGGTCAGCCGGCCGCCGTCGACACGCCCGGCGTGGTCCGCGAGCGTGACCTGCTGGGGGAGTACGCCGCGCTGCTGCGCCGACTGGTCGACCTGCAGGGGATCCGACCGCTCAAGGTCGTGGTCGACGCGGGCAACGGGATGGGCGGGCACACCGTCCCCGCCGTCCTCGGCACCGGAGCGGGTCTGGCGGCGCTGCCGCTGGAGATCGTGCCGATGTACTTCGAGCTCGACGGCACCTTCCCCAATCACCCGGCGAATCCCCTGGAGCCGGACAACCTGCGCGATCTGCAGGCCGCCGTCCGCGAGCACGGGGCCGATCTGGGGCTCGCCTTCGACGGCGACGCCGACCGGTGTTTCGTGGTGGACGAGCACGGCGACCCGGTCAGCGCGTCGGCGGTGACGGCGCTCGTGGCCACCCGTGAGATCGGGCGTGCGGTCGCCTCGGGCACTCCCGTCGACCAGGTCCGTGTGGTGCACAACCTCATCTCCTCCCGGGCGGTGCCGGAGATCATCACCGAGCACGGAGCCCAGGCGGTGCGTACCCGCGTGGGTCACTCGTTCATCAAGTCCGACATGGCGCACCACCGCGCGATCTTCGGTGGAGAGCACTCGGCCCACTACTACTTCCAGGACTTCTGGTACGCCGACACCGGCATGCTCGCCGCACTGCACGTGCTCGCGGCCCTCGGAGCCGACCGTCGTCCCCTCTCGGAGGTGATGCGGGAGTACAGCCGCTACGTCGCCTCCGGTGAGGTCAACTCCTCGGTCGACGACAAGGCGGCGGCGACCGCGCGGGTGCGCGAGTGGGCGCTGCGCCAGGACGGCGTCGTCGAGGACACCCTCGACGGCCTGACCTTCACCCACGATGGGTCGCCGATGTGGTGGCTGAACGTGCGCGGCAGCAATACCGAGCCCCTGCTGCGGCTCAACGTCGAAGCCGCCGACGAGGCGACCATGACCGCCGTACGTGACGCGGCATTGGTTCGGATCCGTATCCACGACAAGGAGACCCGATCGACATGAGCACCGACGAAGCGCACGGTCTCGAACCCTGGCTGCGCGAGATCCTGCGCTGCCCCGTCTGCCGCGGTGAGCTGGTCGACGCGACCTCCCCGGACGGCACTCCGGAGTTGCAGTGCGCTTCGTCCTGCGACGCGGAGGGCGTCCGGCGTGGCTACCCGATCACCGACGGGATCCCCGTCCTGCTCGCCGACGAGGCACGCCTCATCCGCGGCTGAGCACGGTGCCCTCCCTCGAAGAGTCCTGGATCGACGATCCGGAAGAGCTGCGCTGGCGCGACTCGCGCGACAGTCTGCGTTCGCTGGCGACTGCCGGCGCGCAGGTGCGCGAGGCCGTCACCCTGAGCCGGGAGGCCGGCGTCGAGCGCGTCGCGTACGGCGAACGCCCCCGATCGGTCCTGGTCGCAGCACTCGGCGGGTCCTCGGTCGTCGCGGACGTGCTGGAGCTGCTCGCCGAGCCGGGTTCGCCGGTGCCGGTCACCGTGCGGCGCAACCTGCCGCTGCCCGGATGGGTCGGACCCCTCGACCTGGTTATCGCGGTGTCCCTGTCGGGAACGGCCGACGGGCCCGTCGCCATCGCCCGTGAGGCGGCCCGTCGCGGCACCGCCCTGCTGACCGTCGGCGCCGACGACTCGCCCCTGGCCGAGGCGGCGCACCGGGCGCGCGGCGTGCACGTCAGCGTCGGGCGTGGTCGCACCTCGAGCCGCACGTCGCTGTGGTCGTTGCTGACCCCGGTGCTGCTCGCGGCGGACGTCCTCGGCCTCGCCGACGTCCCAGACGCTGTCTTCCCGCAGATCGCCGCGCGGCTCGACGAGCAGGCGGAGACCTGCCGGCCCTCCTCGGAGTCGTTCGTCAACCCGGCCAAGCTGATGGCCGTCCAACTGGCCGAGACCGTGCCGGTGGTGCTCGGGGACAACCCGCTCACCGGCGTCGCGGCACGACGGGCGGCGTCCATGTTGGCCCGGACCGCTCGGATGCCGGCCACCTGGGGCGAGCTGCCGGACGCCGCCTCGCAGGTGGTGGCCTGCTTCGACGGGCCGTTCACCGCCGGCGGTGGCCAGGGACTGGCCGGGCGCACCGGGATGGACATCTTCGCCGACCCGTTCCTCGACGGTCCCGCGCAGCCGAGCCTGGGGCTGCTGATGCTGCGCGACGCACCCTCCGACCCGCCCACACCGGAGGGCGACGAGGCCGCGGCACTCACCGACGATCTGCTCGCGACCGCTCGGCAGGCCGACGTGCGCGTGGTCGAGTCCATTGCCGCACCGGGTCATCCGGTGGTGCGGCTCGCCGAGCACATCGCCATGGTCGACTTCGCCTCGACCTACCTGGCGATCGGACTCGGGGTCGATCCCGCCGTGTCACCGCACGTGGCCGACCTGCGCGACCGTCGCCGCGGTCGCGGGCGGCCGTCCGCGGGATAGCGTGCCCGGCGTGAGCACCGACCCGCACAGCCGAGCGCCGATGTCGTACGCCGATTACCTCGGTCTGGACACGCTGCTGGCCTCGCAGCACCCGCGCGCGGTGCCACCGCAGCACGACGAGCTGCTCTTCATCATCCAGCACCAGACCAGCGAGCTGTGGTTCAAGCTCGTCCTTCACGAGTTGCGTTCTGCCAGAGACCTCTTCGCTGCCGACGAGCTGCAGGCGTCGCTCAAACGACTGGCCCGCGTCAAGCACATCCAGGCCACGCTCACCCAGCAGTGGTCGGTGCTGGCGACGCTCACGCCGAGCGAGTACGCGACCTTCCGCACCTTCCTCGCGACATCGTCCGGATTCCAGTCGGTGCAGTACCGCGCCGTGGAGTTCCTGCTGGGCAACAAGAACCCCGACATGCTGCGGGTGTTCGACGCCGAGCCGGGTGCCCGCGACCTGCTCGCCGAGATGCTGCGCGAACCGAGCATCTACGACGTGTTCCTGCAGCTGCTCGGCCGGCGCGGGTTCGCGGTGCCGCCCGAGGCGCTGGAGCGGGACGTGGCGACGCCGTACGTGCCGCACGACGCGATTGCCGAGGTGTTCCACGAGATCTACTCCGACCCGCCGCGCTACTGGGACATCTACGAGACGTGCGAGGAACTGGTCGACCTGGAGGACAACTTCCAGCTGTGGCGCTTCCGGCACCTGAAGACGGTCGAGCGCATCATCGGCGGCGCGCCGGGCACCGGCGGTTCCAGCGGCGTGGCGTTCCTGCGGCGCGCACTGGACCAGACGTTCTTCCCGGAGCTCTACACCGTCCGCGGGCAGATCGCGCAGGGGCAGTGACCGTCGCGTCCGCCGCTGGGACGCCCCGCCCTACGCTGAGACCGTGACTCACTTCGACCTGGCCATCATCGGCAGCGGTTCGGGCAACTCTCTCGTCACCCCCGATTTCGACGGCAAGTCCGTTGCGATCATCGAGAAGGGACTGTTCGGCGGCACCTGCCTCAACGTCGGGTGCATCCCGACCAAGATGTACGTCTACGCAGCGGAGGTGGCCGACACCGTCCGTGACGCGAGCCGGTACGGCGTCGACGCGCACGTCGACGGGATCCGATGGCCCGCCATCCGCGACCGCATCTTCGGGCGCATCGACCCGATCTCCCAGGGCGGCAGGGACTACCGGGTCAACGGGGCCAACACCACGGCGTACCTCGGGGAGGGCCGGTTCACCGGTCCGAAGACCCTGACGGTCACCGTCGACGGTCGCGAGGAGGAGGTCTCGGCAGACCAGATCGTGCTCGCCAGCGGCAGCCACGCGGTCGTCCCCGACGAGATCACCGCCTCCGGCGTGCCGTTCCACACCAGCGACACGGTGATGCGGATGGAACAGCTGCCGTCCTCGATGGTCATCCTCGGCGGCGGGTTCATCGCCGCTGAGTTCGCTCACGTGTTCTCCGCGCTCGGCGTCGCCGTCAAGATCGTCGCGCGCGGCAAGCAACTCCTGACCAAGGAGGACGCCGACATCTCCGCGGCGTTCACCGAGCAGGCCGAGCAGAAGTGGGACGTGCACCTGGGCTCTCCTCCGGAGCGCGCCGAAGCAGTGGACGGCGGCGTCGAGCTGACGCTCGGCAACGGCACGCGGGTGCGGGGCGAGGTGCTGCTCGTCGCGACCGGACGTGCCCCGAACTCGCCCTCTCTCGACCTGGACGTCGCAGGGGTGGACACCTACCCGGACGGCCGGATCGTCGTCGATCCGCACGGCCGCACGTCGGCCGAGGGCATCTGGAGCCTCGGCGACGCGAGCTCGCCGTACCAGCTCAAGCACGTGGCCAACCACGAGGCGCGCATCGTGGCGCACAACCTGGCGCATCCGCACGACCTGTACTCCTTCGACCACCGCTTCGTGCCGCAGGCGGTCTTCACCCACCCGCAGATCTCCTCGGTCGGGCTGACCGAGGAACAGGCCCGAGCGACGGGTCGCGACATCACGGTCAAGGTGCAGAAGTACGGCGACGTCGCGTTCGGGTGGGCCATGGAGGACACCACCAGCATGGTGAAGCTCATCGCCGACAAGAAGACCAAGCTGCTCATCGGCGCGCACTTCCTGGGCCCGGACGCCAGTTCGCTGATCCAGACCTCGATCCAGGCGATGTCCTTCGGGCTGACAGTGCCGCAGATGGCCCGGGGCCAGTACTGGATCCACCCGGCGCTGGCCGAGGTCGTCGAGAACGCCCTGCTGGGGCTGGAGTTCGACGACTGACCCGCACCTAGACTGCGCCCATGTCGAGCGAGGGTGGCAACAAGGCAATCATCGCGGCGCTCGGGGCCAACCTCGGCATCGCGATCACCAAACTGATCGCGTTCGCCCTCACCGGGATGAGCTCGATGCTCGCCGAGGGGATCCACTCCCTCGCCGACTCCGGCAATCAGCTGCTGCTCCTGGTCGGCGGGCGGCGGGCGAAAAAGGCGGCCACCCCGGAGCACCCGTTCGGCTACGGCCGCGAGCGTTATGTCTTCGGCTTCGTCGTCTCGATCGTGCTCTTCAGCCTCGGCGGCCTCTTCGCTCTCTACGAGGCCTACCACAAGGCGCACGAGGCGCACGCGGGCAAAGGGGAGCGGCCGGGCTTCGGCCAGGACTGGTGGTGGGTGCCGGTGGTGGTCCTCCTCGCGGCGATCGTGCTGGAGGGTCTGTCGTTCCGTACTGCGGTCCGCGAGAGCAACCCGCACCGCGGCGATTCCTCCTGGCTGCAGTTCATCCGCAGGGCCAAGGCCCCCGAGCTCCCGGTGATCCTGCTCGAGGACTTCGCGGCGCTGGTCGGGCTGGTCTTCGCGCTCTTCGGCGTCGTGCTCTCGGTACTGACCCGCAGCTCGTACTGGGATGCCGCCGGCACCGGCCTGATCGGCCTGCTGCTCGTCGCCGTCGCCGTCGTCCTCGCGATCGAGACCAAATCGCTGCTCGTGGGGGAGTCCGCGAGTCCGTCCGTCGCCCTGGCGATCGTCGCGGCGATCGAGGGCGCCCCGGGCGTCGACCGGGTCATCCACGCCAAGACGCTGCACCTCGGGCCGGAGGAGTTGCTGGTCGCCGCCAAGATCGCGGTCGGTGCCTCGGACACCGGCGCCGATGTCGCGCGAGCCATCGACGCGGCCGAGGAGAGAGCCCGGGCAAGTGCGCCCGACCTGCGACTGGTGATGTACCTCGAACCCGACCTCGACATCGCGCCGGTGCGATGACTGTGGACCGCATCGCGCTGATCTCCGACGTGCACGGCAACCTGACGGCACTGCGCGCAGTGCTGGACGACATCGCCGCCCGGGGCATCACGCGCATCGTCAACCTCGGCGACTTCGTCGGGAAGGGCCCACGGGGACAGCAGGCGGCCGACCTGTGCCGCGAGGTCTGCGAGGTCAACCTGCGGGGCAACTGGGAGGATTTCCTACCCGCCGAACAGCCGCAGTACCGCGACCCGTCCCAGTGGTGGTGGCGGGAGGAGCTACGACCGGATCAGTTGCCATGGCTGCGCACCTTGCCGCTGTCGCACGACCTCGGGTCGGCGGTCGACGGGTGCGACTTCTGCACGCCAGCGCTGCCGATGTGCACACCAAGGTGTTCGCCGACCTCTCGCCGGTGGAGTTCGACGGGATGTTCGCCGCCACGGCTCTGACCGGGTCCGGCCCGGTGCCCACGGTGGTCGGGTACGGCGACATCCACGACGCCTACCTGAGCGTGCGCGACGGGCGAACGCTGTTCAACGTCGGCAGTGTCGGCAACGCGCTCGATGAGCCCATCCCGTCGTACGCCGTCCTCGAGGGAGCCGTGGGCAGCGACGTGCCGGGGCCCTTCGGGCTGCAGTTCGTGCGGGTGCCCTACGACGTCGAGGCCGAGATCCAGGTGGCCGTCGACGCCGGCATGCCCGGCCTGTCGTTCTGGGCGACCGAGCTGCGGACCGGGGTCTACCGCTCGCTCCAGCCGGGGTGGCGCTAGTCAGTCCGCGGACCGTGGCACGAGACGCAGCACGGGGATGACCCGACTCGTCTTCGCCTCGTACCCCTTGAAGCCATCCGACATCGCAGTGAACTGCGCCCAGGCCGCGTCGCGCCCCTCGGCGGTGTCGACCGCGGTGACCGCGACCGTGCTGGTCCCGCCACCGTCCTCGGGTTTCTCGATCGTGACCTGCGGATGCGCCAGCAGGTTGTGATACCAGTCGGGGTTCCTGTCAGCGCCGGCCGCCGATGCCGCGATCAACCACGATCCGTCGTCCTGCGGGATCGCCGCTACCGGGTTGACGCGTTCGACGCCGGATTTGGCACCGATGTGGTGCACGAGCACCAGTGCCCGCCCGAATCCGTTGGTGCTCACCGTGCCACCGTTGTCGCGAAACTCCTCGATGATCGATGCGTTCCAGTCGGACAAGGTGTCTCCTTCACGCGTCGGTGGCGGCCGGGTCGGGTTCGTCCTCGTCCGGGCGTTCCTGGTCGTCCTTGATGCCGATACCGGTGGCGTCGCCGGCCTGATCCTGGGAGTCGCCGTCGGTCTCCCGGCCCGTCGTGGTGGAGTCGTCGGTGAAGACCGGGCGGTGCTTCTCCTCATCACCCTCGCCGGCGTACTCCTCGCTCACCGCGTCCCACTTGTCGAGCTTGTCCTGGTCGACGTCGATCTTCAACTCGTCGGGGATCGGGTGCTGCGGGGTGTCATCGCTCATACCGTCGACTCTAGCCAGCGCGAGATGTGGACGTCCGGACTCGATGGACCCGGGGTCCGGATGCTCGGGCACCACGAGATCCGGCGGTTCTCCGGTGCCGGCGGCGAGCGCCCACAACCGGCGGACGTCCATGATCTCGGCGGCTGTTGGATTCGGCCGGAATCGCACCCTGTCCGGGTAGAGGGCCTCACCGGATGCCCCGCGGTACGGGGTGACGTCGTCCTCGGTGCCGGGATCCGATGGGACGCCGGGCACCGGCCCGAGGGTGACGCCGGACCGGTCCAGGAAGCGGAACTGACCTGGGTGGCCAAGCACGGGTTCGATTTGGAAATCGCCGCTGTGGTGCCGGTCGTGGTGGTAGGGACACAGGCTGATCAGACCGTTCATGTCGGTGTCGCCGCCGTCGGCCCAGTGCGTCACATGGTGGCACTCGACGTGGTGGGTGGCGAAGCATCCGGGGTGCCGGCATCCTCCGTCCCTGTCCTCCACGAGACGGCGCGTTCGCCGCGGAACGATGCGCTGGGTGCGGCCGACGTTGACCGGTGACCCCTGCGTCTCCCAGACCGGCTGGACGAGTCCGTCGCAGGACCATTTGCGCAGCAGGTGCTGTGGGAGCGAACTGCCCTTCGTCACCCACCCGCGGCCCGCGGTGTCCAGGTGCAGGTAAATCCGGAACTTCCCGGCGCGACCGCCCGATAGCTCTGCTCCGCGTTCGAGGGACCGGGTCGCGACCTCGGTCAGGGCGTCGGCCATCGTCATGTGCGGCTGACCGGCAAGGAACAGCGCGTCCTTGGCCTCGACGATCGACTGCTGAACCAGGGCACCGATGTCGGCTGGCGCGTCGTATGTCAGGTGGAAGCGGCCGTCCCGGGTCTGCATCGACAGCTGTGGTCGCGCCACCGATGGGTCGAACGGGTCGTGACGCTTGGGTGGGGAGTCCGGATCGGGCGCCGCGGGCGCGAATTCGTACCGCGCGAGTGCACGGCGCAGTTGGGTCACCGTGGCATGCCGGGCCAGTTCTACAACGCTGTCGTCGAAGCCGTCGGGGGTGTACTTCGCGATCACCGCCGCCTGTCCGATCGACAGCTCGCCATCGTCGAGGCCGCGCGCCAGCTCCGGCAAGGACCGGGTGCGGCGCGCGATGCCGGTGACGCGTGCGGCGTCGCCGTGCGACAGGCCCGCGTAACAGGTCAACCAGTGCTCGGGAGAGCGGATGCCGCTGAGCGCCCACGAGTCGTCGTCGATGACCTGCGCGACCAGCGACACCAGATCTGCGTGAGCGGAGTTCAATCGGCCCACCACGCGCGACAGGGTGGTGCGCGGGTCGGGCGGCGTCAGCACCGCGGCGTTCGAACTCATGTCCATATGCGATCACCGACCACCGACAGCGGCCCTGCGTGCGATCACATGCACCCGAAATGGCGCGCGTTCGGGGCCGAGCGGGCCATAACAACGGAGGCGGGGACGGTGACACTCGCGTTCGGGGCCGAGCGGGCTAGAACGCGCGCCGCCGCGATCGTGCCGCTCCGGTCGTGGGCGATGGTCGTTCACCGGTAGAATCGCCAGTGCCGGCGTGGGTGATAACCCGTGCCACGCAGCCCAGCAGGGCGCGCCGGGTCCATTCATCGACCACATTCGATCAGCCACGGCTGCTGCCGTGGCGGAAGGAGAACGAGCACCATGTCGTTCGACTACAAGGTCAAAGACCTGGGCCTCGCCGAAGCGGGCCGTCACCAACTGCGCCTGGCGGAGCACGAGATGCCCGGCCTCATGTCGCTGCGTGAGGAGTTCGGGACCAGCAAGCCGCTCAAGGGCGCGCGCATCGCCGGCTCCCTGCACATGACGGTGCAGACCGCCGTCCTCATCGAGACGCTGACCGCGCTCGGCGCCGAGGTCCGCTGGGCCTCCTGCAACATCTACTCCACCCAGGACGAGGCCGCCGCCGCGTCGGTCCTCGGACCGAACGGCACCGCCGAGGACCCCCAGGGTGTCCCGGTCTTCGCCTGGAAGGGCGAGACCCTCGAGGAGTACTGGGCCTGCACCGACAAGATCCTCACCTGGCCCGGCGGCGAGGGTCCCAACATGATCCTGGACGACGGCGGCGACGCCACGATGCTGGTGCACAAGGGCCGCGAGTGGGAGCTCGCCGGCGCCGTGCCCGCCACGACCGAGGCGGACTCCGAGGAGTTCGCGGTCTTCAAGGACCTGGTCCGTTCCACCATCGCGACCGACCCCCACAAGTGGACCAAGATCTCCGAGGGCATCCGCGGCGTCACCGAGGAGACCACGACCGGGGTGCACCGCCTGTACGAGCTGGCGCGCGCGGGTGAGCTGCTCTTCCCGGCCATCAACGTCAACGACTCGGTCACCAAGTCCAAGTTCGACAACAAGTACGGCTGCCGGCACAGCCTGATCGACGGGCTGAACCGCGCCACCGACGTCCTCATCGGCGGCAAGGTCGCCGTGGTGTGCGGCTACGGCGACGTCGGCAAGGGCTGCGCGCAGTCCCTCGCCGGTCAGGGCGCTCGCGTCATCGTCACCGAGGTCGACCCGATCTGCGCGCTGCAGGCCGCGATGGAGGGCTTCCAGGTCGCCCGTCTCGACGACGTGCTGGACATCGCCGACATCTACGTCACCACGACCGGCTGCTACGACGTCATCACCGCCGAGCAGATGTCGAAGATGAAGAACAAGGCGATCGTGTCCAACATCGGTCACTTCGACAACGAGCTGGACATGGCCGGCCTGGCCAAGGTCCCCGGCATCACCAAGACCGAGATCAAGCCGCAGGTGCACGAGTGGACCTTCCCCTCGGGCAACAGCATCATCGTGCTATCCGAAGGCCGGCTGATGAACCTGGGCAACGCGACCGGCCACCCGTCGTTCGTGATGTCCAACAGCTTCGCGAACCAGACGATCGCGCAGATCGAGCTGTTCACGAAGCCCGGTGAGTATGAGAAGCAGGTCTACGTGCTTCCCAAGCACCTGGACGAGAAGGTCGCGCGCCTGCACCTGGATGCGCTCGGCGTGCACCTGACCGAGCTGACCAAGGGCCAGGCCGAGTACCTGGGCGTGGACGTCGCCGGGCCGTACAAGCCGGAGCACTACCGCTACTGAGTCACCTCACGAAGTTCCGCACGTGAAGGGCGACCCGGGAGATCACCGATCTCCCGGGTCGCCGCACGTGGTCCTGGCATCTCAGGTGATGGACTCGACCGGCCTCGTCGGGACTCGTCTCGCAATGTGGGAAACTGACCGCTACGTCGTCATACCAGAGGGAGATCTGCTCGATGCCCATGCGGGGACAGGTGCTGATCGTCGACGACGACCCTTCACTGGCGGAGATGCTCGGCATCATCCTGCGCGGGGAGGGTCTGCAGACCAGCCATTGCGCTGACGGCGCCAAGGCGATGCAGGCGTTCCGCGACAGTTCGCCCGACGTGGTGCTGCTCGACGTGATGCTGCCCGGGATGAGCGGCGTCGACGTATGCCGGGCGATCCGTGCGGAGTCCGTGGTGCCCATCGTGATGCTGACCGCGCGCACTGACACGATCGACGTGGTGGCCGGGCTGGAGTCCGGGGCCGACGACTACATCACCAAGCCGTTCAAGCCGCAGGAGCTCATCGCCCGCGTGCGGGCGCGGTTGCGCCGCAACGACGAGCCCGAGACCGAGCACCTGACCCTGGCCGACCTGGACATCGATGTGTCCGGCCACAAGGTCACCCGCGGTGGCGAGGCCATCTCGCTCACGCCGCTGGAGTTCGACCTGCTGGTCGCGCTGGCCCGCAAGCCGTGGCAGGTCTTCACCCGCGAGGTGCTCCTGGACCAGGTCTGGGGTTACCGCCACGCGGGCGACACCCGGCTAGTCAACGTGCACGTGCAGCGTCTGCGGTCGAAGGTCGAGAAGGACCCGGAGAACCCCACGATCGTGCTCACGGTCCGCGGGGTGGGCTACAAGGCGGGTCCGGCATGACCGGCGACGACGCCCGGGCGGCCGGCGCCCCATGAGCGAGCTGGTGCTGGTGACCGGTGCGCGGCGCTCTCGGGCGGGTCGTGCCTGGAGGTTCGTACGCCGCACCTGGCGCCGCTCCATCCACGCCAGGGTCATCACCATCACGGTCACCGCCGGTGTGCTCCTCACTTTCGTGCTGGGCAGTTACATGTACCAGCGGATCGCCGACGGCCTAATGGACAACAAGGTCCACTCCGCCGAGCAGGACGCACTGTCCAAGCGCGCCGTCGCGCAGGGCTACTTCAGCGCCAACGACAAGCCCGACCGCGCCTCGCTGGAATCGCTCGTACGGCAGACCGTCCAGTCAGTGGCGTCTCCTGGCGACGACCTGTCCCGACGGGTCATCTTCGAGCAGGGTCTGGCCCCGGTCACCCAACGCCTGAGCAAGCAGAGCACCGGACCCAAGAACACCGTCGTCCCGAAGGCGATGCAGGAGGCCGTCGCCAAGGACCCGACGCACCAGCAGACTCAGATCGTGACCGTGCCGCGCTACGTGCCGCGCTACATCAACGGTGTCGAGAACGGGAGTGGAATCGGCACAGGCCACATCTCCGCCGTGATGGTGGGGTCACAGGTGGTCGTGCCCGGCGCCGGGGTCTACGACCTCTATCTGGTCTACCCGATGGACACCGAGGAGGAGACCCTCGGCATCGTCAAGAGCGCGTTCGCCGTCGGCGGCATCCTCCTGATCCTGATGCTCGCGTCGCTCGCCTACCTGGTCACCCGCCTCGTGGTTGCGCCCGTGCGCTCCGCCGCGCACGTCGCCGAACGACTGAGCGACGGTGCGCTCAACGAACGGATGCCGGTGCGCGGCGAGGACGACCTCGCACGGCTGGCGACGTCCTTCAACGCCATGGCGGACAGCCTGCAGCGGCAGATCCGACAACTCGAGGACCTGTCCACCCTTCAGAAGCGATTCACCTCCGACGTGTCGCACGAGTTGCGGACGCCGCTCACCACCATCCGGATGGCTGCGGACATGCTCCACGACCGGCGCGCCGACTTCGCGGAACCGGTGGCGCGGTCGGCGGAACTGCTGAACCGGGAGCTCGACCGCTTCGAGACGCTCCTCACCGACCTCCTCGAGATCAGCCGCTTCGACGCCGGCGCGAGCTCGCTGCAGGACGAACCGGTCGACATCCGCGACATCGTGCGCCGGGTCTGCGACGGGTATGAGTCCCTCGCCACCCGCAACCACACCCGCCTGCGGGTGCACGGACGGCGGCCCGCGGTCGCGCCCATGGACCGGCGCCGGGTCGAGCGCATCGTGCGCAACCTCGTGAGCAACGCGATCGAGCATAGCGAGGGCCGGCCCATCGACATCACGGTCGGCAGCAACTCCACCGCGGTCGCAGTGTCCGTGCGTGACTACGGCGTCGGGCTGGCACCGGGCGACTCGGCCCGCGTCTTCAACCGGTTCTGGCGCGCCGACCCCGCCCGTGCCCGAACGACGGGCGGCAGCGGTCTCGGGCTCTCGATCTCCTTGGACGACGCACGCCTGCACGACGGCTGGCTGCAGGCCTGGGGCGAGCCCGGCCAGGGCGCTTGCTTCCGGCTGACACTGCCCGCGAAGACGGGTGTCCCCATTGCCCGTTCGCCCCTCAACCTGGCCCCGGACGACTCCGCCGTCGGCCGCATCATGCCGCAGGCGGACAGCCTCACCATCGGGACCCGGACGGCACCGGGGTCCACGACGTACGCGGCGGCCGAGATCACCGGAATGGAGGGGGACCGGTCGTGACTCCGGGTCGCACCCGGGCACGCTGGACTCTGGCGCTGCTGCTCCCGCTCACCCTGACCGGCTGTGCGGGCCTCGCGGCCACCGGCACCGTCCATGCAGAGCAGCCGATCAGCAACGCCGCCGTGCCCCACGTGGACGTGCAGCCGATCGGTCCGTACGACGGCGAGTCGGCCGAGGACGTCGTCACGGGATTCCTCGTAGCGGGGGCCAGCCTTGACGACGATTACGGCGTGGCGCGGCAGTTCCTCACCTCGACGGCGTCGGCGAAGTGGCAGTCGGCCGAGGGCGCGGTCATCACCACCAGCGACTCCGACTTCAAGGTCACGCAGCAGGGATCCGGCCGAGTCCGGGTGTCGGCGGTGGAGCAGGCCGTCCTCGACACGACCGGTCATATCACCGCTCGCGAGCCGAACAGCAGGATCGATGCGTCGTTCGGAGTGACCAGGGTGGGGGGTCAGTGGCGGATCAGCAGCCTGCCGGCCGGGTTCCGTCCCTGGATCAGCAACGTGAACTTCTCCCAGGTCTACACCCCGCAGCGCATCTACTACCCCAGCGCGACGTCCAGGGTGCTCGTCCCGGACGTGCAGTGGTATCCCGCCGCGGGCCTGGCGACCGCCGTCGCCCGCGCCGTACTCGCAGCACCGCCGGCCTGGTTGCAGGGTGCGCTGCGCACCCCGAACCAGTCGCACATCGGCCTCGCGATCAACGCCGTACCGGTGGATCCGAACACCGGGGTCGCCTCGATCGACCTGACAGCCTCGGCCCAGAGGGCGGACGGCACGGTTCGTACGGCGCTATGGGCCGCCATGACCGCGTCGCTCACCGGTGTGAACTCGACCGTCATGGTCGTTCCGTCGGTGACCCGCGTCGAACTCACGGCCGGCGGCAACCGGGTGGCCGCCCCGCACCTGCTCGCCCAGCCGGCGACCGCGGCGGACCTGGGCTATGCAGTGGCCGGTCCCCCCAGCGCGGCGCTGATCACGCGCAACGGATCGGTCCTGTCCTGGCAGGGCTCGGGGCCCGCGGGTCCGCTGCGGGGTTCCGGGGAGTCAGGGGAGAACACCGTGCGACTGCCGGCGATCTCCTCGAAGTACTACGACCTGGGCGCCGACACCTCTGGCGATGCGATCGCGGCATTGTCGATCGACCGCGCTTCCTTGGGTGTGTGGGTGAAACGCAGCTTCCACGTGGTGCCGACGTTCGCCGGCAACCTGACCCGGCCGACCTTCACCGGCAGCACGGCCCTCGTCGCGGGCATCTCAGGCACCCCGCGGCGCGGCGCAGCGCCGTCCGGCGGGGGTGTGTGGGCCGTCGACACCGCTGCAGGGTCCCGGATGACCGCTCGTCAACTATCGGTGCCGTGGCTCGGGCGGTCGGTCGTGCTGGCGCTGAAGGTGTCCGCGGAAGGCGCGCGAGTGGCCATGGTCGTACGAGACGGGCAGGGCCGCACCTCCGTCCAGGTGGCGGGGCTGCTGCGGGACTCCCGAGGTATTCCCACCGGCATCGGCACGCCCGAGACGATGCCGGTGGCTCTCGCGTCCTATGCGGACGTCGCATGGCTCGACGACGTGACCCTGGGCGTCCTCGGTGCCACCACACCGGAGAAGGGTCACACCCAGGAGGCGGACGAGATCGCGCTGGTGCCGCTGAGCGGGCAGCCGGATATGTTCGCCGCCCCGCTCGGCGTGCAGAGCGTCGTGTCGGGCGGTAGTGGCACCGACGACATCTACGTGCTGGATCACCGCGGCAGTGTCTGGACCCGTCAAGGGGCCGGTTGGGCGCGCATCCCCGGCGCTGACGACCTCGCCGCACCCGGCACCTGAGCACCCGTGGCGTAGCCGGTCCACATCCCCTGAATCCCGGCTGCCCCGTCCACACCCGTGTCGGCCGGGACCGGACAGCGAGATCGAGCGCTGATCTCCTGGTGTGATGCGCTGGGTGGAGGAACTGCTGGATCTGGTCGCACCCCGCCGGTGCGCCGGATGCGACGCGGCCGGCGCACGCGTCTGCGGCAGGTGTGCGGGAGATTTGTCCGCGGCACTGGAGCCGGTGAGCATCCGGGTGCGGCCGAGCCCGGAGCCGGAGGGCTTCCCGCCGACATGGGCGCAGGGCATCTACGCCGGAGTGCTCGCACAGGTGCTGCGCTGCTACAAGGACGACGACCGCCCGGATCTCGTGCAGTGCTGCGCGCCGTTCGTACGCGGTGCGCTCTACGGGTGCCTGCAGGAGGACTCCGCGGTGAGGGACGCGATGCTCGCGGGCACTCTGGCGGTCACTATTGTCCCGTCGTCCGCGCGAGCCTTGCGAACCCGAGGGCGAGATCCCTTGTGGGACCTGGTCACCCGGGCGCTCGCGCGACACGACGGCGTGCTCCCGCGGCCGGTGAGGCTGCTGAGGGTCACGCGCCGGACCCGGGATCAGGCCGGCCTCGATGCGACTGCACGGGCCGACAACCTGAGCGGAGCGATGCGGGTCCGCGATGACGTCGGTCCGCTCGTCGACGGACGCGTGGTCGTCGTGTTCGACGACATCGTCACGACCGGGTCCACCCTGGTCGAGGCGGCCAGGGCTCTGAGGTCCGCGGGGGCGTCCCACGTCGTTGCTTGCACCATTGCCGCCACCCCCGGGCCGGTTACCGTCAGGGGATGGAGCGCACTGTCGGCACGCTACGTGCCGCCGCTCTGCCCCGCCCCTCCTCGCGTGGGGGTGATCCGTCGGCCTGACCGGTCCGGCCCGCCACCAGGATCTGCCCCGCATCGCGATCAGGAGGTCGTTCATGGAGATCAGTGTGACCGGACGTCACGTGGCTGTGCCCGAGCGTTTTCAGCGCCACATCGAGGACAAGCTGGCCAAGGTGCCGCAGCTTGACCCGGCCGTGGGCCGTTGTGAGGTGGTTGTGACGCACGAGGCCAACCCCCGCCAGGCGAAGGAAGCACAACGCATCGAGATCACCTGTTACGCCAAGCGATCGGTCATCAGGGCGGAGGCGAGCGCCGATGACGAGTACGCCGCCCTGGACCTGGCGGCGACCCGGCTGGGGGAGCGGCTGCGACGCCAGCACGACAAACGACGGGTGCACCGGGGGCGGCGCGTCCCCGTCTCGGTCGCCCGGGCCACGGCGGCCCTCACCGACTGGTCGGACACCTCCGGGCCGGGCGGACCCGCGCAACTGGACGGACATCCCGATCCGCTGCCACCCCACGTCGCCGCCCTCGGCGGGGACGAGGACTGCCCGATCGAACTGCGGGAGAAGGTGCACCGCAGCGTGCCGATGGGCGTGGACCAGGCCCTACGGGAGATGGAACTGGTCGGCCACGACTTCTACCTCTACCAGGATGCCGACACCGGCACACCCAGCGTCGTCTACCGGCGACGCGGCTGGTCCTACGGCGTCATCCAGCTCGAGGTCGCCGCCGAGGATCAGAACTCGTCGAATTCGCCAACCCCGGGGGTCTCGGCCACCGTCTGAGGCACAATCTGGAAGCGTGAGCGACCAGCGAATCACCGTGCAGGTCGCCGCCGCCAGCCCGATCTACCGACGTGGCATCGCGGCCGTGCTCCAGGAACACGGCATGGAGGTGGTGGCCTCGGCCGCCGACGGCGACCAGCTGTCGGCGGCCAGGCCCGCGGACGTCGTTCTCGTGCAACCGGAGTTGCCCGGGCTGGCGGCCGCGCTGCGCGCCCTCGCCACCGACCCGGACCATCCCAAGATCATCCTGCTCGTCGGTCCGGCCGAGCCGTTCGCCGTCGGGGCCGCCCTGCGGCACGGCCCGGCCGGGCTGCTCCTGCAGGACGCGGGAGCCGAGGAGTTCGAGGCTGCGGTGCGGGCGGTGTCCGCCGGCGGGGGATGGATCTCCGCGCCCCTGGTGCCGCTGGTGCTGCCGCTGGCCGTCTCGGGCGCACTGCGCGCCGCGATCGAGGACTCGGCGGCGGGCACGCTCAGCCGCCGGGAGCGGGAGGTGCTCGTACTGGTCGCGTCCGGCCACTCCAATCGCAAGGTGGCCTCCGAGCTGTTCATCGCGGAGAACACGGTCAAGAACCACGTGCGAAAGATCCTGGAGAAGCTCGATCTGAACAGCCGGGTCGAGGCCACCCTGTGGGCGGTTTCCACCGGGCTGGTCGACTCCAACGAACGCAAGTAGCCGGCCCGTCGGTGCCGACGGGCACAATGCCCCTCATGTCCTCGAGCGCGGCGCCCAGAGTGGTGCGCGCTGCGTCCGCCCGTCGGATCGCGCTGGCCGCGCAGGGTTTTCACGGCTTGCGACCTGACGGTCCGGTGACCACCCGGTCCCTGCAACGGGTCATCGACCGCGTGGGTGTGGTGCAGATCGACAGTGTCAACGTGCTGGTGCGCAGTCAGTACCTGCCGTTCTTCTCACGACTTGGTGCGTACGACCGCGATCTGCTCGACCGAGCCCGTGACCGCGCGCCGCGCCGGCTTGTGGAGTACTGGGCCCACGAGGCCAGCCTGATCCCTCCGGCCACCTGGCCCCTGCTGGACTTCCGGATGCAGCGGGCCCATGCCGACGCCTGGGGCGGGATGCGTCGGGTCGCCCGCGACCACCCCGATCTGGTGGCGCAGGTCCTCGCCGAGGTGCAGGGGCACGGCCCGCTCACCACCCGCGAGTGCGAAGCACGACTCGCCGCGGACGTGGTGCGCCCGACCGAGCACTGGGGATGGAACTGGTCGTTGGTGAAGAACGCGCTGGAGCACCTGTTCTGGGCCGGTGACATCAGCTCGGCGGGGCGCACCGCGCAGTTCGAGCGGCGCTACGACGCCGTACGCCGGGTCCTCCCGCCGACGCAGCGCGCCGCAGCGGATCCGGCCTCCCGGCCCGCTCCGGCCGAGGCGTTCGTGGAACTCATGCGGATCGCGGCGCGAGCCCACGGCATCGCCACCGTGCAGTGCCTGCGCGACTACTTCCGGCTCAGCCCGGAGCAGGCGGCCCCCGCTCTCGAGACGCTGGTGGGCGCCGGAGAGCTGGAGCCGGTGACGATCGAGGGTTGGAATCGCCCTGCCTACCTGCACGTCGACGCCGCGCGTCCCCGCGCCGTGCACGCCGAGGCGCTGCTCAGCCCGTTCGACTCGCTCATCTGGCAGCGCGATCGCACGCACAAGCTGTGGGACTTCCACTACCGGCTGGAGATCTACGTGCCGGCGCCGCAGCGGGTGCACGGCTACTACGTGCTGCCCTTCCTCTTCGGCGACCGGTTGGTGGGCCGGGTCGATCTCAAGGCGGACCGGGCGGCGGGGGCGTTGCTGGTGCAGGGGGTGCACTGGGAGGTGCACGCTGACGTCGCCGCCCGGCGAGCCCTGGGGCGACAGTTGGAGCAGATGGCCGACTGGTTGGATCTGGACAGAGTGACCGGGCCAGGCATGGAGGAGACACGATGAGCGAGCTGACCGTCCGCCGCGACGAGGAGCGCAGCCGCTACGAGGCCTACCTCGGCGACGAACGGATCGGTGTCGCCGACTTCGAGCAGGTCGGGGCAGCCGTTCTGCTGCCGCACGTCGAGATCGACCCGCGCCACGAGGGTCAGGGCCACGCCTCGCAGCTCACCCGCGCGACCCTGGACGACCTGCGCGCTCGCGGGATCACCCGGATCGTGCCGCAGTGCCCCTTCGTGCGGATGTGGGTGACCAGGCACCCGGAGTATCAGGACCTGGTCGGCTCGTAGTCCGCAGCGAGCAACTCGAAGTAGATGCTGTTGCTGATCGAGCCGTCCGTGCGGGTGTAGTCGGCGTGGGCATGCCCCCACTCGCGAAATCCCCTGTCCCGCAACAGTTTCTGGGAGTCGACGTTCTCTGCGTCGGTGTCCGCGTCGATGCGGATCAGGCCCAGGCCGTCCTGGGTCGGTGGCGCGAAGCCGTGGGCCAACGCGGCGTCGATCGCCTCACCGGCGTACCCCCGGCCCCGTGCGTGCGGGTAGAGCCAGTAGCCGATCTCGGCGCGGTCGCGCACCGGTCCGGCGCGGTCGAAGAGGGTGACGGCGCCCAGGGCCTGATCGGTGCGGGCGTCGGCGATGCACCACATCACCTGCCCCTCGTCGGTCTGCCGGGCCCGTCGGTGGTACCACTCGTCCCAGGTGGAGTAGGTCGGCTGGGCGCCTGCGGGCATGTAGCGCAGCGCTGCGCGGTCAAGCTCGACGTCCTCGCCGGGGCGGTCCTGCAGGGTCCAGGGCCGCAGCACGAGCCGCGCCGTGCGCAGCGTCGGGACCACGGCGGGCTCGATGTTCTGTGCGAGCCGGTCGTCGCCCTGCAGCAACTCGAACGTCAGGGCGCCCGACGGTGCGTCGCCGGGGCGCGCGAGCACGGCACGTTCGTTCGCCACCTGGCGGAAACCGGCCCGGCGCAGCGCGCGCGCCGAGGGGCGGTTCTCGATGTCGGTGCCGGCCTGCAGTCGATGCAGGCCGAGCCCCGATGCCCCGGAATCGTCGGTCGACGGCGCGAACGCGTGGGCGATCACCAGATCGAGAGCCTCCTGCAGGATGCCGAGACCCCGCGCCGAGGGATACAGCCAGTAGCTGACCCGGCCGCTCCCGAGGGTCATGACGGCTCGCAGGTGCTGCACCGCGATGTGTCCGAGGGGCTCGTCGAGGTCCGGGTCGACGATGCACCAGCAGACGGCGTCGCCCTCGGCCATCCGTTCCCGCCGCTCGAGCAGCCAGGTGGTGAACGACGCGGGGCCGGGCTGGTTGCCCATCATGAACCGCTCGCTCTGTTCGTCCGGCCCCTGACGCGGCACGTCGTCGCCATGCCAGGGGCGCAGGAGGAACCGGCCGCCGTCCACGACCGGCGGGTCGTACCACGGGTGCCGGGGCCGCCGCGGTTCGCCCGCGCGCAGGTGACCCACCCAGACTCCGTCGACCGAGGCGCCGTCGGACACCGGATGCGGCACGTCCCAGGTGCCGTCCACGGCGAAGCCGCATGCCCAGGCCACCCGTCGGGAGGCGAAGTTGCCCCGTGCGGCGCGCCAGGTGAGACCTGACAGCCCGAGCTCGTCGAACGCGTACGACGCGAGCAACTGCAGCGCCCGCCGGCACACCCCCGTCGCGCGCGCGTCCGGGTGCACCATGTAGCCGACCTCGAAGGTGTCGCCGCGCCGGTCGTGCAGCCCGATATTGCCGACCCACCGGCCGGCGACCTCGATCGCCCACTCGATGCGGGCGCCCTCGAGGCGGCCACGCTCCGTCGCGGCGATGAAGTCCGCGGCGTCGGACTCCTCGTACGGCGCGGGCAATCTCAGCCACGCCCGCGCGCCGGGATCCCGGCACGCCTGCGTCATCCGGGGTATGTCGTCGACGCGCGGGGCGCGCAGGGTGAGGTCGCCGTCGACCAGGAGGGGCACGTCGTGGGGAAGGTGGGGCACGATGCCACTCAACCAGCCGTTGCACATCAGACGCACATCGATTTAGTGGCGCGCAGCACAGGGCCCTAAACTCGACGGCGGTATGCCCACTCACGAGGAGCTTTCGTGCCCAAAGTAGTCGAGAAGGTCCTTCGCGCCGGAGAAGGCCGCCTGCTGAAGAAGCTGCAGGCCATCGCCGACCAGGTCAACGTCCTGGAGGAGGACTTCGAGAAGCTCAGCGACGCCGAACTGCGTGGCGAGACCGACAAGTTCAAGGCGCGGCTCGAGGAGGGCGAGACCCTCGACGACCTGCTGCCCGAGGCGTTCGCCGCGGTCCGCGAGGCCGCCCGCCGCACCATCGGCAAGCGGCACTTCGACGTGCAGATCATGGGTGGCGCCGCGCTGCACATGGGCAACGTGGCCGAGATGCGCACCGGTGAGGGCAAGACGCTCGTCGCGACGCTGCCGTCCTACCTCAACGCACTGTCGGGCAAGGGCGTGCACGTCGTCACCGTCAACGACTACCTCGCGGAGTACCAGTCGGAGCTGATGGGCCGCGTGCACCGCGCGCTCGGTCTGGAGACCGGCGTCATCCTGGCGTCGATGACTCCGGAAGAGCGTCGCGTGGAGTACGCGAAGGACATCACCTACGGCACCAACAACGAGTTCGGCTTCGACTACCTGCGCGACAACATGGCGTGGTCGCAGGAGGAGCTGGTTCAGCGCGGGCACCACTACGCGATCGTCGACGAGGTCGACTCGATCCTGATCGACGAGGCGCGGACGCCGCTGATCATCAGCGGACCCGCCGATGAGGCCACCCGTTGGTACGTCGAGTTCGCCCGGATCGTCGACAAGCTGACCCGGGCGCCCAAGAAGGACCCCAACAACCCCACCGAGGTCCGCAAGGGCGACTACGAGGTCGACGAGAAGAAGAAGACCGTCGGCATCCTGGAGCCCGGGATCGAGAAGGTCGAGGACCTGCTCGGCATCGAGAACCTCTACGAGGCCGAGAACACCCCGCTGATCGGCTACCTCAACAACGCGATCAAGGCCAAGGAGCTGTTCAAGAACGACAAGGACTACGTCGTCATCGACGGCGAGATCCTGATCGTCGACGAGCACACCGGCCGGATGCTCGCCGGACGTCGCTACAACGAGGGCATCCACCAGGCGATCGAGGCCAAGGAGGGGGTGGACATCAAGAACGAGAACCAGACGATGGCCACCGTCACCCTGCAGAACTACTTCCGGATGTACGACAAGATCGCCGGGATGACCGGTACGGCCCAGACCGAGGCCGCCGAGCTGCACCAGATCTACAAGGTCGGCGTGCTCACCATCCCGACCAACAAGCCGATGATCCGCGAGGACAAGTCCGACCTGATCTACCGCTCCGAGAAGGCCAAGTTCGGCGCGGTCGTGGCAGACATCGTGGCGCGCCACAAGGAGGGCCAGCCCGTCCTCGTCGGCACGACCAGCGTGGAGAAGAGCGAGTACCTGTCCGAGCAGCTGCGCCGCCGCAAGGTGCCGCACGAGGTGCTCAACGCCAAGCAGCACGAGCGTGAGGCCGCGATCGTCGCGCAGGCCGGTCGCAAGGGTGCCGTCACCGTGGCCACCAACATGGCAGGCCGCGGCACCGACATCATGCTGGGCGGCAACCCGGAGTTCATCGCGGTCGCAGCGCTGAAGAAGAGGGGCCTGGACCCGGCCGAGACGCCGGAGGAGTACGAGGCCGCGTGGGACGAGGCGCTGGCCAAGGCCGAGAAGTCGGTGAAGGCGGCGCACGAGGAGGTCCTCGAACTCGGCGGTCTCTACGTGCTCGGCACCGAGCGCCACGAGTCGCGCCGGATCGACAACCAGCTGCGCGGTCGCGCGGGGCGACAGGGCGACCCGGGCGAGAGCCGTTTCTACCTCTCGCTGCAGGACGACCTCATGCGGTTGTTCAACAACAAGCTGGTCGAGCGGTTCATGGTCGGCGCCGACGGCGAGGACGAGGTGCCCATCGAGTCCAAGATGGTCAGCCGCTCGATCCAGAGCGCGCAGGGCCAGGTCGAGAGCCAGAACTTCGAACAGCGCAAGAACGTGCTCAAGTACGACGACGTGCTGAACCGTCAGCGCGAGACCATCTACCACGACCGTCGCCGCGTCCTCGAGGGTGAGGACCTGGAGGGGCAGATGCGTCACTTCGTCAACGACGTGGTCGATGCGTACGTCGACGGCGCGACAGCCGAGGGCTTCGCCGACGACTGGGACCTTGACACCCTGTGGGCCGCGCTCAAGGACCTCTACCCGGTGTCGGTCACGTTGGCCGAGGTCGAGGACGAGGTGGGCGGCCGGTCCGGGCTGACCGCCGAGGTGCTGGGCCAGGAGCTGCGCTCGGATGCCCAGCACGCGTACGACGCACGGGAGAAGCAGCTCGGCGAGCGGGTCACCCGTGAGGTCGAGCGCCGCGTCGTGCTCTCCGTCCTGGACCACAAGTGGCGCGAGCACCTCTATGAGATGGACTACCTCAAGGACGGCATCCACCTGCGCCAGTTCGCGCAGCTCGACCCGCTCGTGGAGTACCAGCGCGAGGGGTATGAGATCTTCGCGGCGATGAACGAGGGGATCAAGGAGGAGTCGGTCCAGAGCGTCTTCCATGTCGAGGTCGATCCGCAGGAGCTGGAGGCGTCGCTGCCCAAGCAGTCCGAGGAGCAGATGACGCTGGTCGCGCCGAACGAGTCCGGCCGCGCCGAGGCCCACCTGATCGATGAGTCGGGCCGGATCGCCGACGAGGACTCCCAGCTGCCGCGCGCCAGCGGCGCGCCAAGAACAAGCAGGAGAAGAAGGCCGCCACGGCGCGGTCGGGGGGCGCAGGGAGCTCGGCCAAGCGCAAGAGCTGAGCCTCAGCCCAGCTCGAACGCGGTGATCAGCCACCGGCCGTCCACCCCGCTGATCCGCACCGCGATCGCCCGTACGCGGCCCTCGTGGTGCACCACCACGCTTGCCTCGACGACGCCGTCGGCGGGCTCGCAGGTGGCGATCTTGCGGATGACGCTGCGGCGCGCCCCGACCGCCCCGCGCCGTCTGGCAACGGCGTGCCGGCGGCAGAGCGCGGAGTACAGGTCGGTGGTCATCGACCGGGCGAACTGCTGCGGCGGGCGTGACCCGCTCATGCTCTCCAGCAGCGCCGCGGTCATCGCCCGCACCCAGGCGACCGGTTCGGGCAACTGCGTGCGCAGCGTGGCCTGCGGTCCGAAGTAGGAGTCCTCGTTCGCGCTGCGGAAGTCGACCGCGAGGCAGGACTGCACGTAGCGCCTGCCGCCGCGTCCGATGCCGGCGGCGTCGGCGTAGAGGCGGTCCAGTTCGCGCTCACTGAGCACGCCGGGCTCCACGTCGACCGCGGGCCGGATCCGTAGCGGGCGGACGCCGACGTGCGCGGGAGCCGTTGACGAAGCTGTCGAACTCATCGTGGATCTCCTTGCGGGGCGGGGGTGTTCACGAGCGCGGACGCTTCGGGGCGGTGCAGGATCCGTCCGACCTGAAGCAGGTCGGGATCGGGGCCGATCAGCTGCCGATTGTGGGTGTACCAGCGCGGCCACTCGGCGGCGATGACCGCCGGGTCGTCGGTGCGCAACTCGCGGCCGACGAGGGACCAGAGACTGTCGCCACGGCGTACGACGACCTCGGTGCCGTCGTGTGCGCTGCCCGCGCAGCCGGTGACCAACGGCGCGCTCTCAGCGCCACGAGCGCGGGTGGGGGAGGGCGCCGGTGCGGTCCAGCCGGGAACCGGTGCGCAATCGTCCATCTCCGCGCGGCTGCGGGGCACGGCAGAGCCGAAGCCGGGCACGGGGGCATGCATGACGGCATCGACGCTGCGCAGGGTGGCCGCCTGCGCGCCGGCGGGTCGACCGGCCAGTGTCGTGGTCATCGTCGCGGCCAGCAGCACCAGGGCGACGCGACCGACGAGCCCGCCGGGCAGCTCGCGCGGAGTGCTTCGGACGACGCGCAAGCCGGCGAGCACGACCAGGATCGCCCAGAGCAGGGCCAGGACCAGCGCGCCGCGGATGACCAGGGGAACGGCGTCGACGGTGCTGATGGTCGCGCGCCGATCCAGGTCGGCATAGACCGCTGTCACCGATCGGACCGACCACCACGCCGCGACCAGCAACATGGCGACCGCGCCCGCGCCGAGCGCACCTGCGCGGCCGGGGCGAAGGTTCGAGGCGATCCCGTTGGATGTCGTCATCTTTGGACTCTAGGGGCGCTGAACCACACCTGTCCACGTTTTATGACCTCTTGTGTCACTTGATGACATCTGCCTCGCTGGTGTCACCGCGTTGCTAGCCTGGCCGCATGCGATGGTCGGAGTTGTTCGCCGACCTCGAGGCGCAACTGGACGCAGCCGATCGGGCGGAGTTGGACGCTCAGGTGGCCGATCGCACCCGCCGCGAACGCGCTGCCGTGTCCTGGATGGACCGGGCGGCCGCGGCGCTCGGTGCACCGTTGACCGTGCACACGCCCTGCGGCCCGGTCCGTGGCTCGCTGGAGGATCTGGGTGCCGACTGGTTGCTGCTGGACGAGCAGGGGCACGGGCGGCTCGGCAGCGCCGTGCTGCCGTTCTCGGCGGTGCTGTCCGTGACCGGACTGCCGGTGCGCAGTACGGACGGCCGGGGTCTCGGGCGCCGGTTCGGCATCGGGGTCGCGCTGCGCGCCATCGCCCGCGACCGAGGTGCCGTCGCGGTGCACGACATCCACCGCGGGGTGGTCGTCGGCACCGTGGACACCGTCGGGTCGGACCATCTCGACATCGCCGAGCACCCTGCCGACGCGGTGCGTAGGTCGGGCGTGCTCACCGGCCACCGCGCCGTGCCCTTCCGGGCGATCGCGGTGATCAGGCGCGGCTGACCTGGGCCCTCAGTCGGCGTCGACGGTGCCGGACTCGACGCGGGTGCGCGTCTGCGCGTACGCGCGCTGGATGTAGTTCTCCAGCTCGGCGACCTCGACCCGCCAGCTCTTGCCCACCTTGATCGCGGGCAACTCACCTGAAGCGACCAATCCGTAGGCCTGGCGGGCGGAGATGTTGAGCGTCTCGGCGACGTCGGCGATCTGGACGAATCGAGCGGGCACCGCCCCATTGTGGCCCACGAGGGTCAGTTGCGCCGTTTCGGTTGTGGACGACCGTGGGTGCCGCGACACTGACGCCGGGAGGTCACCGATGCCACAGCTTCGTCGACGGGGCAGTCACGTCTCGCTGCCCGCGCCCGCCGCAGCGCGGCTGCAGCGGCCGTCGTGGCGGGACGGGCGCCTGATCGCCGGCGTGCTCCTCGTGCTGGTCGCGATGCTCACCGGCGCCGCCGCGCTCTCCCATTTCGACTCCTCGGTCGAGATGCTGCAGGCGTCGCACACGCTGGTGCCCGGTCAGACCATCGGAAAGGGCGATGTGAGATCGGTCAAGGTGCGGATGGACGGGCCGCACGCCGGATACCTGAAGGCGGGACGCCGTCTGCCGCACGGCCAGGTGGTGCGCACGGTGCAGAGCGGAGAGCTGGTGCCGGTGTCGGCTGTCGGCGACGGGTCCTCGCTGCACGAGAAGACCATCGCGCTGCCGGCCACCACGGGGCAGTCCGCGATCCTCGTCGCCGGATCGATCGTCGATCTCTACGTGTCGGCCAAGCAGACCGCGGCGACCGGCGACACCGACTACCAGGAACCCAAGCTGCTGATCTCCGGTGTGCTGGTGGCCCGGATCTCGACCCCGGCCTCGGGCCTCGGTGCGGGGACCACGGACGACTCGGTGCAGGTGCAGATCCCGGACGCGCAGGTCTCCGCGGTCCTCGCCGCGGTGAACAAGGGCGCGAAGGTCGATCTCGTGCCGGCGGCAGGATCGCCGGTGCGGGGCGGGTCGTGAGCACGACCGTCGTCACGGCGGTCAGCGCGCCGTCGGAGGCCGCCGTGGCCACCGCGCTCGGTACCGAGAGCGAGTTGCGCGTCGTACGCCGGTGCCCCGACGTCGCCGACCTGCTCGCGGTCGCGCAGGCCGGCCGGGCGCAGGTCGCCGTGATCTCGCCCGATCTGCCGGGTGTGCGCCGCTCGACCCTTGCTGACCTGCGCGCCAGCGGTGTGCAGCTGATCGGCGTCTTCGATCCCTATGACGAGGTGCAGGAGCGCACGCTGCGGCAGTGGGCGGTGCCGCGCGTGGTGAGCGTGCACGACCCCCGCGCCCTGGTGGCGCACGTGCTGGCCGCCGCGGCGGGCGCCACGTCCGACCCGCGGGCACCGGCCGGTGACGTCGACGCCGAACTGGCGCTCCTCGTGGGGGATCCGCAGGGCGAGCCGGACGCCGCCGAGGACGACCAGAGCGACAAGGACAATGACCAGGATCACGAGGACGAGCCACGCGGCAGCGGGATCATCGCCGTGTGGGGTCCGGTCGGAGCGCCCGGGCGGACGACGGTGGCGGTCAACCTGGCCGCGGAGCTCGCCCTCAGCGGCAGGTCGGCGATGGTGGTCGACGCCGACACCTACGGCGCGTGCGTCGGTCAGTTGCTGGCGCTGCTCGACGAGGCGCCCGGGATCGCCGCGGCGATGCGGCTGGCCGAGGCCGGCCGGCTCGACGTGCCCTCCCTGGCAGCCGTGGCACCCGTGGTCGATCCGGGATTCCGCGTCTTGACCGGCATCTCGCGTGCGTCCCGGTGGCCGGAGATCCGCGAGGACGCCCTCACCGAGGTGCTGCACACCGCCCGCGCGATGGTCGACCACGTCATCGTCGACTGCGCCGCGCCCATCGAGGAGGACGAGGAGCTCAGCTACGACACGCTGGCTCCCCGCCGCAACGCCGCCACGCTCGCCACCTTGCGCGCCGCGGACACGGTCGTGGTGGTCGGCACGGCCGATCCCGTCGGGCTGCAGCGCCTCGTCCGGGCACTGGAGGACCTGCGTCCTGTGGTGCGCGTGGATCCCACGGTGGTGGTCACCAGGGTGCGCAGTTCCGCGGTCGGAAGTTCTCCCGAGACCAAGGTCACCGAGGCGCTGCACAGGTTCGCCGGCGTCAGCGATCTGAGTCTGGTTCCCGAGGACCGGGGGGCCATCGACGCCGCACTGCTCGCCGGCCGCACGCTGGCCGCCGGCCCGGCGCATTCGCCCGCGCGCGAGGCGATCCGGGCGCTCGCGGCCCGGCTGTCGGGCGTGGAGCACCTGAGTCGCCGCGGGCGGTTACGCGTACTGCGCCGAGGCTCCGGTCCGGCGTGACGGGCCGACGTCGTCTGGCAGCATGGCGTCGTGGCCGACCGACTCAGTTCCCTCGATGCCTCGTTCCTCTATCTGGAGCAGGCCACGACGCCCTTGCACGTCGGGTCGGTGATGATCTTCGAACCCGGGCCGGGCGGGTTCTCCTACGAGCTGCTGCTCGACCTGGTCGGCAACCGGATCTCCTACGTGCCCCGCTACCGCCAGCGGGTGCGGGAGGTGCCGGGCCGGGTCAGCCCGCCGGTGTGGGTGGACGACGAGGACTTCGACCTCAGCTACCACGTACGCCGCTCCGCGCTGCCGCGCCCGGGGACGGTCGCGCAGCTGGAGGAGTTCGTCGCCCGCATCCAGGCGCGTGCTCTGGACCGCGACCGGCCGCTGTGGGAGATCTACCTGGTCGAGGGTCTGGAGCGAGGCCGGTTCGCGCTCGTCACCAAGACCCACGAGGCGCTCGTCGACGGTCAGAACGCGGTCGACCTGACCCAGGTCATCGTCGACGCCGACCCGGGCCGTGAGGTCGCGCTGCCGCGGTTGTGGCGACCGGCGAAGGCGCCCAGTGACATGGAGTTGCTCGCGGCGGCGGCCGTCGATGTGCTGCGCCGTCCGACCGAGGTCGCCCGCGGCGTACGCGACGCCGTCACCGGCGTCAGATCCATTGCGACACAGGCTCTCTCGACCGTCGGAGACGTCGCCGGAGTGCTCGCCCGCAGTGTGACGCGGCCGGCCCCGTCCAGTCCGTTGAACCGACCGATCGGCGCACATCGCCGCTATGTCATGGTCGAGAGCGACCTGGCGGCCTATCAGGCGGTGCGCAACCGGGTGGCCGCCGCGGAGGACCTGCAGGAGTCGCCCGACGGCGAGATCACACCCGTCACCTCCATCACCGTGCACGCCGTCGTGCTGGCGACCATCACGGGCGCACTGCGCACCTGGCTGATGACCCGGGGCGAGGGCATGGGCGGTGCGGAGAAGATCCGCGCCATGGTGCCGCTCAGCGTCGCCGGGCGCGAGGGTGAGGGCGGACTGGTGGTGCCGTGCTTCATCGATCTGCCGGTGGGGGAGCCGCGGCCGATGATGCGCCTGCATCAGGTCGCCTACGACATGCAGCAACAGGTCGAGGGAGGTGCCAGTGCGCGGTCGCTGGCCAGCCTCGGCGGGTACGCGCCGACGACGCTGCACTCCCTGGGCTCCCGGCTGGGCAGCGCCATCTCGCGTCGGATGTTCAACCTGGTGATCACCAACGTCCCCGGTCCGCAGCAGCCGCTCTACGCGGCCGACGCGCAATTGGAGAGCACCTACCCCGTGATCCCTCTGGCCAAGGGCCAGGCGCTCACGATCGGGCTCACGTCGTACGACGGGAAGGTCTGCTTCGGGCTGAACGCCGACCGCGACGCGATGCCCGATCTGGACGTGTTGGGGCAGTGCATCGAGGACGCGCTGGCCGAGCTGGCGCACGAGGGAGCAGCATGAAACGGGTCTACCTGCCGCTGACGGTGTCGCAGCTGCACACATTGCAGGGCACACGACGTCTGCCCGACGACGAGCTGGTGGGGTTCGCCGTCACCGAGCTGCTGACGGAGACGCTGCCGGCGTCGGAGGACGACGAGGGTCGCGAGTACGCCGCCCTGCAGGAGGCAGCGCTGCAGTCCGCCAGTCGCGGCGGCCGGGTGGTCGTCGCAGCGGACGTCGACGACGAACTGGTGCAGCCGCCCGCCGCGGGGGATGAGGGATCACCGGGCCGGGTGCTGGTCCGCGAGGGGCTCGACCTTCGGCGCGTGGTCAGCCTGCAGGTGCTGGACCCCGCGGGCGAACGCGATCCGGACAGCGACCTGGACCTGTCCTGGTACGACGTGACCGAGCTGGCGCAGCTGCTGCTCGACCTCGGCGAGGCCTGAGCGCCGCCGGGCCCGATCGGCGTACTCCGCGTCGTCGTGCCACCATGGCGGGACCGTATGCAGGGCCTCCTCGGCTCTGCGCTGCCCCCGCACGAAGGAGCCACCGCTCATGGATGCCGTCACGTCCGTCCCCGCCCCCGTAACGAGCCCGTCCTGGAGTACCGGCCGGGCAGTCCCGAGCGCGCGGATCTTGACGTCGCGCTGGAGCAGCTGGCGTCGGCGCCGGTCGACCTGCCGCACACCATCGGCGGCAAGCGGGTCACCGGCGGCGGCGAGCCGATCGACGTGCGCCAGCCGCACGCCCACCGCAAGGTGCTGGGCACGATGCGCAACGCCACCGCCTCCGACGCGCAGCAGGCGGTCGACGCGGCGAAGGCGGCGGCGCCCGGGTGGCGCGAACTGTCCTTCGACGACCGCGCCGCGGTGCTGCTCAAGGCGGCCGACCTGCTCGCCGGCCCCTGGCGGGCACGCCTGAACGCCGCGACGATGCTCGGCCAGAGCAAGACCGTCGTGCAGGCGGAGATCGACAGCGCCTGCGAGCTGATCGACTTCTGGCGCTACAACGTGCATTTCGCCCGCGACATCATGGCCGAGCAGCCGATGGCCAACGCGAACGGCGTGTGGAACCGCACCGACCACCGACCGCTCGAGGGCTTCGTCTACGCGATCACGCCGTTCAACTTCACCGCGATCGCCGGCAACCTGCCCACGGCGCCGGCGCTGATGGGCAACACGGTGGTGTGGAAGCCCTCACCCACGCAGCAGCGGGCCGCGCAGCTGACCATGGAGGTGCTGGAGGCGGCCGGGCTGCCGGACGGAGTGATCAACCTGGTCACCGGCGACGGCCTGGAGGTGTCCAAGGTCGCGCTGGCGGACCGCGACCTGGCCGGGGTGCACTTCACCGGCTCGACCCCGACGTTCCAGAGCCTGTGGCAGACGGTGGGCGCGAACCTGACCGGTTACCGCACCTACCCGCGCCTCGTCGGTGAGACCGGCGGCAAGGACTTCATCCTGGCGCACCCCAGCGCCGACCCGGACGTGCTGCGCACCGCCATGATCCGTGGCGCGTTCGAGTACCAGGGTCAGAAGTGCTCGGCGGCGTCGCGCGCGTACGTCCCGGCGAGCCTGTGGAAGCAGATCAAGGACGAACTGGTCTCCATCACCGACGGCCTCGCAGTCGGTGACGTGACCGACTTCTCCAACTTCATGGGTGCCGTCATCGACGACCGCGCCTTCGCCAAGCACAAGGCCGCGATCGACATGGCCCACGCGCACGCCGACATCGAGGTGGTGGCGGGTGGCACGTACGACGACTCGGTCGGCTACTTCGTGCGCCCGACCGTGCTCGAGGTGAGCGACCCCGGCCACGAGATCTTCAGCACCGAGTACTTCGGGCCCATTTTGGCCGTGCACGTCTACCAGGACGCGGACTACGACAAGGTGCTGGACCAGATGGAGTCGGTCGCGTCATACGCGCTCACCGGCGCGATCCTCGCCCAGGACCGGATGGTGATCGCCGACGCGACGAAGCGGCTGCGCTTCGCCGCCGGCAACTTCTACATCAACGACAAGCCCACCGGCGCGGTCGTCGGGCAGCAGCCGTTCGGCGGCGGCCGGGCATCGGGCACCAACGACAAGGCGGGCGCGCCGGTCAACCTGCTGCGGTGGACCAGCCCGCGCTCGATCAAGGAGACGTTCGTCCCGCCGACGAGCCACCCTTACCCGGCGATGGGCTGACGGGGAGGCCTCGCGCGCCGACTCAGCGCGCGAGGTACTCCTTGCCCGTCTCGGCCTCGGACCGGACGGCCGAGACGATGGCGGGAGCCGCCGCCTGCTCGATCCTGCCGCCGATGAGCGGGATGCGTGCCTTGAGATCGCCGGCGACGTCCATCACGGTGTCCTTGCCGCGGGTCCCCGACGGTGTGGCGGTGATGGTGCCGGTCAGCGCGATCGGCACACCCGCGATGACGACCGACAACTGCGCCTCGCGGACGCCGTCCGCGTCGGGCGCTCCCCACGCCTGCGTCTCGGTGATCTTCAAGGAGTCACCGATCATCGACTTGAACTGCGACGGGAACGACGCGGTCGACATGGTGCGATGGGTGACCACGGTGTGACCACCGCCATCCGGCTCGATCTCGACCGAATGCTCGACGGCCTTGGTCGCCACGCACTTGGCCTCCTGGAAGGCAGGGTCGACGATCATCGCGTAGACGGCGTCATCGGAGGCGGGATAGACCCACTTCTCTTCGATCTTCATGGCGTCAGGGTAACCATGGCCGCGCGGGTCAGTCGGTGCTCGCCACGCACCACCCTGGCGAGTACCTGATCACGCTGTTCGACGGACTCCGCATTCGTCAGTCGATCGCCCTCGGTCTGGAGCAGATCGGCGAGAGAATCCAACTCCGTTGCGAGACAGAGGCACTGATCGACGACGCGGCGAGCGCCCGCGTCCGGTTGGTCCCCCGGGCCGGCGACGTCCGTCAGCTCCTCGGTCGCATCACCCACGCGCC
Organism: Allobranchiibius sp. GilTou73; assembly: GCF_021391335.1. Lineage (GTDB taxonomy): Bacteria > Actinomycetota > Actinomycetes > Actinomycetales > Dermatophilaceae > Allobranchiibius > Allobranchiibius huperziae. Next base: position 3,253,453 of record NZ_CP090051.1, on the reverse strand, counting down.
GTACGACGGCCCGCAGCTCGGCAGCCGCCAGGTGCAGCGTGACCGGGCGGCCGGGAAGTCGACCACGGCGGATCCCGGCCCGCAGCGCGGCAGGCGCGCGCGGTGCCACGTCGTCCCCGTCCCGTCGCGGGCTTGGCGTGGACTCGACGAGCCCGGCCTCGGCGAGGTCGGCGCCCAGCGCCAGCCGGTCATGCCATCGCAGCAGACCCTCCGCGATCCGCTCGATCGCTTCGGCGACCGCGTCGGCGGTGCCGGCATCGGCCGTCTCCACCTGCACGCCGAGCAGCTGCGGCACCGTGGCGACGATGCTTCTCGCTGCCTGTAGCCGGTTGCCCATGGCGCTCACCCTAAGTGCCGGGTGGTCAGGGATAAGGTCGGACCGGGCGTACAACGAGGTGCGTCCGACCCCGCACAGTGAAGGTCCCAAGGCATCCCGATGAGCGCGGCTTCGAGCTCCCGCACCGACCTGTTGCGCGACTGCGCAGCGATGACCGACCACAAGCCGGATCCGGCCCCGCCGTGGCTGGTCGAGCAGTACTTCCGCCACGTGGCGGACGAGGATCTGCGGGCGAACGGGCCCGCGTCCCTCGCCGGCATCGTCCGCAGTCACCTGCAGCTCGCCGCTGACCGTCCCGCAGACACCACCAGGCTGCGGATCTTCTCCCCGCAGGAGGACACCGACGGGTGGTCCTGCTCCTACGCGGTGCTGCAGATCGTCACCGACGACATGCCGTTCCTCGTGGACTCCGTGCTCGCCGCGCTCGGGGAGCGCGGCGTGCATCTGCTGATCCACCCACAGCTGCGGGTACGCCGCGACGCTGCCGGCGCGCTGCAGGAGGTCGTGCAGGACGGCAGCGGCGCGGGAGGGCATCGCCGAGGCGTGGATGCATTTCGAGATCGACCTGTCCGCGGACAGCGCCGAGGACGACGACCTGGCCGACCGGCTGCGCAGCGTGCTGCACGACGTCCGCCTGGCCGTCACCGACTGGCACGCGATGAGTGCCCGGTGCACCCAGATCGCCACGGACCTGGCGGACCACCCGCCGTACCCGGTGCCCACCGAGATCGTCACCCGCACCTCCAACTTTCTGCGGTGGCTGGCCGACGGGCACTTCACCTTCCTCGGCTACCGCGACTACGTCCTCGACGAGGTCGACGGTGAGGTGGTGCTTCGGGCGACCCCGTCCGGGGGCCTCGGCATCCTGCGCAGCGCGTCCGACGAGTCGAAGTCCTTCGCCCGGTTGACCCCGAACGCCCGTGCCAGCGCTCGCGATCCGCGGCTGCTCACGGTGACCAAGGCCAACACCCGGTCCACCGTGCATCGGCCCCAGTACCTCGACTACATCGGTGTGCGCACCTTCGACGAGCAGGGCGCGGTCGTGGGGGAGCGGCGCTTCCTCGGGCTCTTCACCTCGACGGCCTACACGGAGTCGGTGCTCGCGGTGCCGGTGATCCGGGACCGGGTCGCCGAGGTCATCCGCCGCTCGGGCTTCCTCGCCGAGAGCCACTCGGAGAAGGACCTGCTGCAGGTCCTGGAGTCCTTCCCGCGCGACGAGCTCTTCCAGACGGGCACCGAGGAGCTGCACCGCACGGTCACCGCCGTGATGCGGCTGCAGGAGCGCAGCAAGCCCGGTGTCCTGCGCCGGATCGACGAGTTCGGTCGCTTCGTGTCGGTGCTCGTCTACGTGCACCGGGACCGCTACAACACCTCGGTGCGGCTCGCGATCGAGAAGGTGCTGCGCTCGGCGTACGACGCCCGCTCGATCGACTGGACCACCAGTGTCGGCGACTCCTCGTTGGCGCGGTTGCACTTCGTGGTGCGCCCGGCGCCCGGGCAGCCGATCCCCGAGGTCGACCTGGACCGGCTGCGCGAAGAGGTGCTGGAGAGCACCCAGAGCTGGGGCGAGCGGCTCGGCGCCGTCAGCCGTGCGGAGGACGGCGAGGACGCCTCGGCGCGGGTGATGAGCCTCTACGCCCGGGCGTTCCCCGAGGCGTACAAGGAGGACTTCACGGCCCGCCAGGGGGTCGCCGACCTTCGCCGGATCGAGGCGCTGGCCAGCGACGACGACACCAAGCTGACGCTCTATCGCGAGCCCGGCGCCGATCCGCGGGAGCGCCGGTTCAAGCTCTTCCGCCGTTCCCGGCTGATCCTCACCGAGATCCTCCCGGTCTTCACCGGGCTCGGCGTCGACGTCACCGATGAGCGTCCCTACACGATGCGGCGCGCCGACGGCGTGGTCGTGCACATCTACGACTTCGGCCTGCGGGCGGCGAGCGAGCAGTTCTGGGGCACCGAGCAGGACGCCGCGCAGGTGCGCGAGCGCTTCCAGGACGCCTACATGGCCGTGGTGGCCGGCCGCGCGCAGAGCGACGGTCTCGGCGCGCTGGTGCTGCGCGCGGGGTTGAACTGGCGGCAGGTCGCGATGCTGCGCAGCATCACCAAATACCTGCAGCAGATCGACTTCGGGCGCAGCCAGCGCTTCGTGGAGGAGACCCTCACCACGAACGTCGACATCACGCGGGCGCTGGTCGCGCTCTTCGAAGCCCGGTTCGACCCGGCGTACGACGAGGACCGCGCTGCGGCCCAGGAACGCATCGTCGAACGCATCGAGCAGGGCCTCGCCGACGTCAGCAGCCTGGACGAGGAGAAGGTGCTGCGCACGGTGATGGAAGTCGTGCTCGCCACCACCCGCACCAACGCCTTCGCCCGCAAGGCAGACGGCACGCACCTCGACGTCCTCAGCCTCAAGCTCGACCCCCGCGCGATCACCGGTATGCCGAGCCCCAAACCGCACTTCGAGATCTGGGTCTACAGCCCGCGGGTCGAGGGCGTGCACCTGCGTTTCGGCCCGATCGCTCGCGGTGGGCTGCGCTGGAGCGACCGACGGGAGGACTTCCGTACCGAGGTCCTCGGCCTGGTCAAGGCGCAGACGGTCAAGAACTCGGTCATCGTGCCGACCGGATCCAAGGGCGGCTTCTTCGCCAAGGCGCTGCCCGACCCGTCCGACCGCGAGGCCTGGATGGCCGGGGGGATCACCTGCTACAAGCACTTCATCAGCGGCCTGCTCGACCTCACCGACAACCTGGTGGACGGCGTCGTCGTCCCGCCGCGGGACGTCGTGCGCCATGACGGTGACGACACCTACCTGGTCGTCGCCGCGGACAAGGGCACCGCGTCCTTCTCCGACATCGCCAACGGCGTGGCGCAGGACTACGGCTTCTGGCTCGACGACGCCTTCGCGTCCGGCGGATCGGCCGGCTACGACCACAAGGCCATGGGCATCACCGCCCGCGGTGCGTGGGAGTCGGTCAAGCGGCACTTCCGCGAGATGGGGCTGGACACGCAGGCCGAGGAGTTCACCGTCGCCGGCGTCGGCGACATGAGCGGCGACGTCTTCGGCAACGGGATGCTGTGCTCACCGCACATCCGGCTGGTCGCAGCGTTCGACCACCGGCACATCTTCCTGGACCCCACGCCGGACGCCGCCACGTCGTACGCCGAACGCCGGCGGCTCTTCGCTCTGCCGCGGTCCTCGTGGGCCGACTACGACGCGAGCCTGTTGTCACCCGGCGGCGGTGTCTATCCGCGGACGATGAAGTCGGTGCCGATCAGCGCCGAGGTGCGCACCGCACTCGGCCTGCCCGATGGCGTACGCGCCCTCGCGCCGGCCGATCTGATGCGCGCCATCCTGCTGGCACCGGTCGATCTCTTCTGGAACGGCGGGATCGGCACCTATGTGAAGTCCGCCGTGGAGAGCAACGCCCAGGTCGGCGACCGCGCCAACGACGCGATCCGGGTCGACGGGAAGCAGCTGCGCTGCAAGGTGATCGGCGAGGGCGGCAACCTCGGTGCGACCCAGTTGGGCCGGATCGAGGCCGCGCAGTCGGGCATCCGGGTCAACACCGACGCCATCGACAACTCCGCCGGCGTCGACACCTCCGACCACGAGGTCAACATCAAGATCCTGGTGACGGACCTGATGCGCCGCGGACGCTTCGATCGCGCTCAGCGGGATGCGTTGCTGCACAGCATGACCGACGAGATCGGCCGGCGGGTGCTGCGCGACAACTACGAGCAGAACGTGCTGCTCGGCAACGCCCGCGCGCAACGGCACGCGATGGTCGGGGTGCACCGCCGATTCACCGACTGGCTCGTCGAGCGTGGGGAGCTGGACCGGGAGCTGGAGTTCCTGCCGAGCGATGCCGAGATGGCCGACCGTGAGGCGAACGGCAGCGGTCTCACCTCGCCGGAGTTCTCCGTCCTGGTCGCCTACGCCAAGCTCGTCCTCAAGGCGGACCTGGCCGACAGCGGTCTGACGGACGACCCGTGGTTCGAGGAGACCCTGGTCGACTACTTCCCGCGCCAGTTGCGCGAGGAGTACGCCGCCGATCTGGCCCAGCACCCGCTGCGCCGGGAGATCGTGATCAACACGGTCGTCAACTCCCTGGTCAACCGGGGCGGGATCACCTTCGCCTTCCGGACCAGCGAGGAGACGGGCGCTTCGCCGGAACGGGTCACCCGCGCGTATGTCATCGCGCGCGAGATCTTCGATCTGGCCGGGTTCGTGCGGCAGGTCGAGGCGCTGGACAACCTGGTGCCGACCGACGTGCAGACCAGGCTCTACCTGGAGTTCCGCCGGCTGATCGACCGCACCACTCGGTGGCTGCTGCACAGTCGTCCCGTGGCGCTCGACATCGGCAGCGAGATCGCACGCTTCGCCCCCGTCGTCGCCGAGCTGATGCCGCAACTGCCGCAGCTGCTGCAGGGCACCGAGCACGAGCGTTGGGCCAGGGAGACCACCGTCTTCGGCGCGCCGGGAGTGCCGCACGAGCTGGCCGGGCAGGCGGCGGCGCTGTTGGACGCCTACTCACTGCTCGACATCACCGAGCAGGCGCACCGGACCGGCACGCCGGTGCAGGACATCGCCCAGGTCTACTTCGCGCTCTCCGAGCGCCTGGGCGTGGACCGGCTGCTGCACGCCGTGTCAGCGCTGCCGCGCGAGGACCGGTGGGACGCGCTCGCGCGCGGTGCCGTGCGCGATGACCTGTACGGCGTCCTCGACGCGTTCACGGCGGCGGTCATCGCCGGCACGCCCGACGACCTGACCGCGACAGAGCGGCTCGAGAACTGGGTGCAGGCCAACACCGAATCGGTGACCCGGGCCGGTCAGGCGCTCCAAGGCCTCTCGGAGCTGGAGCACCCCGGTCTGGCACCGCTGTCGGTGGCGCTGCGCACCCTGCGCTCGGTGATCAGATCGGGGTCGGCCACGCACGCTCGCTAGGCTCGCGCCGTGCCCTCGCTGAAGGACGTCGTCGCCGAATGCACGGCCCTGCAGGAGCCGGAGGTCGAGTGGCTGCACCTGCTGGTCGCCGACTGGCAGCTCATCGCCGACCTGTCCTTCGCCGACCTCGCCCTCTGGGTGCCCTCGACCGAGGGCACCTGGGTGGCGGCAGCACACGTCCGCCCGACGACCGGGGTCGGCGTCTTCACCGAGGACCTGGTCGGGCGGGAGTTGGATCTGCCGCGGGACGAGTTCGTGCAGCAGGCCTACGACGAGCGCCGCCAGATCCGCTCGGCCACGACGTTGTGGCGCAGCGAGGCGCCCGTCCGCTCCGAGGCGGTACCGGTCGTGATGGACGGACGGGTGATCGCCGTCCTCACCCGCTACACCAATCTGGCCGCGATGCGCACCCTCAGCCGGCTGGAGGTGACCTATCTGGCGACCGCCGATGCGCTCGCCCGGATGATCGCGAACGGAGAGTTCCCGCAACGGGATTCGGCCGCGCAGGGCCGTCGTGGCGCACCCAGGGTCGGTGACGGGGTGCTGAGACTGGATGCCGAGGGGGCGGTCACGTACGCCAGCCCCAACGCGGTGTCCGCCGCGCACCGTCTCGGCTACGCAGGTGAGCTGGTCGGGGTGCGGCTGGCGTCCGTGCTGCAGCAGATGCTGCCGGAGCGCGGACCGGTGGACGAGGAGCTGATGCTCGTGGTGGCCGGACGTGTGCCGTGGCACACCGAGATCGACTCCGGTGACGCCGTCGTCAGCGCGCGGGCGATCCCGCTGGTCGAGCTGGGCACCCGGGTAGGGGCGGTCCTGCTCGTGCGCGACATCTCCGAGCAGCGTCGGCGCGAGCGGGAGCTGCTCACCAAGGACGCCACCATCCGCGAGATCCATCACCGGGTGAAGAACAACCTGCAGACCGTCGCCGCCGTGCTGCGCCTGCAGGCCCGCCGCCTGGACGACCCCGCAGCGCGCGCGTCCCTGGAGGACGCCGTCCGCCGGGTGGCGACGATCGCGGACGTGCACGACACGCTCAGTGCGCGCCTGGACGACCATGTGTCCTTCGACGAGATCGCGCAGCGGTCCATCTCGGCCGCCATCGAGCTGGCGAACCGGTCCGGCACCCGGGTGAGCGGCAGCTTGAGCGGCTCGTTCGGCTTCCTCACCGCCGAGGACGCCACCACCTTGGCGATGATCCTGGCGGAGCTCGTCCAGAACGCGGTCGAGCACGGCTTCGCCGACCGAGGGGGTCAGGTGCAGGTGGACGTACGCCGTACACCTGCCAGTGGCGGCGGCGAAAGGGACGATCTGGTGATGGAGGTGCGCGACGACGGCAACGGGCTACCCCCGGACTTCGAGGTGGCGAGCGCCGGACTCGGCACGCAGATCGTGCAGTCCCTGGTCACCGACCTGGCCGGGTCGATCTCGTGGGGGCACGGCCCCGAAACCGGGACGGTGGTGCGGTGCCGGGTGCGGGTCAGCGGCGGCTGAGGTCAGCCGGCGCGGCGGGCGCGGGCGTTGCGCCGCTTGAGCGCCCGACGCTCGTCCTCGGACAGTCCGCCCCAGACGCCGGCGTCCTGGCCGGACTCCAGAGCCCACTTCAGGCAGGTGTCGATGACGGGGCAGCGACGACAGACGGCCTTGGCGTCTTCGATCTGCTGCAGGGCGGGGCCGGTGTTCCCGATGGGGAAGAACAGCTCGGGGTCCTCGTCCAGACACGCAGCGCGGTTGCGCCAATCCATGTGTTTTCGCTCCTTGCACATCAAACCCCGTGCGCTAGCGCACACGGAGCTACTTTGGTCCGTCAGCTTGGTGATCCGGCGCAGCGGCTGGAGCCGGCAGCAACGACCTGTTGCATAACCCAACGACGCGTCACGCACGGATGTTCCTACTTTCACAGACTCCAACACTGGGACACAAGGGTTTCCGTCCGGCATTTCGGTCTCGAAGGTGAGTCCTTGGTCACATGACGCCCCCGCCTACCATCGTCGGGTGTCATCCAACGACCGCGAATCCGCGCCCCCGCGCCTCTCCACGGCCTGGCGTCGGGTGCTCCCGGCGGCACTCCTGGCGCTCCAGGGTGTGGTGCTGCTCGTGCTCGGGGTGCTGCTGATCATCCGCACCATCACAGGGCATGAGTCCAACGCCGGCCGTTCGCTGACGCTCGCGATTGTGGTCCTGGTCTTCGCGCTGGGTGCGGCACTGATCGCCCGCGCGCTGCTGCGGGGTGAGGAGGGGGCCCGCAGTCCCACCCTGGTGTGGGGGGTGTTCGTCGTGCTGATCGGAGTCACTCTGGCGCGGGGCGGTGCGCCCGTGGTCGGTGTGGTCGTCACGGTCCTGGGGGCCGCCACGCTCGCCGCGGGATGGACCGTGGCCGGAGGCCGGCCCGGCTGAAGGGTGCCGAGGGGTCAGGAGGTGGTTCCGGTCGCCGTGCCGACGAGCGGCACACCCTCGTTCGTCCGCGGCAGGCGTCCGACCAGGTCCTCGACCAGCACGGGGAAGACCTGGGTGCGCAGCCCCGCCAGGGTCTTGTCGGCGTTGTTGCCGAACGCCTGGTAGAAGCCGGAGAAGTCCAGGTCGATCCAGGCGGCGTTCTTCCCGTTCGAGACCAGCACCGAGGAGTGCATGTTGGACAGGAAGTAGGCGCCCTTCGCGCCGAACGTCCCGGGGGTGAAGAAGACGTCGCCGGTGATCCTGCCCGTGATCTGCGTGCGTTCCTCCGCGAGCCAGGCCGCGGTCATCGGGCCGTCCGCGCCGAACCCGTGGAAGGACAAGGTCACCGTGCTCACGGTGCCACCGGACTCCGGCAACGACACCGACCATGTGCAGCTGCTGTTGCGAGGAGTCTTGACGCCGCCGGGCAGGGTGAGCTTCGTGCAGGACGGTGTCTTGACCTTGGCCGCCTCGGGGAACAGGGTGACCAGCTGTTTGTCGGTGAAGACGGTGGCGGCATCCGGCCAGGACGACGGATCGACGTTCGGGTCGCCGGGCGTGGACCGCGTCAGGTTCCAGGTCGAGGGCGCGGAGACAGCCGCGCGTGCGCTCGATCCGGGGTCGACGGCTCCGGTCGTGAACACCCCGGTGGCCGTCTGCACCGGCCAGCTGCTCGGCCCGTCGTACGACGCCGCTCCACCGCCCCCGCTGCACGCGGTGAGCAGGATCCCGGCGGCGCCCATCAGGCATCCTCCGAGCGCGGCGCGCGATCTGCTCATGCCAGATCGACCACGATCAGCAGGTCGCCGCCCTCGACCTGCCCGGGGCCGCTCAGCGCCACACGGCGCACGGTCCCGGCGACCGGCGAGGTGATCGCGGCCTCCATCTTCATGGCCTCGATCGAACCGACCGCCGAGCCGGCCGTGATCGCGTCGCCTTCGGCGACCGACAGGGTGACGACCCCGGCGAACGGCGCCGCGATCTGCGTCTTGTCGCCCGGGTCCGCGCGCTCGGCCTGGGTGACCTCAACCTTCGCCTTCTCGTCCTTGACCTGCACAGGACGCAACTGACCGTTCACCAGGCACATCACGGTGCGCATGCCGCGTTCGTCCGGTTCGCCGATCGACTGGATGGACAGCAGCAGCCGCTTGCCCGGCTCCAGGTCGAGCTCGTACTCGGCGTCCGGCTCCAACCCGTAGAGGAACTCCCGGGTCGCGAGCAGCGACAGGTCGTAGTACTGCTCCTTGGACCGCTCGAAGTCCTTCGTCGGCCCGGGGAAGAGCAGCCTGTTGAGGGTCGGTCGCGGCATCCGGGCGAGTGCCTGTTGGTCCTCCTCGGACAACGTCGCCCGCGGCGGGGTCACGGTGCGGCCCTGCAGCGCCTTGGTGCGGAACGGCTCGGGCCAGCCCCCCGGCGGGTCTCCGAGGTCGCCGGCCAGGAAGCCGATCACCGAGTCCGGGATGTCGAACCGCCCCGGCTCCTGCTCGAACTCGGCCGGGTCGATGCCCGCGCCGACCAGCGACAGGGCGAGATCGCCGACGACCTTGGAGCTCGGGGTCACCTTCACGATGTGGCCGAGCATGGCGTTGGCGGCGGCGTACATGTCCTCGATCGCCTCGAAGCGATGGCCGAGGCCGAGCGCGATCGCCTGCTGGCGCAGGTTGGACAGCTGGCCGCCGGGGATCTCGTGGTGATAGACCCGCCCGGTGGGGGAGGCGAGGCCGGACTCGAACGGCTTGTAGAGCGCGCGGACCGCCTCCCAGTACGGCTCCAGGTCGCAGACGGACTGCAGGTCCAGACCGGTGGCCCGGGAAGTGCCGTCGGTGGCCGCGACCAGCGCCGACAGCGACGGCTGGCTCGTGGTGCCCGCCATCGACGCGCTCGCGGCGTCGACGGCGTCGACCCCGGCGTCGATCGCGGACAGAAGCGTCGCGAGCTGCCCACCCGCGGTGTCGTGGGTGTGCAGGTGCACCGGCAGGTCGAACCGTTCGCGCAGGGCCGATACGAGCGTCCGGGCCGCCGGCGCGCGCAGCAGGCCGGCCATGTCCTTGATCGCCAGGATGTGCGCGCCGGCATCGACGATCTGCTCCGCGAGCCGCAGGTAGTAGTCGAGGGTGTAGAGCTTCTCGCCGGGGTTGGAGAGGTCGCCGGTGTAGCAGAGGGCGACCTCCGCCACCGCCGACGTCGAGGAGCGCACCGCGTCGATCGCGGGTCGCATCTGCTCGATGTCGTTGAGGGCGTCGAAGATGCGGAAGATGTCCACCCCGGTACGGGCGGCCTCGGCCACGAAGGCGTCGGTCACCCGCGTCGGGTACGGCGTGTAGCCCACCGTGTTGCGGCCCCGCAGCAGCATCTGGATCGGCAGGTTCGGCATCGCGGCGCGCAGCCGCTCCAGCCGGTCCCAGGGATCCTCGGACAGGAAGCGCAGCGCGACGTCGTACGTCGCGCCTCCCCAGGCCTCGACCGACAGCAGCTCGGGCGTCAATCGGGCGGTGTACGGCGCCACGTGCAGCAGATCGCGGGTGCGCACCCGGGTGGCGAGCAGCGACTGGTGCGCGTCCCGGTAGGTGGTCTCCGTGACTCCCACGGCGGTCCGTGCTCGCAGTGACCGGGCGAACGCCTCAGGTCCCTCTCGCAGCAGCAGATCGCGGGCCCCGGCGGGCACCGGCCCGTCCGGATCCACGGCGGGCAGCTTGCTGCGCGCCGAGTGCGCGATGGTCGAGGAGCCGTACGGCCGGTTGACGCTCTGATGGGCCAGATAGGTGAGCAGCTTGGTGCCGCGGTCGCCGGGGACGCGCGCGTTGAGAAGTTGCGGTCGCTCCTCGATGAACGCGGTGGTGACCCGCCCGGCCAGGAAGTCCGGCTCCTCCAGGACGCTCTGCAGGAACGGGATGTTGGTGCTGACCCCACGCACCCGGAACTCGGCCAGCGCACGCCGGGCTCGGCGTACGGCGGTCGAGAAGTCCCGGCCGCGGCAGGTGAGCTTGACCAGCATCGAGTCGAAGTGCGCGCTGACCTCGGCACCGACGAAGATGGTGCCGCCGTCGAGCCGCACGCCCGAACCGCCGGCCGAGCGGTAGACCGTGATGGTGCCGGTGTCGGGCCGGAAGCCGTTCGAGGGGTCCTCGGTGGTGATCCGGCACTGCAGCGCGGCGCCGCGCACGTGGATGTCCTCCTGGGCGATCCCCAGGTCGGCGAGCGTCTCGCCCGCGGCGATGCGCAGCTGCGAGGACACCAGATCGACGTCGGTGATCTCCTCGGTGACGGTGTGTTCGACCTGGATGCGCGGGTTCATCTCGATGAAGACGTAGCGACCCGACGGGTCGAGCAGGAACTCCACCGTGCCGGCGTTGACATAGCCGATCTCGCGCGCAAAGGCGACTGCGTCCGCGCACATGCGATCGCGCAGTTCCTCGGGCAGATTGGGCGCGGGCGCGATCTCCACGACCTTCTGGTGGCGCCGCTGCACCGAGCAGTCCCGCTCGTACAGGTGCAGCACGGTGCCCTTGGCGTCGGCCAGGATCTGCACCTCGATGTGGCGCGGGTCCACCACCGCCTCCTCGATGAAGCAGGTGGCGTCGCCGAACGCCGCCTGCGCCTCCCGCATGGCCGCCTCGAGCGACTCGCGCAGCTCCTGCGGCCGCTGCACCCGTCGCATACCGCGACCGCCACCACCGGCGACGGCCTTGACGAAGACCGGATAGCCGATCTGCTCCGCGCCGTCGAGCAAGGTCTGCAGGTCGTCACTGGGCTCGATACTGCGCAGGGTGGGCAGCCCGGCTGCCTTGGCGGCCGCGATCGCGTGCGCCTTGTTGCCGGTCAGGTGCAGCACCTGCGGCGGGGGACCCACGAAGGTGACACCGGCCGCCTCGCACGCCTCGGCCAGGGCCGGGTTCTCCGACAGGAAGCCGTAGCCGGGGTAGACCGCGTCGGCCTCGCACTCCAGGGCGACCCGGACGATCTCCTGGGGGTCCAGGTACGCGCGGACGGGATGGCCGACCTCGCCGATCCGATAGGCCTCGTCGGCCTTCATCCGGTGTTCGCTCTTGCGGTCCTCATAGGGGAAGACCGCGACGGTGGCAGCACCGAGCTCGGTGGCCGCGCGGAAGGCCCGGACGGCGATCTCACCTCGGTTGGCGACAAGGACCTTGCGGAACACGGGGGACTCCCTCTTCCGGCTGCGGTGCAGACACGTCGTACTCGTGCGCAGCACCCTAATAGCTGGGTCAGCGCTGTCGGCCCGTGTCTCGCACCCCGGTCACGGGAACGACGAGAGGGCCGCCACACCGGTCGGTGTGACGGCCCTCGTCGGGAACCGGCTGGATCAGCCCACGTGAGCGGCGGCGTTGCCGTCGGTCTGCAGGTGCTCGTGGCTGACGGTCAGGAACGCGAACAGGCTCAGCGCACCGATCAGGATCATGCCGGCCGCCACCCAGTACACGTGCGAGGACGCGTACGTCTGGACGTGCAGCGCGATCTGGTGCTTGCCGGCAGCCACCTGTGCGGACGTCGGGGTCTGACCTGCGGCAGCTGCCGCCTTGGCCTTGGCGGCCGCGGCAGCACCGAGCACCTTGCCGTGCGCGGTGGCGGCATGCGTGAAGACCGTGGTCAGCGCCGCGATGCCGACGGCACCACCGACCTGCTGCATGGTGTTCAAAGCGGAGGCCGCTGCGCCCGCGTCGTCGCCACGGACGCCCGCGGTCGCCGTTAAGGTCAGCGGGATGAACACCAGGCCCATACCGAGCGACATGATCACGATGTAGGGGAACAGGTGGCTCCAGTAGCCGGAGTCGACCGACAGGTGGGTGAAGCCCCACATGCCGAACGTCGCGAGGATGCCACCGAAACCGGCGATCCAGCGCGGGTCGATGCGGGCGACCACATTGGTGGCGATGCCCGCGGCGACCACGATGCCGGCACTGAACGGCAGGAACGCCAGACCGCTCTTGATCGGGGAGTATCCCAGCACCTGCTGCAGGAACAGGCCGAGGAAGAAGAACATCGCGAACATCCCGGCGCCCACGATGAGCATCGCGAAGAGGCTCACCCCGCGGGTGCGGTCGGCGACGATGCGCAGCGGCAGCAGCGGGTGCTGCACGCGGCTCTCGACGATCACGAAAACGACGAGCAGGGCGAGGCCGAGGCCGAGTGGCACCAGCGAGAGCGCATCACCCCAGGAGTGACCGCCGGCGTGCGACAGGCCGTAGACGATGCCGAACAGACCGGCGGTGGCGGTGACGGCACCCGGAATGTCCAGGCGTCCGTCGTGTCCTTCTGACTCCACGAGGACCCGCGGCGCGGCGATCGCGACCGCCAGGCCGATGGGCACGTTGATGAAGAAAGTCCACTCCCAGCCGAGCGCCTGGGTGAGGAATCCGCCGAGGATGAGGCCGACGGCGGCACCCATGCCGGACATGGCGGCGTAGACCGCCATGGCACGGTTGCGCTCCTTGCCGACCGGGAACGTCGTGTTGATCAGGGCCAGGGCGGCCGGCTGGGCCAGCGCGGCGCCGACGCCCTGCAGGACCCGGGCGGAGATGAGCAGCGTGCCGGTGGGCGCGAGACCACCGAGCAGCGAGGCGATGGAGAAGATCCCGACGCCGAGGACGAACATCTTGCGGCGACCGAACAGGTCACCGAGGCGCCCTCCCAGCAGCAGCAGGCTGCCCAGCGCGAGTGCGTACGCGGTGACGACCCACTGCACCTGGTCGGCCTGCGAGAGGTGCTGGGACGCGTCACGCTGGATGCGCGGAAGCGCGATGTTCACGATGGTGGCATCGAGCACGATCATCAGCTGGGCGAACGCGATGACGATCAGCGCGATGCCGAGATGACGCGTGCCTGGTGGTGGCTCGGTCGTCTCGACCGACTTCTGCGTGGTGACGGACATGGGGACTCCTTCGGGGGCGAACTGATTCGGACTGAGTGAGCGGCGCGTCGGTTTCTCTGTCGTCGTCGTGATCGACGCTAGGCGTCGGTACCGACAGTGCTGCGGTCTGTTCCGGCGGCGCATGCCGGAAGCAGGACCTGCTCGATGATGTGTTGCAGTCGAGCCGGCGTCGGACACTCGTCGAGCATCACGACGTGATGGAATTTCAGGGCGGGGAGGACCGCGGCCAGCAGGTCCAGATCAGCATTCGCGCCGACCTCGCCACGACGTTGTGCGCGCTCGAGCACGATACGCAGACCCTCCATCCGCGGAGCAATGAATTTCTCGGTGAACAGCCGGGTGAACTCCGCGTCCCGGTGCAGTGCCGGCAGGACGGCGGCCATCACCTGGGACAGCTCGGTGGGCAGCTCGTGCGCGGGACAGAACATGGCGACCAGGTCGGTCTTCAGGCATCCGCTGTTCGGTACGTCCGGAAGGCTGTCCGCGCCGTCCGGACACGCGTGCGCCTCGACCGCCGCCACGACCAGATCCGCCTTGGACTTCCAGCGGCGGTACAAGGTGGCCTTGCTGGCCCGCACGTGTGCGGCCACCGCGTCGAAGGTCAACCGGTCGTAACCGCTCTCCAGCAGCACGGTGATCGCACCCGCGAGGATCTCGCGTTCGCGGTCGCCCTCGACCCGGGGCCGAGCAGCGGCAGGTGCAGCGACGGCTGCGCCGGTCGAGCTCATGGGGAATACCTCCGCTGGACGTGAAGTTGGCCCCGAGGTCTGCTGCGAGGACAACCGGATGGAACGGTACTGTTTCGTTTCATCCTGCACCTCTCGCACGCAACGTGCAACCGGGGCGGCCTGTGAGGGCGCTCACAGTGCGCTCGGCCGGCCCTGATCTTGTACGGGGCTGCGCCTGGACGTCGCTAATGTGCGGTATTGCCCGGTCTGCAGTGCGACAGCACGAGGCAGGTCGGAGACGGACGTCGTAGGACACACAGCACCGATGGAAGGTCGAGGCGAGCCCGGTGGCAGCGGTAGGGGCAGGAACGATCGGCTGGCGACGGCACACGGAGGCGGCCGCCGGACTGGTCGAGCAGCTACGTCGCATCCCGCCCGGCCGCCCGGTGCGGCTGGCGAAGAAGACCTCCAACCTGTTCCGCGCCCGCGACGACATCCATCAGCCCGGTCTGGACGTGTCCCGACTCGACGGCGTGATCGAGGTCGACCCGGTGGCCCGGACGGCCGACGTCCAGGGCATGGCGACGTACGAGACCCTTTGTGCCGCAACGCTTCCCCACGGACTCATGCCGTACGTCGTGCCGCAGCTGCGCACCATCACCCTCGGCGGCGCCGTGACCGGCCTCGGCATCGAGTCGAGCTCCTTCCGCAACGGGCTGCCGCACGAGTCGGTGCTGGAGATGGACATCCTGACCGGTGCCGGCGAGATCGTCACCGCGACCGCGGACGGCGAGCACGCCGACCTCTTCCACGCCTTCCCCAACTCCTACGGGTCGCTCGGCTACAGCGTCCGGCTGAAGATCGCGCTCGACCCGATCGAGCCCTACGTGCACCTGCGCCACGTGCGCTTCGAGCTCCTGGGCGATCTCGTCGACGTCATGGGATCGGTGGTCGAGAGCCGCGAACACGACGGCGAGCGCGTCGACTTCGTGGACGGGGTGGTCTTCTCCGGTGAGGAGAGCTACCTGGTGCTGGGCACCTTCACCGGGCACGCGCCGTACACCTCGGACTACACCGGTCAGCAGATCTTCTACCGCTCCATCCAGTCGCGCACCGAGGACTACCTGAGCACGCTGGACTACATCTGGCGGTGGGACACCGACTGGTTCTGGTGCAACCGCGCGCTCGGACTGCAGAACCCTCGGGTACGCCGCCTGGTGCCGCGCCGCTACCTGCGCAGCGACGTCTACTCCCGGATCATCCGCTTCGAGACCCGGCACGGGGTGATGGCCGGAATCGACGCACGCCGCGGCAAGCCCGCGCGCGAGCGCGTCGTGCAGGACGTCGAGCTGCCGCTGGGGCGCACGCAGGAGTTCCTCGAGTGGTTCCTGCGCGAGGTGCCGATCGAGCCGATCTGGTTGTGCCCCATGCGTCTTCGCGACGTGCCGACCGCGTCGCACGGGGAGGGCAGGCCGTGGCCGCTCTACCCGATGCGGACCGGCGAGACCTACGTCAACGTCGGCTTCTGGTCGACGGTGGCGATCGCCGACGGCGCCCAGGACGGCGACGTCAACCGCGAGATCGAGCGCGTGGTGCACGCGCTCGACGGACACAAGTCCCTCTACAGCGACGCCTACTACGAGCCCGAGGAGTTCTGGGCGATGTACGGCGGCACGACCTACGAACTGGTCAAGAAGGCCTACGACCCGGACGGGCGACTGCCCGACCTCTACACGAAGGCGGTGAAGCGTCGATGACGATGACGATTGGTGAGGTGTTCGACGAGCTGTTCGGCACCGAGTTGCCGCTGAAGGTGACGGCGTACGACGGGTCGTCGGGTGGCAATCCCGAGGCGCCGTACGCGATCGAGCTGCGCAACGAGCGTGCGCTGCGCTACATGGTGACCGCTCCCGGCGAGCTCGGACTGGTGCGCGCCTATCTGATGGGCGACCTGGAGTTGCACGGAGTCCCGCCGGGCAACCCCTACGACTTCCTCAACCTCTTCATGACTGATTTCCAGGTCAAGCGCCCGCAGCTGACGCGGCTGCCGAAGATCGCGAAGTCACTCGGGATCAAGAACTTCCAGGTGCCCCCGCTGCCGGACCAGGAGCAGCCGCCGCAGTGGCGCCGCGGCCTGGAAGGACTGCGTCACTCCCGCAAGCGGGACGCCGACGCGATCCGCTATCACTACGACGTCAGCAACGAGTTCTACGAGCTGGTGCTCGGTGACTCGATGACCTACACCTGCGCCTGCTATCCGACGAACGACGCGACGCTGGACGAGGCGCAGGCCAACAAGTACGACCTGGTGTGCCGCAAGCTCGATCTGCAGCCCGGACAGCGACTGCTCGACGTCGGTTGCGGCTGGGGCGGCATGGTGCGGCACGCGGTGGAGCACTACGGCGTCACGGCGCTCGGAGTGACCCTGTCGCGCAACCAGGCCACCTGGGCGGACCAGAAGATCAAGCAGATGGGCCTGGACGACCGGGCCGAGGTGCGTTACCTGGACTACCGCGACGTCACCGAGTCCGACTTCGACGCCGTCAGCTCGATCGGTCTGACCGAGCACATCGGGGTGAAGAACTACCCGGCGTACTTCAGCTTCCTCTACTCCAAGCTGCGTCCGGGCGGCCGATTGCTGAACCACTGCATCACCCGGCCGGACACCAAGACGCCGGCGCTCACCCGCGGGGGGTTCATCAACCGCTACGTCTTCCCCGACGGCGAGCTCACCGGTGTCGGCGTGATCACCTCCGCCATGCAGGACCAGGGTTTCGAGGTCCGGCACCTGGAGGATCTGCGCGAGCACTACGCGCGCACCTGCGCTGCCTGGGCGCACCGCCTGGAGGAGCACTGGGACGAGTGCGTGCAGGACGCGGGTCTGCCGATCGCCAGGATCTGGGGCCTCTACCTCGCCGGCTCGTCGCTGGGCTTCGCCCGCAACAACATCCAGCTGCACCAGGTGCTCGGCCAGAAGATCGGCGCCGACGGCGTCGCGGACTACCCGTTGCGGCCGTCGTACGTCTGAGTGCCGTTCGGCGGCAGCGGTGTTGGGGCGTGGACAAAGGAATGTGTTCGCCCGGGGGAGCGTTGACGCCTACGATGGACGACGTCGACCCTCGTGGCCGGCGACAACTCAACAGTGCGACGTGCCCGCAACTTGGGGGTGATCGGTTTCGACGTTGACCGACCTTTCAGGGGAAGCGGGTCGAGGATGCACAGTTATCTCGTTAACGATCTGTGCAAAACCAATAGGTGCCAATTCCAAGCGCACCGACTTCGCCCTCGCCGCCTGAGCGAGCCTCGAAGTCCGTCAGCCTGAGGTAGTTCTCGACTCAGAGTCTGGCGTCAGCTAGAGAACTTGCTGTGTCGTCACGCCGAGGGGCGACACGGGACTCTTACTCGGCTGGGCCTGTCAGGGAACGTGTGCGCGCGAGCCCTGGGGCCGAGAAAATCCTTTGCGCACTGCACCCGGAGAAGCCCTGGAGCGCGTTCAGCGGACGCGGGTTCGATTCCCGCCACCTCCACTCCCGGCACGTCGCACTGTTGAGTCACCACCACCCCGACTGCCCGGTACGGCCGGGATGAACTTGAATGTGTGGCATGCCTGCCATGCCTTCGGTTTCGAACTCCATCATCGTCCGGCTGGAACTGCCCGGACGTCCCACTGCCGTCAGCGAACTGACCGGTGCGGTCGAGCGGGCCGGCGGCCTGGTGACCGCACTGGACATCAGCTCCTCCGACACGGCGCGCATGCAGGTCGACGTAACCGCAGCGGCCCGGGACGCCGACCACGCCGACGACCTGGTCGAGGCCATGCGCTCGATCGACGGTGTCGACATCCGCAAGGTCAGCGACCGGACCTTCCTCGCGCACCTCGGCGGCAAGCTGAAGATCGAGTCCAAGGTGCCGATCCGCAACCGCGACGACCTGTCGATGATCTACACCCCGGGCGTCGCGCGGGTGTGCATGGCGATCTTCGAGCACCCCGAGGACGCGCGTCGGCTCACCATCAAGCGCAACACCGTCGCCGTGGTCACCGACGGCACCGCGGTCCTCGGACTGGGCAACATCGGGCCCCTGGCCGCGATGCCGGTGATGGAGGGCAAGGCGGCGCTGTTCAAGCGGTTCGCCGACATCGACGCGTTCCCGATCTGCCTGGACACCACCGACGAGGACGAGATCGTGCGGACCGTGAAGGCCATCGCACCCGTCTTCGCCGGGATCAACCTGGAGGACATCTCCGCGCCGCGCTGCTTCGACATCGAGCGCCGGCTGCGGGAGGAGTTGGACATCCCGGTCTTCCACGACGACCAGCACGGCACGGCGATCGTGGTGCTCGCCGCGTTGCGCAACGCGCTGCGCGTGGTCGGCAAGGACCTGGCCGACGTGCGCATCGTGCAGAGCGGTGCCGGCGCCGCGGGTACGGCGATCACCCGCCTGATGCTGCACGCCGGCGCCCGCGACCTGGTGCTGGCCGACATCGACGGCGTCGTGCATCGCGACCGCCCCGACATCGCGGGCGACACCACCTCGACGCTGGCATGGGTGGCCGAGCACACCAATCCGCGCGGGGTGACCGGCAGCCTCAAGGACGCCGTACGCGGCGCCGACGTCTTCATCGGGGTGTCCGCGCCCGACCTGCTCACCGGCGACGACATCGCCACCATGGCGCCGGACTCGATCGTCTTCGCGCTGGCCAACCCCAAGCCGGAGGTCGACCCCACGGAGGCGGCCGCGCACGCGGCGGTCGTCGCGACC
This sequence comes from Allobranchiibius sp. GilTou73, assembly GCF_021391335.1. Taxonomy (GTDB): domain Bacteria; phylum Actinomycetota; class Actinomycetes; order Actinomycetales; family Dermatophilaceae; genus Allobranchiibius; species Allobranchiibius huperziae. The sequence continues at coordinate 3,234,419 of NZ_CP090051.1, read as the reverse complement.
GGGCGCAGCGACTTCGCCAACCAGATCAACAACGTGCTGGTCTTCCCCGGTGTCTTCCGGGGGCTGCTGGACGCGGCGGCCACCGACATCACCCTCGACATCATGCTGGCGGCCGCTGTCGCGCTCTCCGGCGTGGTCAAGCGGGAGGAGCTGAACGCCGCGTACATCATCCCCAGCGTCTTCCACCCGGGTATCTCCTCCGTGGTCGCCAAGGCGGTCGTCGACGCGGCCGGGGGCCGGGACCACCGGATGGCGGTCAGCCAACCGGATGAGGCGACCGTCTGACCGTCCGCGGTCAGCGCCTGCGCTGGTGACTGCTGCGTCGAAGCCGGGAGGCGACGGCGCGCCGGGCGACGGGCCCCAGGTCGTCGAACACATCGAGCAGAGCGGCAATCTGGTCGAGGGTGGCGAGCGCGGCGTCCGCGCCGTCCGCTTCGACGCCCTGCATCAACTCCACCCCGACGAAGCCGCACGTCACGGCATGCGCCAGGCCGCCGACGTCGATCAGGTCCGCGACGGGGTGACTCCTCAGCACTCGGCGCAGGACGCGCTCGACCTGCTCGGACCACTGACCCAGGCAGTACCTGGCGGTGCTCGCCAGCGCCTCGTCGTACTGGCCGGCCGCGAGCAGCTGGGCCATCATCGCGACGTTCCCGGCGCGGCGTTCCTCGGCGTTCAACTCCCGCGCCAGCACGAGGAAGGCCTCGATGTCGTCGATCGCGTCGAAGCGGTCGGCGTACGCGGCGACCCGGGTGTCCAGGGCGGTGCGGCAGGCCAGGTCGACCAGCTCCGCGACGGTGCCGAAGTGATAGAAGACCAGGGCCTGATTGACCCCCGCCCGGGTGGCCACGGCCCGCGCGGACAACGCACCGATCCCGTCCTCCCGCAGCACGGTGTCGGTGGCGTCCAGCAGCTTGGTCCTGGTGTCGTTCATCGCACCGCACGCTAGGGCACCGGGGCCAGGACTCGTCCACATCCGTCAGCCGGCCGCCCTCTGGCGTGCCCGCTGTCGCCGCTTGCTGCGACGACCGGCGATGACGAAGAGAGCGATCGACACCAGCGCCAGGCCGATGCAGATGGCGAGGTAGACCGAGACGTTCCCCGGTGGGGGTGGATCGTGGGTGCACACCGTCGTCTGGGTGCATCGGTGGCCCACCACGCAACTGGCTTCGACGCTGCACTCCCGGTTCCGCGATCCGCGCCAGAGTACGAACGCAGCCGCGGGGACTGCGAATGCAGGGAACAGCAGGACGCCCCAGAAACTGTGCGGCCGACCGCGACAGGCGAGAACCGCACCCACGGCGATGACCGCGACCGCTGGGAAGAAGATGACGCCGATGCCCGCCGTCAGCACGGTGACGACTCCGAATGTCGCCACTGCGGCCGCGGTGGTCGCCCACAGCAGGTACGCGGCCATATCCGAGACCCACGACGTGGGTGACCGCAACGAGCCGTCGGCCCGCGCCGAGATCGTGCGCATCGCGGGGTAGGGAGCCGGTAGCGGCGCCTTGAGCACTCGCTCAAATCTGTCCATTCGGCAATTTGAGCACTTGCTCAAACTGCCGTCAAGGGCGATGGGGGACCGGTTCGCGGGTCTTCGCCGGTGAGATGGGTCACTTCGTGGGCTGTTCGCGCAGTTCGAGACGTTTCGGATTCGAAGGTGACCGCGAGATCGGCTACGGTTGTCGAGTATTCACGCGATCTTGCGTTCTCTCTTTTGATCGGCCCACCTACTCCTGCAGTCTGCAGCGGGCCGACTTTCATGTATGGGCGCCGAGATCTTCGACGGCGCCATGCGCTCCCGCTCCTGTCGACACGGACTCATTCGGTCCGGTCACTTCGACATGTTCAGCGGTGGTCTGTGCGCGCCCATATCTGAGAGGCACGAGAGATGAGCACCCCCAAACAGTCCGGCCCCAAGAAGCAACGCTGGAGCCGAGCCCAGAAGCTCGAGGCGCAGCGCGCACCCGTCCGCCGCGCGGACGGCGCGCCCAGCCGCTCGGCCGAGGGTCCGCGATCCGCTGACCGCCGGCAGGGCTCGGCAGGTGGCCCGCGCTCGTACGGCAGCCGCGACCAGCGCCCGTCGTACAACCGCGACGACCGTGCGGACCGTGGGGAGCGCCGCTCCTACGGCAACCGCGAGGACCGGCCCAGCTACAACCGGGACAACCGCAGCGACCGCAGTGAGCCCCGTTCGTACGGCAACCGGGATGACCGGCCCAGCTACAACCGTGCCGACCGCGGTGAGCGCCGAACCCCGAGCAACCGGGGCGAGCGCGGTGACCGGCCCTCCTACAACCGCGACGACCGTCCGACCTACAACCGCAGCGACCGCAGCGAGCCGCGTTCCTACGGCAATCGCGATGACCGTCCCCGCTACAACCGTGCCGACCGTGACGAACGCGGCGGCGAGCGCCGGACGCCGAGCAATCGCAGTGACCGGCCCAGCTACAACCGCGACGACCGTGGCGAGCGTCGCTCCTACGGCAACCGCGAGGACCGTCCCAGTTACGGCCGCGGTCCCCGCGACGAGCACCGGTCCAGCCGCCCGCGCAGCGATGAGCGCACCTATCCCCGCACCGATCACCGCTTCGAGCCGAAGGCAGATTCACCCGTGACCCAGCAGATCGCCCCCGTCGACACCGCCCCGGCGGCGCCCGAGAAGGCGGCGGTTCACACTCCCGACGGCCCCAACGGGTTCGAGGCGCTCGGCCTGCCCGAGCCGCTCGTACGCCGCTTGGCCCGCGACGGCATCACCACGCCGTTCCCGATCCAGGAGGCGACCATCCCGGACGCACTCGCCGGGCGCGACGTGCTCGGCCGCGGCCGCACCGGGTCCGGTAAGACGCTGGCCTTCGGCCTGCCCGCCCTCACCCGGCTCGCGCAGGGCGGCAAGGCACGCCCGGGCTGCCCCCGCGCGATCGTGCTGGTGCCGACCCGTGAGCTGGCCATGCAGGTCGCCGACGCGCTGCAGCCGCTGGTGCACGCCATCGGTCTGCACCACAAGCTGGTCGCCGGCGGTATGCCGTACGAGCCGCAGCTGCAGGCCCTGGCCCGCGGCGTGGACCTGCTCATCGCCACGCCCGGCCGTCTGATGGACCTCATCGACCGCGGTGCGGCCGACCTGTCGCGCGTCGAGATCGCGGTGCTGGACGAGGCCGACCACATGGCCGAGATGGGCTTCCTGGAGGACATCACCAAGATCCTCGACGACGTCCCCGCCGGCGGTCAGCGCCTGCTCTTCTCCGCGACGCTGGACCGTGGCATCGACACCGTCGTCGACCGTTATCTGATCGACCCGGTCACCCATTCCACCGACGACGGCACGGTGAGCGTGACCAACATGGCGCACCACGCGCTACTCATCGAGCCGCGTGACAAGAAGGTCGTCACGGCCGAGGTCGCGAACCGCGAGGGCCGCACCGTGGTCTTCTCCCGCACCAAGCTCGGCGCGGACCGCATCGCCAGCGAACTGCGCGAGCAGGGCGTCCTCGCGGCCGCACTGCACGGCGGCCTCAACCAGGGCCAGCGCAACAAGGTGCTGAGCGCCTTCAAGGACGGCCGCATCCCCGTCCTCGTCGCGACGGATGTCGCCGCGCGCGGTATCCACGTCGACGACGTGGGTGTGGTGCTGCAGGTCGACCCGCCGGCGGACCACAAGGACTACCTGCACCGTGCCGGACGTACGGCGCGTGCGGGCGAGGCCGGCACCGTCGTCACCCTGGCCCTGCCGCATCAGCGCAAGGCCGTCACCCGGCTGCTGGAGCAGGCGGGCGTGGAGTCGGGCCTGCAGCGTGCGCGTCCGGGCGACGAGGTCATCCGGGCCACCGGTGGCCGCACTCCGCAGGAGCGCTCGATCTCCGACCAGGACCTGCACCGCATCCTCACCCCCCAGCGCGAGGCGGGTCGCGGCGGCGGTCGTGGCGGCTCCAGCCGTGGCGGTAGCGGTCGTCCGGGCAACTACCGAGGCGGTCCCGGTGGCGGCTCCGGTCGTCGTACCGACGGGCCCTACCGAGGTCGACCGAGGGGCTGACCCTCGAGTCTCGCGCGGGGCAGAATGAACGGCATGGACGATCTCACCGGTCGGCTGCTGATCGCCTCCCCGCGCGAGGGCATCGGCAGCGAGGAGGACGCCGAGGGCGACGTCTTCGACCGCAGCGTCGTCCTCGTCCTGCATCACGACGACGACGGTGCGCACGGGCTGGTCCTCAACCGACCGCTGGCGGCCGATGTCGACTCGGTCCTGCCCGGTTGGCAGGAGCACGTCAACGCTCCGCCGCTGATCTTCCAGGGCGGGCCGGTGTCCATGGACACCGCGCTCGGCCTGGTCCGGATGCCCGGCACCACCGAATCGGTCGGCATCAAGCGGTTGTTCGGGGCGGTCGGTCTGGTCGACCTCGACGCGCCGCCGCTCGTGGTCGTCCCGGAGGTCGCGGGCATCCGCATCTTCGCCGGCTACGCCGGCTGGTCCGGGGGCAGTTGGAGGGCGAGATCGACATGGGGTCCTGGTTCGTGGTGGACGCCGAGGCCGAGGACGCGTTCACGCTGCAGCCCGGTGACCTCTGGGCCAGCGTCCTACGGCGCCAGCGCGGCACGTTGCGCTTCCTTGCGTCCTACCCGGCGGATCCCTCGCTGAACTGACCGGGTGGCCGGCGGAATCTACACTTCAGGGATGACCTCACCACTGGATCGCCCCGACTCCCCACCCAGCCCGTTGGAGCAGCCGAGCGGCCCGCGCACCTCCACGTCGGTCCTCGAGCGCGAGGAAGTGGTCCACCAGGAGCAGGAGCCCGGCGACCACGAGCGATTCGCGCATTACGTGCGCAAGGAGAAGATCCTGGAGAGCGCGCTCTCGGGTGAGC